>NZ_JBHSBI010000019.1:0-183043 GCF_042650645.1 Nonomuraea purpurea
TGCTGCGGCGCTTCCCCGGCCTCGCCCTGGCCGATCCGTACGAGCAGGTGGACTTCCGCGCCTTCAGCCTCGTGTACGGCGTGCACACGCTGCGGGTCACCTGGTGAGCGGACAGCCGCCTCATCCGGGTTGCGCAGCTGCCGGACGCCGGCCCAAGGTCGGGCTGGGCGAAGGAGCAGGTGTTCCGGTCTCGGGGGCTCGTCGTCCAACCCGTCAATCCTGACGTCGCGGTTGGTGCGCGCGTGCGGGCGGTACGGCTTCCAGCAGTGAACGCAGCAGTTGTGCGGCGGTCTCGGCGGACACTTCGCCGGGCGTGTTCATGAGCTGGGAGGCGAGTCCGTCCACGAACGTGTGCAGGAGCGCCGCCCAGAGCTCGACCTGGGCGTCAGGGTGCGGGAGCGTGGCCTGGTCCACTTCGCGGGTCGGCTCGTATCCGCGTATGGCGGCGATGCATTGACGATGCAGCGCCCGTTGCTCGTTCCACGACGCAGAGCCTCCTTCCGGAGGGTGTTGACGTTCCCATTCCACGATCGCCGACCACAGCGCGTACTCCTCGCGCCGCTCGGCATCCAGCGGCAGCATCTCCTCCACGATTGTGGCGACCTGTTCGACCACCGTTCCTTGCGTGCGGGGTCGCTGGGCGCGGGGGAGGACTCGCCGGCGGAGGGCGTCGGTGGTGGCCTGTACGACGTAGGCCTGCAATTCGCGCTGATTTGCGAAGTAATGTCGCAGAGACCCGGTGGACCAGCCGGCTTCGGCGGCGATTCCGCGGACGGTCACGCCGGCAAGGCCCTCACGCAGGATCACCCGGATGGCGGCCTCGCCGATCTCGGCCCGGCGCTGGTCATGATCAACGAGTCGAGGCACGTCCACAGACTAGCTAACACCCATGTGCTAGCATAAATAACACGGGCGTGTTATTACGGCTCCTTGACTTCCGAGGGGAGACTCGTTTGTCGATTGAGACGATCGGTGCGCTGCTCGCCCTGGCCCTGCTCGACACGCTGAGCCCCACCGTGATCGGGATAACCCTCTATCTGCTGCTGTCCAGGCCACGCCGCGTGGGCGCGCTGCTCGGCGTGTACCTCGGAACGGTCGCGATCGCGTACTTCGCCTTGGGCGTGCTGCTCATGCTCGGCCTGGGCGCCGTCGTGCCACATGTCGATGACACGGTGTGGGCGTGGGGACAGGCCGCCCTCGGCGTTGCGCTCATCGTGGGGAGCTACTTCATCCCCGGCAAGAACCCCGAACGTGCGTCCATCCGGGAGGGGTCCTTCACCATGCGCTCGATGCTGCTGCTGGGGCTGGGGACCTGGCTGTTCGAGTTCGCCACCGCCATGCCCTACTTCGGCGCGATCGCCATCATGGCCTCGGCCGGCCTGCCCGCCGTTCAATGGGCGCCGCTCCTGGGTGTGTACGTGGCCATCATGGTGCTTCCCGGCCTCCTGCTCTTCGTCGCATGGGCTGCCCTGGGCGAACGGGTCCGTGAACGGTTCGAACGGTGGCGCCACAAGATGTCCTCCGGATCCCGTACGGCACTGAGCTGGATCGTCGGGATAACGGGATTCCTGATCCTCGTGGAGGCGGCGGACACGCTCTTCCCTCAAGTAACCGTCGTTACTCCGTGGGGATAGTGCAAGAAGAGCGCCTTTGCCTCATCCGGAGGACGGTACGGCGATGCCGAGAACGGCCCCAGCCGCTACTCCGGCGAGGACGGGCAGCGATCAGCGGTCAGAAGCGCCCAGCCGTGTTCGACTGACCGGCGGCATTGTTCGGGGTTGTCGCCTGCGCTGGTGAACAGGGCCGTCAGCAGCGGCACGCCATGGGCCAGCGATTGACGGGGCAGAGGGCCGGTGGCGACCAGCGATGCCAGTCCATGCCCGATGGTCCAGCTCTGCGTGGCCAGTTCCAGCGGATCGACGTCCTCGCGAAAACGGCCCATGGCCGTGGCCCGTTCGACGGTCCGGACCAGGCAGTGCAGCGTGTCATCCGCGGCCGCGGCGTTCTCGAGTTCGAACCCGGCGTCGAACATGACCCGGTAGAGGTCCGGGCCGGCCATGGCGTTGGACAGGTATGCGGCGCCGAGAGCGGCCAGATCCCGTACCGGATCCTCCGACGGCGCGACCGCGGTGAGGCGGGCGGCCAGGCGGGTGAAGCCTTCCTGCCGCATCGCTGTCCAAAGGCCGTCCATGCTGCCGAAGTAGGTGTAGACGGCCATGGTCGACACTCCGGTTCCGGCCACCAGCGAGCGGAGCGTGACCGGCTGCCGGGCGGCGAGCATCTGCGCGGCTCGGTCGATGAGCAGGGAGCGGACCGCCGGATCCTTCGTCCTCACCATGGCACAACAATACATAGCTTTGCTATGTTCTCGAGGCCGAACATACGTGAGGAGCGGACATGACCGTGACGCTGGTGAATCCCGACGGGTTGCCGAAGCCCGACGTCTACCGCCAACTGTCGATCGCCACTGGATCGAAGCTGGTGTTCCTGGCGGGCCAGGTGGCCCGCGATGCCGAAGGCCGACCAGTCGGTGAGGCGGATCTGGCCGCCCAGGTCGAGCAGGCTTATCTCAATATCGGCACCGCCCTGGCCGGAGTCGGCGGATCCTTCGACGATGTGGCCAAGCTGACCATCTACGTCGTCGACTGGACGCCCGACAAGATGCCGTTGCTGGGCGAGGGGGTCGCGCGGGCGGCGGCGAAACTGGGGGTCGACCCGGTCAAGCCGATCACCCTGCTGGGCGTTGCGGCGCTGGGAGAACCTGATCTGCTGGTCGAGGTGGAGGCCACTGCCGTTCTCGACTGAGCCGAGGCGCTTTGGACACGCCTGCCGACCTCCAGAGTCGGCGGGCGTGGCGCAGCGATCCGTCCTGGCAGAACCGGCGCAGGTGCCCGCCGGTTATTCACATGTGCGCCCCGCGGCCGGGTGACATCCTTGCGCCCATGAACACCGACCCGGCTTCGAACCCGTACCCGCGGCAACCCCGCATCGACGACGCCTTCGGCCGCATCCTGGCCCGCTGCTGGGACGCCGGCGCCGCGCCGTGGTCGGCGGTTGAGGTGATCGAGCGCGACGACGGCCTGATCGCCGCCAACGACGCGTCGCGGTACTTCACCGAGCCGGAGCACTGGTCGGACCTGGAGCGCTGGGGCTGGGAGCAGGCCGCCGGCCGGATCCTGGACGTGGGGTGCGGCGGCGGGCGGCACGCCGTCCCCTGGTCGGCTCTCGGCCATGAGGTGGTCGGGTTGGAGCCGTCGCCCGAGGCGGTGCGCGTCTCGCGCGAGCGGGGGGTCGAGGCGGTCATCGGCTTGGTGCCGTCCCTGCCTGAGGGGCTCGGAGAGTTCGACACGATCGCTCTCTTCGGCAACAACCTTGGCCTGCTGGGCGGCCCGGCGCAGGCGCCCGAGGTCCTGGCGGCGCTTGCCGTGGTGGCGCGCCCCGGCGCACAGCTGATCGGCTCGGGCATGGACCCCGGCGACGGCGGCGCCGACCATGCCGACTACCACGCCTGGAACCTCCGCCGCGGGCGAGCCCGCGGGCAGCTGCGTATCCGGGTACGGGACGGCGCGACGACGACGCCATGGTTCGAGTACTGGCTCGCGACGCCGGACGAACTCGCGGCCACCGTCGCCGAGTCGGCGTGGACCCTGGAGGCCCTGGAGCGCGACCCGGCAGGCCCCGGCTACATCGCCCGCCTGCGCCGCTGAATGCTCCGCGCGTCGGCATGCATGTCGGTCATCGAGTACCCGCCGAGGCCCGCAGACTGGATCACTCCTGCCGGTGGAGAGGCGGGGTGGCCTCAGGTGTGCGGGGTTCCCGCCATGTAGCTCTGGAAGGCGTCGCGGCCCTCGTCAGTCAGCGACAGCCAGGTCTTGGGGCGTTTACCGACGAAGGCCTTCACCACCAGCACGTAGCCCGCCTTCTCCAGCGTCTGGATGTGCTTGGACAGCAACGAGTCGCTGACCTCGATCTCGTCCTTCAGAAAGCGGAACTCGACCGTGTCGGCCGCTGCGAGTATCGCCATGATGGACAGCCGCACCGGAGCGTGGATGATCTCGTCGAGCCCGTGCCGGGGATGGCTCACTGCTCACCTGGCGAGCGGTAGGCGCGTAGCGCGCGGTACAGCAGGGGAGCGGCCGCGATCAGGGCGACCACGCCACGGCGGTGGTCTGGGCCCGGGTGCGGCCCCTCGACACTACAGCCGCCGCCGGGCGAAGATCAGAAGAGTTCGGTTTGCCTTTCTACGGGAGGAAGAAGTGAGCGAGTACCCCCAGGATCGCCTGTACGCCGGTGAGCTGCACATGTGGGGCAACGGGGAGTGGTTCAAGCGCAACAGGAAGCTGGACGCGCCTGGCGACCGGGTGAAAGTCGGCTTCACCACCTTCTTCACAGGCCAGATCCCCGACAGGGGGCTGCAGGTGCAGCTGCCTGAGGTAGGTAGCTACGTCGAGCTGGGTGACTACTTCGGCCGGGTCAGTTGGAGTCAGGAGGGGGATGCTGATTCTTACGAGGACTGGGAGGAGGGGAATGCTGATCCTTACGAGGAGGGGAGCGATTTCTGCGCGCCAGTCGACGCGAAAATCGTCGCCGTCAACACCGAGCTCGCCAACACTCCGGAGCTACTCATCAGGGACCCCTACGGCGAGGGCTGGCTGTTTGAGATGGAGATCCATGACCACAAACCCAAGTCCGATTTCAATTGGGACGCGGACGGTTACGCCGAGTTCATCGCCCAGGACATCGGCTAGACCGGCAATCTCCGGGGGTACCCCACGCATATGAGCCTCTAGGAGGTGGCGCCTGTCCCATGATCGCGTTCGCGCCCGCGCTGCGATACCGCGAATGAGTTCACTGCAGTCCAGCGAGGGCGCCGAAGCCACGATCGAAGACGGCGGGACCCGGCACGTCACGTTCTACGTGTACTGCTCACCCGAGGTGAACCGGAAGTCGATCGGTGCCCGGGTCAGGACCGACTCCGGTGATACCGTCAACAGTTCACAAAACTGGCCACCCTGCTTCGCAAGGCCCTCAACGGAACACGGGCACCGAACAGCTGACCCCTCAAAGGACGACGAGTGGGCTCGCACCCGCGGCGGTGAGCCGCTCGGCGATGTTGCCGCCCGCGCTCGTGTCCAGGTCGAGCCCGGCGGCCGGGTCCTGGTAGACGACGGAGACGCGGTCGATGCGCAGCCGCCGCCGTTCGCCGTCGCCGAGCGCCAGCACGTCGGTCCGGCCGTCGTCATAGCCGCGCAGGTACGCGCTGCCCAGGGTGGGCCGCTCGTCACCGGCCACGCAGCGCATGACCGTGGACTTGCCCGAGCCCGATTCGCCGACGACGCCCAGCGCCTCGCCCGGCTCCACCTCGAAGCCGACGTCCCAGGCCGCCACGACGGCGCCGGTCGCGGGCGAGACCGAGGTGCCGTGCTCCGGCCCGTGCCGGGCAGCGACCTCGGCCCCTGACACCATGCCCTCGATGACCGCGTTGTAGTCGGTCGAGCGGACGAACTCCACCTTCTTGCCGGTGTTCTTCTCGATGAGCGCGATGATGTCCTTGTATTCGGCCGTGGGGTCGATGTTCTGCTCGGCCGGTACGGCGGCGAAGCGGAGCACGTCGCCGTCGGTGCTGCCGCTTGCGGAGGAGCAGCCGGCCGCGAGGACGGCGAGCACGGCCAGGGCGGTCAGGGAACGTTTCACAGTGAGGTCTCCGAGCGTGTTGGTGAACCAGTTCCGGCTCGTCACGCTGGTCGCCGCCGATGATGCCCGGGTCAGACGCGCCTGACGATGCATGAACCGAGGGGTTAACTCGGAGCGAACCCACCCGCCCGTCGCCGCGCCGGGGGTGTGTGGACACCGTCCGGCCATCCGGACGTCATCAGGCCCGGCTCATCATTGCGCGGATTACGACAAACACTCATGAAGGAGGACAGATCATGCTTTCTCGCGATGAGCTCGTCGACCTCTTCGAGGGCCTGGCGGGCCTCCCGTACGGGGGCGAGGTCGTCGACCAGCGCACCCACGCCCTCCAGACCGCCGCCCAGGCCGTGGCCGCCGGAGCCGACGACGAAATCGTCCTGGCCGCCGCCTTCCACGACGTGGGCCGCGCCCGCCCCGTCGCCGAGCGGCACCGGGGGATGCCGCACGAACTCGCGGGCGCCGCGTACGCGCGCGACCACCTGACCGCCCGCTCCGCCTGGGCGATCGAGCAGCACGTGGCCGCCAAGCGATACCTGGTGGCGGTGGACCCGGCCTACCACGACACGCTGAGCCCGGTGTCGGTGCGCTCGCTGCGCGTCCAGGGCGGGCCGATGTCGCGGGAGGAGGTCGCGACGTTCGAATCCCACCCGTGGTCCGGCGACGCGATCTCGCTCCGCCGGTGGGACGACCTGGCCAAGGACCCGCAGGGCCCGGTGCTGCCCATGGACGACCTGATCGCCGCCTACGAACGGGTGATGCGCTAGAGCTCTTGACACGCCCCGCTGATCTCCTTAGTGTCAGCCGACAACTGACAGGGAACCTTCCTGTCTGATCGGAGTGACATGAGCAGCCGGAAGGCGTCCACGGGGTTGATCCGTGCGATCAACGACCGTCTGGCCCTGGATCTGATGATCGAGCTGGGCCCCATGAGCCGGACGCAGTTGGTCGAGCACACCGGGCTGGCCAAGCCCACCGTGGCCGAGTTGCTGGAGCGGCTCCTGGAGGCGGGCCTGATCGCCGAGGCGGGGGAGGCGGGCGAGGGGCGCAGCGGCCCCAACGCCAGGACCTACGGCGTCATCGCCGAGCGGGCCCACGTGGCTGGGGTCGAACTGCGGGCGTCGGAGGTGCATGCCGTCGTCGCCGACATCACCGGCCGCACCGTCGGCGCCGCGGTGATCGTCACCCGCCCGAAGGACAACTCGATCCTGCTGGTCCGGGACGCCGTGGCCGAGGCCGCGAGCAAGGCGGGGCTGGGGGTGGACGACCTGCTCAGCGTCGTCGTCGGCACCCCCGGCATCGTCGATCCCGCCACCGGCGACATGGCCTTCTCCTCCGACCTGCCGAGCTGGCACCACGGCCCGCTGTCGCGACTGCGCGAGGCGCTGGGGCAGCAGGTGGTGTTCGAGAACGAGGTCAACCTCAGCGCGCTGGCCGAGCACCTGGTCGGCGCGGCACGGGACCGTGAGGACTTCGCGCTGCTCACGCTGGGCAGCGGGGTCGGAATGGGGCTCGTGCTCGGCGGGCGGCTGCGGCGCGGCAGCGGCGGCGGCGCGGGCGAGGTCGGATACCTGCCGCTGCACGGCGCCACGCTGCAACGCATGCACCGGCGCGACGGCCTCTACACGGGCGGCTTCCAGGGGCTGGCGGGCTCGCGGGCCGTTCTCGCCCTGGCCGGCGAGCACGGCGTACGCGGACGGACGGTCTCCGACGTGCTGCTCGACGGCGGGACGGACTTCCTGACCGAGGTGACGGGGCGGATCGCGGTGGGCATCGCGGCCCTGTGCACCGTCGTGGATCCCGGCCTCGTCGTGCTCACCGGAGAAGTGGGCCGCGCGTGCGGCCCGCTGATCGCGCGCATCGAGGCCGAGGTCGCCGATCTGGCCCCGGTGCGCGTGCGGCTGGTGACCTCCACGGTGGAGGGCAACTCGGTGGTGCGCGGAGCCGTGCTGATGGCGCTGGAAGGGGCGCGGGACGCGTTGTTCGGGCCACGCCGCTGACCTTCGACCGGGAAAGAGATCATGACCACGCTCGCCTCCGCCTCCCCGCGCACCCGGCGCCGGCCCACGCCACGCCTCACCACGAAGTCCGGTGCCGCGTTACATCGTCCCTGGTGGATGCCCTGGTTGTGGTGCGCTCCCGCGATCGCGGCGGCGGTGGTGTTCGGCGTGTTCCCCTTCCTCAACACGGTGCTGCTGTCGTTCACGAACGCCAAGCCGCTGGGCGGGGCGGCGTCGTTCGTGGGGCTGGAGAACTACACGCGCCTGCTCGGTGACGCGTCCTTCTGGTCGGCCACCTGGCACAGCGTGCTGTACGCGCTGGTCGTGGTGCCGCTGATGGTCATGTTGCCGTTGCTGCTGGCCGTCCTGGTGGAGAAGAAGATCCCGTTCATCGGCTTCTTCCGATCGGCGTTCTACACGCCGGTGCTGGCCTCGATCATCGTGGTCGGATTCAGCTGGCAGTGGCTGCTGCGCGACGACGGGCTGATCAACGGCGTGTTGCTGGAGACCGGGCTGGTCGGCGAGGCGGTCCCGTTCCTGTCGGACGCGACGCTGGTGCTGCTCGGGGCGATGGCGATGACCGTGTGGAAGGGCCTGGGCTGGTACATGGTCCTCTACCTGGCCGCGCTCGGGAACGTGCCGAGGGAACTGCACGAGGCCGCGTCGGTGGACGGCGCGAGCGCGTTGCGCCGTTTCGTGCATGTGACCGTGCCGGGGGTGCGGCCCACGATGCTGCTCGTCGGCACGCTGACCGCGATCGGATCGTTGCGGGTCTTCACCGAGGTCTACGCGCTCGGCGGGGCGACGGGCGGGCCCGGCGGCGAGGCGCGCACGCTGCCGTTCTACATCCGTGACGTGGGCCTGGACCCGGTGACGGGCAACGCCGGGTTCGGCGCGGCCGCCTCCGTCGCCCTGTTCCTGCTGACCGTGGGCTTCACGTTGCTCGGCCAGAAGATCTCCAGGGGTGAGGGCAGATGAGGGCCGCGATCGGGCTCGCCGGACGGTACGCCCTGCTGCTCGCCGTCCTGGCGATCACCGTGGGGCCGCTGCTGTGGCAGTTGACGACCGCGCTCAAGGGGCCGGGCGAGGACGTCTACGGCGACAACGCCTCGTGGTGGCCGCAGGACCTCACGTTCGGCAACTTCGTGAAGATCGCCGAATCGGTGCCGATCGCGTCGTACGTGACCAACAGCGTGGTCGTCGCGGTGCTGGCGATCGGCAGCAACCTGGTCTTCGCCTCGTTCGGCGGCTACATGTTGTCGCGGCCGGGCTGGAGCGGGCGCAGGGCCGTGTTCCTGCTGCTGGTCGTGGCGATGATGTTCCCGTTCGAGTCGATCATGATCTCGCTGTTCCTCAGCATCCGGGACATGGGGCTCGTCGACACCCTGGCAGGGGCCTGGCTGCCCGGCATCGCGGGCGCCTTCAACGTGCTGATCATGCGTGCGGCGTTCCTGGCGGTCCCGTCCGAGGTGGAGGACGCCGCGCTGATGGAGGGGGCAGGCGAGTGGACGCGTTTCCGGCGGGTCTTCCTGCCCTCGGCCAAGGGGGCGATGACGGTGGTCGCGATCAACAGCTTCATCGCCGCCTGGGACGACTTCCTGTGGCCGCTCATCGTGCTGCGTTCCGAGGAGAACTTCACGCTCACTCTGGGGCTGGCGCGGCTGTCGACGAGCTCGTTCGGTGTCGACGACAAGCTGGTCATGACCGGCTCGATGATCTCCGTCATCCCCGTCGTGGTGCTGTTCTTCCTGGCCCAGCGCTGGTTCTACCGAGGCGTCGAGTCCGGCGCGGTGAAGATGTGACGGCCCGTGAAGAGCGACGACCGAGAGAGAAGGCATGACCGAGTACGTGTGGCCTAATGACCCGACTGTGCTGGCCAAGCTCGACTGGTGGCGTGACCAGAAGTTCGGCGTGATCATCCACTGGGGGCCGTACAGCCGGCTCGGCGTCTTCGAAAGCTGGACCCTGTGCCAGGAGGGCGACGACTTCATGGCCCGCCCCGACCCGTGGAGCGACGACCCCGAGGGGTACCGGGAGGTCTACGAGAAGCTCCCCGAGGGGTTCGACGCGCCCGGATTCGATCCGGAGAAATGGGCGGCGGCCTGCGCGGCGGCCGGGATGCGGTACGTGGTGTTCACCACCAAGCACCACGACGGCTTCGCGATGTACGACACGGCCCTGTCGGACTACAAGTCCACCAACACCCCGCTCGGCCGCGACGTCGCCGGCGAGGTGTTCGACGCTTTCCGCGCCCGGGGCATGGGCGTCGGCGTCTACTTCTCCAAGGCCGACTGGCACCACCCCGACTACTGGGTGCCCGGCCGCGACACCCCCGACCGCTACGCCAACTACCGGGCGCGGGAGGAACCGGAGCGGTGGCAGCGCTTCGCCGGCTTCACCCACGGCCAGATCGAGGAGCTGCTGTCCGGCTACGGGCCGGTGGACGTGCTCTGGCTGGACGCGGGCTGGGTGCGGGCGCCGCGCGAGGACCTGGACCTGCCGCGCCTGGCCGCCCGCGCCCGCGAACTGCAGCCGGGCATCCTCGTCGTGGACCGCGACGTGCACGGCCCGCAGGAGGACTACCGCACCCCCGAGCAGACCGTGCCGGCAGAACCGCAGCCTTTCCCCTGGGAAAGCTGCATCACCCTGGGCCCGTTCTGGTACACCTTCGGCCCCGGCGAGACCTACAAACCGGCCGGCGAGGTCGTCCACCTGCTCTGCCGGATCGTCGCGCGCGGCGGCAATCTCCTGCTCGGCATCGGCCCCGACCACACCGGCGCGCTGCCCGTCGGGGTGTACGAACGGCTCGCCGAGATCGGCGCCTGGCTGGACGTGCACGGCGAGGCCGTCTACGGCACCCGCCCGTGCGAACCGTATGAAAGCGAGGACTTCGTCTTCACCCGGCGCGGCGACACCATCTACGCGATCGGCCTGCGCACCGACCTCGACGAGGTCCGGGTGCCCGTCTCGCGGATCCCGCGATCGGTGGGGCTGCTCGGCCACGACGGCCCGCTCGACTGGAGCGCCGAGGACGGCGCCGTGATCGTCCGCCTTCCCGACGGCCACCGCGTCTCACACGCCTTCGCCCTCACTCTCACGTAAGGACCCCCCCATGAAGATCGGCAAGCTCGCGCTCACCGCCGTCGCGCTCGGCCTCACCACCACCGCCTGCGGCCTGTCAGGAGGAGGCGACGCGGGAGGCGAGACCGCCATGGCGGGCAGTTGCCGGGTGGCCAAGGAGAACGTCGGCCCCGGGCCGCTCAAGGGCGAGGTCAAGGGCGAGATCACGTTCCAGACGACGAGCCTGAAGAACGAGTTCGCCGAGGTCTTCGACCCGATCATCGCCGATTTCCAGCGCGAACATCCCGGCGTGACGGTCAAGTGGGTAGACGACCCCGGCGATTCCGAGTTCACCCCGCGCCTGCTCGCCAACGCCGCCGCCTGCACGCTGCCGGACGTGGTCAACCTCAACGAGCCGACCGCCATCGCCCTGGCCAAAGCGGGATACCTGCTCGACCTCGACACCAAGGTGCCGGACACCGGCAAGCAGTTCGTGCCCAGCATGTGGTCGCGCACCACGTTCGGCGGGACGAGCCACACCGCCATGCCGTGGTACGGCGGCTTCAACGTCCTGGCGGTCAACACCGACCTGATGAAGGCCGCGGGACTCGATCCGGCGAACCCGCCCAAGGACGTCTTCGAGCTGTTCGACACCGCCGACAAGATCGCCAAGGTGTCGGGGGGCAAGTACCACGCGAGCGTGGCGAACCCGACCGAGCGCCTGAAAACCGACTGGCAGTCGCTCGGGGTGAAGTTCTTCGGCCCGGACGGCAAGACCCTGGCCTTCGCCGCCGACCCGATCGCGCTGAAGTGGGTCACCCGGATGGCGGAGTTGTACAAGGCGGGCGCGCTGGCCAAGGACACCCTGTCGGCGGAACCCACCGAGCTGTCCAACCGGTTCGCCGCGGGCAAACTCGTCTTCGGCGACCGCAACGCCAGCTTCCTGCGCTACGTCAAGGACAACGCCCCCACGCTCTACCCCAAGCTCGGCGTGTCGGCGGCGGTGGAGGCCAAGGCCTTCGACGTGTGGGAGGGCCAGTACATCTCCGTCTCCGCCACCAGCAAGAACGCCGCGGCCGCGGCCGCGTTCGCCACGTTCGTGACCAACGCGGAAAGCCAGCTCCGATTCGTCAAGCATCCGAAGGTGGCGATCTTCCCCAGCGCCGCCGACGCGCTGAAGGACCCCTTCTTCACCAGTCAGACGGGCAGCGATCCGCTGTCGGTGGCCCGCAGGCTGGGCGCCGAGCAGGCGCAGAGCGACCCGGTGGCGACCGAGGAGGCGATCGCCACCCGCAAGGCGGAGAACGCCGTCTGGGGCGCCGCCGTCATGAAGGCCGTGGCCGCCGAGGTCCAGCTCGCCATGCAGGGCAAGAAGACCCCGGAACAGGCGCTCAAGGACGCCGAGAAGAAGGCCAACGAGCTCGTCGCCGCCGGCGGCTGAGCGCTCAGCCTCGACGTGCCTGGGCCTGAATGACCTCGTCGCGGCCGTGCCGCGGCGGCCAGGAAGTGACCCGGCCGAGGTGGAGGACGCTCACGCCGAACATCAGCACGCCCAAGGGCAGGTGCAGGGTCATCACCTGCGCGATGCCCAGCGCTATCTGCGCCAGCGTGAGCCCCAGGAACCCGGCCGCGTACAGGATGGGCCTGGGCGAGCCGCCGCCCGGCCGCCACACCAGGATCGCGGCGACCAGGTGCACCAGTGCCACGGTGAACACCCCGTACGCCGAAGCGCTGTGCAGTGCCCGGCCGCCGGGCGAGGACAACAACAGTCCTGCGGTGATCGGCGCGCTGAAGACGGCCAAGGTTTGCAGGGCGATCGCGACGCGCAAGAACGTCGTGGGCGTGGACATGACGCGGCTGTCCTTCCGAATCTGAGGCTGGATGGTGTCTCAGTAATCCGACGACGCAACCGCAGAAAATGTGAGTCAGCGGTCGGCCGCACGGCGCCGGCGCCGGAGGGCCAGGCCCGCGACAACGAGCCCGCAGACAACGGCGAGGAGAAGCAGCACTGCCCAGGGGATGGTCCAGGCGTGCGTCGTGGTCTCCACGGCGGCGAGCGGAGCGACCGAGTTCGACGCGTCGATGACCAGTGGGACGAGGGTGACGGTCCCGGACACTCTCAGCGCGGGAACCACTCCGTGAACAGGGACGGAGACCTTCCAGGTGTCGCCAGGAAGGAGCTGGGGCGAGTCGTCGATCTGCCCCGCGCGAACGCTGAACCGCCCGAAGGGGCCGGATACGGACGCCGCCTGCCGAGCGGTGAGAATCGTGTTGCCGGTGTTGTGGATCGTGTAGGTGACGGTCGCCTCGCCCTTCCCGAACGGATTGGACGTGCCGGTGTAACGCACCTGAAGGTTTTTCACCGACAGGCTCGGCTTGAGCTCTCCGCCCACGCGCAGACGGATCCGGATGCCGAGCTGCTGGTTCGTCCCGGCCCCATCCGTCAGCGAGGTGACGATGCCGCCCATGTACTCGCCGGGCGCGGCGTCGGCCGGAAGAGCGACCGTGAACGGCACCTCGACGGACTCCCGGGGCCGGGCGGTCACGTCGGGCCGGTCCGTGCGGACCCACGCGCCCAGCCCCGTCGACTTCGCGTCTTTGGCGACCAGGTCGAGCTTGCCCTCCTCGGAGGTGAACGCGTCGGCGGCGTACACGGCCAGGTGGAGCGGCGTGGTGCCGCGGTTGACGACCACGAGACCGTCCTTGAGCCGCCCTCCCGGGTTGAGGGTGTAGCTGTAGTTCTGCCGGCGGGACCCGAAGTCGTTGGAGGCCGTGCCGACCGCCCAGGGGAGGTCGCTGTCGGCCGCCGCGGCGGGTCCGGCCCCCGGCCCGAGGAAGGCGAGCGCGGCGAGCAGCACCACGACAGTGGACTGGGCGAGGGTTCGGGCTGCTGTGGTCGTAGGCGGGGTGGGCGGGTGCATCTGCTGATCCTTGAGCGGTCTGAGAGCGGCGGGATGGAGAACGTGCGGTGGGGTGGGCACCCGGCGGCACCCACCCCACCAGGGGAAGCGGGCCGGATCAGCTCAGCGAGGTGAGCGTGACCGTCCCGGCATCACCCTCGGCCGTCTACTTGAGCCAGCCGGACTCAGCGGGGGCGGCAGCCGCCTGCCCACCGGTCTGCTTGTCGTGGCCGTTGTCACGGTAGGGGCGGATCACCACCTTGTCGACGGCGGAGCCGACCGGCTTGGCGGCGTCTGCACCGCTGTTCGGGCCGCACCACGGCACCTTGCCCAGCTCCACGGCGGCGTTGGGGCCGGCGCAGGTGCCGCTGCGGATGTTCTCGACGACGAGCTTGTTGTCACGCACCTGGACCTTCACGTAGGTACGGACGTGCTCCTGGTTCTCGACCGAGTTGGCCCAGTGGCTCTTGGGGTTCAGCGGGTCGGGGCCGTAGTTCGGGTCCTGGGTCGTGTCCGGAGCGGTGAGGTCGTAGTACTTCGAGCCTGACGCGGAGTTCGCCGTCACATAGATGACGCCGCCCGGGCCCTGCGTCACCTGAGCGGCGCCCGGCTGCTCACCCTTGTTCGCCTTCTGGCCGTTCTTGATCACGTAGCTGCGGGAGTAGCTGTGGTCGTGACCCTGCAGGACCAGGTCGACGCCGAGCTTCGAGAAGGCGGTCGGGAAGTCCTGACGGCGCTGCTTGTTGTCGCCGTCGTTCGCGTGATCGGCCGGCGAGTAGATGGCGTGGTGGTAGACGAGCACCGTGTACTTGGCCTCGGCGCCGTGCTTCTTCACCACGTCGGTGACGTAGCCGACGTGCGCGGCGTCAGCGCCGCCGGCGTAGGCGTTGCTGTTGATGTCGATGAACAGGACGTCCTTGTAGACGTACCAGTAGTTACCGCCCGAGCGGGTCGTCGCACTGCCGTTGTAGAACGGCGCGGAACGGTCGGTGTTCGGCGTCCAGAAGTGCTGCTCGTAGGCCTTGCCGCCGACGTCGTGGTTGCCGATGGTGGCGGCCCACGGGTACTGGCGCAGCTTGTCGGGCCCGAGGAAGGCGTCCCACTGGGTCTCGGTGTTGGCGGTCTCGACCTGGTCACCGCCCGAGACGAGCAGTTCGGACTTCGGGTTGGCGGACAGGGCGACGTTCAGGGTGTCCTCCCATCCGGCACCGTCCTTCGCCACATTGCCGGACGATCCGATCTGCGGGTCGCCGAAGAACAGGAAGTCGAAGTTGCCCTTGAAGTCCTGGGTCCTGAAGGAGTACGTCGGGGACCAGGTTCCCTGGGTCCCGACGCGGTAGGAGTAGGCGGTGTTCTTGCGCAGGCTGTCGATGATGGCGTGACCGTTGTAGCCGCCGTTGACGCTGTTCGCGGCGACCGTGGCCGGGATGGTGACGGCGTCCTTGGGGAACTCGCCCTTGACGAGGCGGGTGGTCGGCGCGACCTGGACCACCTGCGCGGCGCCGGTCGAGGAGTACCAGGACACGGCTCGCTGCGACTCGTTGGCGCCGACGCCGAGGATGATGCCGGTGGGCTTCGCCTGATCGTCGGCGTGGGCCGCGGCCGTCAGGCCGCTGCCGAGCACCGCGGTGACGCCGATGGCCGCCGCGGTGACGCCCGCAGCGGCCAGGCGGAGAACACGCCCGGGCCACTGCGGCCGATTGTCGATCTTCATGGGTTTGTCCGTTCAGGTGTGAGGGTACTGAAGAGCCTCGCCACGATTTCGGACATAGGTGACATAAAGGTAAATGTTGGACAGGCGTGCTGTTGCACCTGCCAGAAGTTCAGAGTCCGAGAACCCGCTGGACGAACCATACGAGGCCCATCACGGCCACCCCCGCCGCGATCGTCGCGGTGGTCCACAGCTCCCCGGCCGGTCGACGGTGGCGCAGCAGGGCGAGCAGCGGGTAGACGAGCGCGATGATCGCCAACTGGACGACCTCGATGCCCACGTTGAAGACGAGCAGCGACCACAGAAGCGTCCACGACAAGGCCTGATCGATGCCCAGGGCCGCGGCGAAGCCGAGCCCGTGCACGAGGCCGAAGCAGAAGACCACCGCGAGCCGCGTCCAGCCCGCCCGGTCCAGGCTGAGGTGACGGTGACCGGCCTTCTCGAGATCTGTGGCGTGTGATCGGCGTCGCCGGATCCGCCACAGATGCCAGCCGGCGACGACCGCGATCGAGAGGGCGATGACGGGCTCGACGAGCGACGTGGGAACCCGCACGATGCCGAGGGCGGCAAGGATGAAGGTCACCGAGTGAGCCAGCGTGAAACTCGTGGCCGCCAACACGATCTCGCGCAGGCGGCGTGACCCTGCGATGAGCGCCAGGAGGAACAGGATGTGATCGATCCCGGTGAGCAGGTGCTCGGCTCCGAGCCGGAAGAACTCCCAGAACCGCTCGGCCCAGGACTGCTGCGTGGAGAACGACGGATGCTTCGCGTCGAGCGCGGCACTGCCGGACATCAGGTCGAGGTCGTAGGTGACCACCGTCTTGGTGTCGCGCACATAGCCCTCGGAATCCGGGAACAGCCCGCTGCGCACCTCGTGCGCCTCAGCGGACTCCGGGCACCGGTAGTCCAGGACCAGCAGTGCGTACGGGACGCCCTCGCGTTGCTCGATCCTGAAGTCGCCGTCCTGGACCGGGGCGCACGCCTCGCCCCCGGCCGTGACGCCGAAGCGCTCGCTCACGTACGCCACCACTGAGTCGGTGTGGGCATGGAGCGCGGCGGCCTGCTCAGCCGCGTCGCGTGCCTCGAGCGCCGCGGTGCCCGCCCGGAAGAGCGGATCATCCTTCTCGGAGTCGGCGGCCGAGACGACGAGCAGGTCGTACTCCAGCTCGAGCTCGGAGCGGACGTGCCCGGTCCCGGGCGAAGTGAGGTCGAGGTACACGGTCGAGGTGAATCCGTGGGCAAGAGCGGGTGCGGCACTGAGCAGAACGACCACGATCACCGCGGCGACGGCACAGGCACGACGCCGAGCGGCGTGAAACATGTGGCTCCTCTTTGGGTTGCGAACGCAATGTGCTCGGCGCAGATGAACGAACGGCGGCCCACGCGCAAACCGGCGACGAACCAAGCCCGGCGGAAAAAGCCCAGGTCACGATGGCCGCGAGCAATGAGGTAAGAAGTAGGCGCACTTCCCGCCACCCCCGCTTCCAGCCACTCCGGAGGACGATCTCGATGCGCTTTCGACCTCTGCCCGCCAGCGCGCTGGCCGTGGCAGTCGCGACCGCCCTACTGGTCGGTGGATGCGGCTCGGACGACGACTGGTCCAGGCCGCACGCGAAGCCCACCGCCGTCGGCGCCATCGGCCCAGGGTTCTCCGACCCGGCCGCGCCGCCCGCTCCGGAGGCGACGATCACGCCGAGCCCCGGCTCGTGGGACGGGGTCCGTCCGTCGGCGGGCTATCGCGTGGTGCTGCTCACCGCGGGGCAGGACCCCCAGACCAGGACGCTCGTGAGCGCCGTGACAGAGTGGGCCGAGGAAGAGGACGTCAGCCTCAAGACCGTCACGGCCACGAAGCCGGACCAGTTCATCCCGAGCATCGTCAGAGCGATGGACCTGGCGCCCGACCTCATCATCAGCGCCGGCGACGATTTGATCGACCCACTGGCCCTGGTCACGCCGAACCACCTCGACCGGCGATTCCTCGTGATCGGCGCCGAACTGGCCGAGCCCACGCAGAACGTCACCGCCGCCGACTGGACCGGTGCGTCGTTCCGCGGCGAGGGACTCGGCATGTCCTCGGCGTATGATCCCGCCACCTTCACCGCCGAACGCGCCGGACGCGCCGTCCGGGCCGGTGTCGCGGCTGTGCTCACCGGCCTGACCGGCATCGTGATCTGGCTCGACTAGTGCTCCAGATCATCGCGTGGCCGTCGGGCAGCCGGCCCGCAGCTCCGGCACCGCCCAGACGATCGCTGCCACGCTCACCGTGGTGAGCAGCCCGCCGACCCAGATCACCGTCCGGGGATCGAGGATCGAGGCGGCGGCCCCGTGCAGGAGGTTCGCGAGGTGCGGGCCGCCGAAAAGGACGACGGTGAGCGAGCCCTGGATCCGGCCGCGCATGGCGTCGTGGGTGTGTGCCTGTGTGATGACGTTGCGGAACGTGCTCAGCACGAAGTTGACCGCGCCGCCGAGGACGAGCGCCACCAGTGCGATCCACAACTCCGCTGCCAATCCGAGGCCCACGACCGTGATGCCCCACGCTGCCGCGGCCGCCGCCATGAGCGCGCCATGGCGGCGGGCGCGGGTGAACGTGCCCGACAGCAGACCGGCCGTGACAACCCCGGCAGGATAGGCGGCATACAGCAATCCCAGCTCCGGGCCACCTCCCTCGGGTCCGCCGAAGGCGTGTTGGGCGAGTTCGGGGAACAGGGCCGTCGGCATGCCGAAGACCATCGCCGCCAGGTCCACCGCGAGCACCGCCACCAGCAGCCGGCTGGCCGCCAGGTATCGGAAACTGGCCGCCACCTGACCGATCGTGGGACGCCGGGCCTGGTCAGGCTGGGGCGGCAGCGGCGGCAGCTTGATGACCGCCCACACGACCGCCAGCAGTGCGACGGCGTCGAACAGGTAGAGCGTGCCGAGCCCGGCGACCGGTATCAGGACACCGGCCAGCACCGGCCCCAGGATCGACCCGGCGTAGCGGGTCAGAGACATGAGACTGTTGGCCGCCGGCAGAAGCTCGACAGGAACGAGGCGGGGCACGGCGGCGCCCATCGTGGTCATGATCGCCGCAAAGGTCAGCCCCTGGCAGGCGACCAACACCATCAGGACGGGAACGGAGCGCGCGTCCAGCACGGCTTGGATCCACAGGGCCGCGTACGTGAAAGCGAGGCCGCTGTGCGCCGCCAGCAACACTCTTCGCCGGTCCATGACGTCGGCGAGGGCGCCGGCCCACAGCGCCGCCACGACCAGCGCGGCGAACGACACCGCGCCCGCGACGCCCACGGCCGCCGAGGATCCGGTCACCGTGAAGAGCTGCGCCGGCACGGCGACCACGCTGAACGAACCGCCCACCGCGCAGACCGTCGACGCCACCCACAGCCGCCGGAAGGCCGCGACGGTCAGCGGGCGACGATCAATCGTGTACGCGCCGAGCGATCGTGTCGCCGGCGTGATCATCGTCCGCTGCCGGCGGCCGGAGTCTCCAGGTTCACCACGTCGGCGACGACGCAGGCGATGTTGTCGGGGGCGCCGGCGGCGTAGGCACGTACGACCAGTTCGTCGAGCGCCTGCTGGGGGGCGTCCGGCCCGGTCAGCACCTCGCGCAGCGAGCCGTCCGGCACGACGGTGGACAACCCATCGGAACACAGCAGGTAGCGGTCACCGGCCACCGCCCCGTGCAGCGACAACTCCGGCTGGGCCCCGCCCGTACCGGTCAGCGCTCGTGCGAGCAGCGAACGTTGCGGATGCGAGGCCGCCTCCTCCGCGCTCAGCCGGCCCTCGTCGACCAGCACCTGCACATAGGTGTGGTCATCGGTGATCCTGAGCAGTTCGCCGTCACGCACCAGGTACGCCCGGGTGTCGCCGATGTGCGCCAGCGCCAGCCGGGAACCCGACCACAACAACGCCGTGAGCGTGGTGACCGCCTCACCCGACGCCGCCGACGCGGCGATTTCCCCGATGGCCCGATCGGCCTCGCCGACCGCGTCGGCGAGAACGCCGAGCATCTCGTCGGCCGGGACGGCCAGAGTCTCCAGCGGTTTGAGCGCGTCGACGGCCGCCGCGCTCGCGAGCTCCCCGGACGCGCCGCGGACCCCGTCGGCCACCGCCAGCAACCGGGGACCGGCGTAGGCGGTGTCCTCGTTGCTGGTGCGCACCAGTCCCTGTTCCGACCGGGCGGCGTAACGGATCCCGAGTATGGTCGCCGTCTCCTCCACGGTGCTTCCCCTTCCCGACAGATAGTCGACGAGGAAGGTGGCCAACTGCCCGCGGGTGGCGGTTTCGGCCAGCACTTGCTGCCAGTAGCCGGCGATCTCTTCCGCCGCCGCGGGCGCCGGAAGGTCGCACACCCGCCGGATACGCGCCAGCGGCATGCCGAGCCGCCGCAACCAGGCGATCAACCGGGCCCGCTCCAGCTGCGCCGGATCGTAGAACCGGTATCCGGACTCGCCGTCCACCGCCGCCGGCCGCAGCAACCCGAGTTGGTCATACAACCGCAGGGCCTTCGGCGACAGTCTCGCCGCCCGGGCGAACGCCCCGATCGTCAGCAGCCGCACCATTCCTCCTCGTCCCGGCCACCGCGGCCGGTGCCGACGATGCTGGTGCTTCACCCTGGGGGAAGGTCAACACAGTTCGGAATTGGGGGGGATCGCTCAGCCGATGACGAACGGGAGTTTCGCGGCCAGTTCGCCCAGTTCGGCCTTCTCCGCGTCGGTCGGGGTACGCCGTCCGGTGCCGACCAGCAGCGCGTCCTTGTCGGAGAACGACGCGGGGAACGCGGTTCCGGCGATCTTCTCCAGTATCTCGCGGGTCCTGGCGAGCCCTTCCGCCGGCGGTCCCGCCAGGTGCGGGAGGTGGGTGATCAGGTCGAGGTGGTGCAGCGTCCACTCCAGGACGTACGCGCAAAGGTAGTCGCCCGCGGTGAGGACCACCTCGCGGGTGCTGACCCGGAGTTCCGGATCGGCGAGTTCGGCGGCGCGGCCGGCGGCGGAGCCGAGGTCGTCGAGGTGGAACTTGAGCAGCCAGGGCTCCCCGTACGCGGCGGCCAGCCGCACGATCAGCGCGTCGAGCGGGTCGTCGCCGGTCGGCGGCGTTTCCGTGACCTCCCAGTAGGTCACAGAGTCGCGGGTCGGTTCCGTTTCCGCGGGGGTCACGAGGGTGATCAGGACGTCCTGAGCGTCGATGACCAGATGACACACCAGGTCCCGCACCAGCCAGCCGGCGCAGCCGGACGGCTGGGCGAAGTCCTCGTCGGAGAGTTCGGCGACCGCCGTGCGCAACGCCGCCCAAGAGGGTGAGAAGAGATCCACATCGGCAAGATAGTGCGCTCCAGGAATGGCGGACAACCGCATTCGGGGCGCACGACCTCCCCGATGTCTGGAGGCTTCACCAAATGCCGCCGCAATAAGGTGAAAGCGTGGAACGACGCTCGTGTCATCCTGGTACACTTGCCATACAAATCTGGTCAATAGTGAGAAATGGGAGCATAACGACGTGACGGTCCGGCCGGAATTCGCGTTGGGTCCCGCGTCGCTCACGGACGCCCTGTACGAGGCCGTGCGCCGCCGGATCATCAACGAGGAGATCCGCCCCGGCGAGAAGGTGACCGAGGCGCGTCTGGCCACCGAATACGACGTCGCCCGCCCCACCGCCAAGGCTTGCGTCGAACGCCTGGTCGTGGTCGGGCTGCTCCAGCGCTCCGCGCACAAGGCGGCGGTCGTGCCCAGGCTTGACGCGTCCGACATCGAGGACCTCTTCTTCAGCCGCGAGGCGGTCGAGAGCGCCTCCGTGCGGATCCTCGCCACCGGCGCGAACGTCCCGGCAGAGGCCGATCGAGCCCAGAACGACATCGAGCACGCGACGGAACGCGGCGCCTACGAGCAGATCGTGGCGGCCGACATCGCCTATCACCGGTCGCTGGTCGCGGGGACAGGCAGTCGCCGGCTCGTCCGCATGTACGAGTTGGTCATCGGTGAGATCGAGCTGACCATGGGCCGGTATTCGGCGCACAGGGCGACGTCCCGGGCCTCGATTCCGCAGGAGCACGCCGCGATCCTCGAGGCGATCCGGTCAGGGGACGCCGACGCCGCCGTCGAGCGCTTGCGCGCGCACCTCGCGGCGGCGCGGCAGCGCCTTCTCACGCATCTCCCCGACGCCTAATGGGCGTGAAGTGGGGGGCCGGCCGGTGCCTGCCGGCCCCCCACTTCCTCAGGAACTCGCCGTGGGCGCTTGTTCGGGGTGCGGCCAGGTGCCCGGCATGGAGATGTGTTCGTGCGTGATCAACCACGTGCCATGTGATCGCCGGCAGCAAACGGTGGATCGGATCCACACCTCGCCGTCGATGCCGTTATTGCGTGTTCCGCTGTCCAGGTGAAGCATGTGGACGAACGCGACATCCCCACTCATCGCAATGTTCAATTCATGCGTTTCCAGGCCGATGGGGCCCTCGTATTCGCTGAACCACCGAATGAAGTTGCCGCGGACTTCAGCGGACCCCACGAACTGGAGAGGGGGCACGACATCGAAATAAACGATGTCGGGGGAGTAGAGCGACATAAGCCGATCAACGTCCTTTGCCCGGCAGGCGTCGACCCGGCTGTCCAGGATCGCCCTGATATCGGAATCTTGCGAAGTCATTACATCCTCCGTTCAAGCCGCATATAGCGGGCGTACGATTTGATCCATGGGGGTTCAGGCCGCGCGGCCGGCCTTGAGCGCGGCCGCGGTGTTGACGGCGCGGCGGGCCTGGTAACGGGCCGCTTCCAGGGCCACCTCACCGGGTGGGCCGTCGCCGGCCACGTGGGAGGTACCGTAGGGGTTGCCTGACTGGAACTGGATGGGGTCGGTGTAGCCGGGGGGCACGATGATGCCGCCCCAGTGGTAGAACACATTCCCCAAGCCCAGCAGGGTGGACTCTTGCCCGCCGTGGGCGGTGTTGGAGGCGGTGAAAGCCGAGTACACCTTGTCGGCGAGTCGGCCCTGCATCCACAGGGGGCCCACGGTGTCGATGAACTGCTTGAGTTGGCTGGTCGGAGTGCCGAAGCGGGTGGGGGTGCCGAACAGGACCACGTCGGCCCAGTCCAGGTCGTCGATGCCGGCCTGCGCGACGTCGGCGGTGTCCCGGAGGTGCTGGGCCCAGGCCGGGTTGGCGTTGATCGCCTCCGGTGGGGCCAGTTCGGCCACCTTACGCAGTCGTACGTGTGCGCCGGCCTTCTCCGCACCCTCGGCGGCGGCCTGCGCCAGGGCGTGCACGGTGCCTGTGGCACTGTAGTAGACGATCGCGGCGTTCACGGGATCCATGAATCGGTTTCCTTCCTTCGAGAGGCTTCTGACCGGTTCGACAACACACCCCCTCGGAATGTGAGGCGACGCGCCGACCTCACAGTTCGGCGCACTGTCTTGTCGAACGGGTGAGGGCAGAAGCAACCAAAGGGAATCGACGCCACCATGACCACCCCATCCCAGCCAGAACAGGGCCGGCCCGACCCGGGCCTGAGCGCGATCATGAGCGAGCGACGCCAGTTGATCAATCTGGCGTACCGGCTGCTCGGCTCACTGGCCGACGCCGAGGATGCCGTGCAGGAGACCTACGCCCGCTGGTACGCCATGTCCCGGCGGCAGCAGGAGGCCATCGAATCGCCGGGCGCGTGGCTGACGACGGTCGCCAGCCGGGTCTGTCTCAACCTGCTCGGCTCGGCCCGGGTCCGCCGCGAGAGATATGTGGGCGAGTGGGTCCCGGAGCCGCTGCCAGAACCCGCGGAGTGGATCAGCGGGAAAACGGCCGACCCGGCCGACCGGGTCACTCTCGACGAGTCGGTCAACATGGCCTTCCTCGTCGTGCTCGAATCGATGACCCCGGCCGAGCGGGTCGCGTTCATCCTGCACGACGTCTTCCGCTACCCCTTCGCCGAGGTGGCCGACATCGTCGGCCGCACCCCGGCGGCCTGCCGCCAACTGGCCTCATCGGCCCGCCGCCGCATCCGCGCCGCGCAGGCTCCCGCGACGCCGGCATCCCGGCAGGCCGACCTCGTCAAGGACTTCAAACAGGCCTGGGAGGCCAAGGACATCGACGCCCTCCTCACCCTCCTCGACCCCGAAGCCTCGGCGATCGGCGACGGCGGCGGCCGCGCCAGCGCCCTACTCCATCCGGTCGAAGGCGCCGAGCAGGTCGCCCGCTTCTTCATGGAACGGGTCGGCGCGGTACCCGGCTTGACGATCCTGGAGCGTACGGTCAACGGTCAGCCGGGCCTGGTGGCTCAGCTGGACGGCGTCACCGTGACGGTGTACGCGTTCGAGATCGCAGACGACCGGATCAAGCACATCTGGGCGATACGCAACCCCGACAAGCTCCGGCCGTGGACGACGGGCTGACACGCGCCCTCCGCGACCGGACCCCTGCTCAGCGTGGGTCGCTGGCCCCGTCGGCGATGTCACGCAGCGCGGCCGCGTCCACCCCGCCGGTCATCGCCAGGAACTGGGCCAGCGGTATCTGTTCCACGAGCGTGGATCGAGGCCTGAGCCGGTCGAAGGCGAGATCATCGGGCACGCCGCGCACGTCTCCGGCTGATTCCGAGGTCACAGGGGGACGACCTTGCCGGTGAGGCGGGCCTGTTCGGCGGCCCACACCACGCGGTGGGTCATCAGGCTCTCGTCCGCGTCCGACCGGAGCAGGCCGGCGTCGCCCGAGGCCACGGCGGTGAGGAAGGCGTCGGTGAGCCCCTCGTCGCCGCCCCCGTGCCCGTCGGACGCCGACGGGCCCTGCGGACCGTCGGTGGTGATGCTCTCCTCGGCGCCGGTGCGGAAGTCGACCACCCGCAGGGTGTGGCCGTCGCCGTCGATGTAACCGTGCGTCCCGAACAAGCGCGTTCGCCGGTGCTCCATCGGGGTGAAGGCGCTCATCGTGAACGAGCACGTCGCGCCGTCGTCGAACTCCATCAGGACCTCCTGATGGTCGACGACGTCGTTGTCGCACGCGTACACGCACCGCCCGTACGGCCCTGTGCGCAGGGCGTCCAGCACCTCCGCCTCGCTGCGCCCCGGCGTGACGGCCGACAGCGGCCAGAACTCGCTCGACGGATCGCCGAGGCAGCCCAGGTAGAGCCGCGGCGCCGAGTAAGGGCACGTCGGCTCGATCGGGCAGTCGAGGCATCTGTCGGCGGCCCCGGCGGGCCGGTCCTCGGGGCGGAAGTGTGACAGGGAGCCGAACGACGAGACGCGCGCGGGTGGCCGGCCGAAAAGCTGGACGAGCCAGTCGATGTCGTGGCACGCCTTCGCCAGCAGCATCGGCGCGGAGGTGTCCTGCCGCCGCCAGTGCCCGCGGACGAACGAGTGGGCCTGGTGCCACCAGCCCACGGGCTCCAGGTGCTGGACGCTGATGAGCCGGCCGATCCGCCCCTCGTCCAGCAGTTCGCGCACGGCCCGTGTGTACGGCGTGTAGCGCAGCACGTGGCAGACCGCGAGCATGATGCCGTTGCGCCTGGCCGCGTCGGCGATCGTGGCCGCCTCCTGCTCGTTCGTGGCCATCGGCTTCTCCAGGAGAATGTGGTAACCGAGGTCCGCCAGCGCCACGGCGGGGTCGGTGTGCAGCCGATCCTGCGTGGCGATGACGGCCGCGTCGGCGACCCTGCCGTTCGCCGCCAGATCCTTCCAGTCGGCGTGCGCCCGATCCGGTGAGACCCCGAACTCCTCGATGAAGGCGGCCCGCCGGAGCGGGTCGGGATCGGCCACCGCCACCACGCGTCCCGCACCCGTTTGGTGCGCGCGACGTGCGTAGACGAGCCCTCGCATGCCCCCGCCGACGACGGCTAAAGTCACCTCAGTCATGGAACCTTCCCCGACCTCAATATCATGGAGACCATCATTATTCGTCGTGAAAAAGTTGACAGCAAGGGGGGTTCGATGGCCGGCGCACCGAACGGCGGTGATCTGTCACGGCTGCGGCAGCTCAACTCGCTCGCCGTGATCAAGGCGTTGCGGGCCGGGCCGTCGCTCACGCTCACCGAGGTCGCCAAGCACACCGGGCTGTCACGGGCCTCCACCGAGGACGTCGTCCGCGAACTGCTGCAGATGGGCTGGGCCGCCGAGACGGCCGCCACCGCGGGCGGCGTGGGCCGTCCTGCCAGGCGGTACCGGTTCAGGGCGGAGGCGGGGCGGGTGCTCGGCATCGACATCGGCGGCCACAACATCCGCGCGGTCGTCGCCGACCTGGACGGCGAGGTGCAGGACAGCGTCCGCGTCCCCGTCACGCCCGAGATGGGCCGGGCCGAGCGGCTGGAGGCGGTCGACCGCGCCGCCGTCCAGTGCCTGGAGAAGGCGGGTCTGACCGGCGGCGACGTGTGGGCCTCCGGTGTCGGCACCACGGGCCTGGTGGACGGCGTCGGCAAGGTGGTGCTGTCGGAGGCGCTGCCCGAGTGGACCGGCGTCGACCTGGCCGCCCACGTGCGCCGGCTCGCGCCCGGCCCGGTGCTGGTCGAGAACGACGGCAGGCTCGCCGCGCTCGCCGAGTGCTGGCGCGGAGTGGCCCGATACGCCAAGGACATGGTGTTCCTGCTGGCCGGCCTGCGTACGGGCACGGGCCTGGTCATCGACGGCAAGCTGCACAAGGGGTTCGCCAACGCCTCGGGCGAGATCGGCGCGCTGCCGGTGCTCGGCTGGATCCGCGCGCAGGCCCATCTGAGCGCCGCCAGCGGCGAGGCGGGCGACGTGTTCGCCGCGGCCAGGGCGGGCGACAGGGCCGCGGCCACGGCCGTGCGCCGCTATGTCAGAGATCTGGCGCTGGGCACGTCCGCGCTGGTCCTGACGCTCGACCCGCAGATGGTCGTGGTCGGCGGCGGTTACTCGCGCTCGGCCGACGTGCTCATCGAGCCGCTCAGGCGCGAGCTCGACCGCTGGTGCATCCGCACCCCGGAGGTGCGCATGTCGGCGCTCGGAGAGGAGGGCGTGGTGCTCGGCGCTGTACGGCTGGCGCTCGACGACGTGGAGGACCGTGTACTCGACGGCCGCACCCCGCTCGTGAGCCATCTGTAACACATCCACTCTTGTACAAAATTTCACTGGACTCCATCATATTCCCACGTTCGAGGAGAGGACTGGGAGATGTGGAAGTCGGCACGACGCGGTGCTGTGCTGCTCTGCGCGGCGCTGCTCGCCACCGCCTGCGGGGGCGGTGAACAGGCCGGTTCGCAGGGGAAGGTGACGCTGTCCTACGGAGTCTGGGACGTCACCCAGCAGGGAGTGATGCAGGAACTGGCGGCGGAGTTCACCAAGACGCACCCGAACATCGCCGTCGACGTCCAGCTCACGCCCTGGGTCGACTACTGGACGAAGATGAAGGCCGCGGTGAGCGGCGGGGCGGCGCCGGACGTCTTCTGGATGAACGGCCCCAACTTCCAGCTCTACGCCTCCAACGGCGTGATCAAGCCGATCGAGGAGCAGGTCGACACCTCGGTCTACCCCAAGCCGCTGGTCGACCTCTACACCTACGAGGGCAAGCTGTACGGGCTGCCGAAGGACATGGACACGGTCGGCGTCTGGTACAACAAGACGCTCTTCGACGCCGCCAAGGTGAAATACCCGGCAGACGACTGGACCTGGGACGACTTCAAGGAGGCCGCCGCCAAGCTCACCGACCCCGGCAAGGGCGTCTACGCGGTCGGCGCCCAGCTCACGAGTTTCCAGGAATACCAGTACAACACCATCTACCAGGCCGGCGGCCACGTGATCTCCCCGGACGGCAAGAAGTCCGGCTACGACGACCCCAAGACCATCCAGGGCCTGAAGTTCTGGACCGACCTGCTCACCGCCAAGCAGTCGCCCGACCTGAAGACCATGACCGACACCACCCCGCTCCAGCTCTTCGAGGCCGGCAAGCTGGCGATGTACTGGGGCGGCTCCTGGAACGTGGCCGAGTTCACCAAGAACGACTACACCAAGGACAAGGTGGACGTCGCCCCGCTGCCCAGGGGCGAGAAGCAGGCCACGATCATCCACGGCGTCGCCAACGTGGTCTCGGCCAAGACCGAGCACCCGGCCGAGGCGCTGGAGTTCGTCAAGTTCCTCGGCTCCAAGCCGGCCGCCGACATCCTGGGCGAGAAGGGCCCGATCCCCGCCTACAACGGCACCCAGAGCGCGTGGGTCGCCGCCCATCCCAAGCTCAAGCTGCAGCTCTTCCTCGACTCCGTCGGGTACGCGGTGCCCTACCCCGTCTCCAAGAACACCGCCGCCTGGCAGGAGGCGGAACTCACCCACCTCACCAAGGCGTGGACCGGAGAGGTGCCGGTCGAGAAGGCGGCCGCGGACCTGGCGGCCGGGATGAACGACCTGCTGGCCAAGGAGTGACGTGACCACCACCGGCCAGGCGGCTCACGCGAAGAGGGCGCGGCGGCCCCGTGCCGAGGCCCTGTGGGGGTATGCGTTCATCGCCCCCACCGGGCTCGGCCTGGCGATCTTCTACCTGTGGCCCGTCCTGCAGACCGCCTACTTCTCCTTCACCGAGTGGGGAGCGTTCGGCGGGCACACCTGGATCGGGCTCGAGAACTACGCCCGGCTCCTCGGCGACCCCGAGGTGGGGCGGGCGGTGCTCAACACGCTGACCTACACCGGGCTCGGCCTGATCGGGATCCCGATGGCGATCGTGTTCGCGGCGCTGCTCAACCGGCCGGGGCTGCGGGGCGTCAGCATGTACCGCACGGCGTTCTTCCTGCCCGTGGTCACCATGCCGGTCGCGGTCGCCATGCTCTGGCGCTGGCTCTACAACGGCGACTACGGCCTGGTCAACCAGGTGCTCGCGACGGTCGGGATCGACGGGCCCAACTGGATCGCCGATCCGGCCACGGCGATGTACGCGCTGGTCGTCGTCGGCATCTGGAGCAGCATCGGCTACAACCTGATCATCTTCCTGGCCGGCATGCAGGCCATCCCGAAGGAGCTGTACGAGGCGGCCGACCTCGACGGGGCCGGGCGCGTCAAACAGTTCTTCGCGATCACGCTGCCGATGTTGTCGCCCACCGCGTTCTTCGTCTCGATCGTCTCGGTGATCGGCTCGCTGCAACTGTTCGACCTGGTCTTCGTGATGACCGGGTCGGGCCAGATCGCGCGGGCCAACCCCGCCTACGCGCGGCTCCAGACCGTGGTGCAGCTCTTCTACGAGCGGGCCTTCGTGACCAACGACCGAGGCTACGCGGCCGCCATCGTGATCGCGCTGCTCGCGCTCATCGCGGCGCTGACGATCCTGCAGTTCAGGCTCCAGCGGAGGTGGGTGCACTATGTCTGAACGTCGCGCGTTCGGCGTGCACGCGGTGCTCGCCGCGGCGTCGCTGGCGATGGTGGCCCCGTTCGTGTGGCAGGTCATCACCTCGCTCAAGACGCTCAGCAGCGCCACCCGCGTGCCGCCGTCGTTCCTGCCCGAAGGCCGCTGGGACAACTACGCCAAGGTCTTCGACCTGCTGCCGTTCGGCGACCAGTTCGTCAACACGATCATCATGGCGGCGGGGCGGGTCACCGGGCAGGTGCTGTTCTGCTCGATGGCCGCCTACGCCTTCGCCCGGCTGCGTTTCCCCGGCAGGAACGTATTGTTCGGGGTGTTCCTGTCGGTGCTCATGGTGCCGCCGCAGCTCTTCGTGATCCCGCAGTACCAGATTATGTCCTCGCTCGGCTGGCTCAACAGCCTCCAGGCGATCATCGTGCCCGGTCTGTTCAGCGCGTTCGGGGTGTTCCTGCTGCGGCAGTTCTTCCTCGGGCTGCCGCGCGAGCTGGAGGAGGCCGCCAGGCTCGACGGCGCGGGACCGGTCAGGATCTACTGGTCGATCATGCTGCCGCTGGCCAGGCCAGGGCTGGTGGCGCTGGCCGTGCTCGCGCTCCTGTGGTCGTGGAACGACCTGTTCTGGCCGCTGGTGGTCAACACCGACCCGGAGATGATGACGCTGTCGGCGGGGCTGGCCGCGCTCCAGGGCCAGTACCAGACCGACTACCCGGTGCTGATGGCCGGCTCGTTGATCGCCTCGCTTCCCGTGATCGCCGTCTTCGTGTTCCTGCAACGACAGTTCGTCCAGGGCATCGCCCACACCGGCAGTAAAGGCTGACCCATGCGTATCCTCACCCTCTTAGCGTTCGTGTGCGCCTCGGTGCTGGTGGCCGCCACCCCCGCGCTGGCCGCCATCAGCGGCCAGTCGGCCACCAACACCGCCACGACCGTGACCTACCAGTTCTCCTACACCGGCAGCCCCGCCTACACCCGCGTCTACATCGACACCGACCGCAACCCCGCCACCGGCTTTGCCCAGGGCGGCATCGGGGCCGACTACCTGCTGGAGAACGCCGGCCTCTTCCGCCACAACGGCGGCGGCTGGAGCTGGACGTCGCTCGGCTCGGTCACCCACAGCGCCTCCGGCGGCAGCGCCCGCTGGACGGTCGACCGCTCGGCCATCGGCGAAAGCGCCACGCCCAACGACGCGGACCTGATCTTCCAGGTCGAGGCCCCGCTGGAGAACTCGCCCAAGTACACCCACGTCTACAGCGGCGGCGGCAGCGGCACGTCCGTCACCTACACCCCCACCACGGACACCTTCGCCAACCCCGACCGCGGCCTCTACCACCACACCGGCGACTGCGACAAGAACGACTTCAATCTCGACACCCTGCGCGACTACCGCGCCAACCAGAACATCTCACTCGTGATGTGCGTCTTCTACCTGGCCGAGTACCGGACCGCGCCGCTCGGGCAGGCCGCGCTCGACCAGCTCCAGCAACAGTTCGACACGGTACGCGCGGCGGGCCTGAAGATGATCCTCCGCTTCGCCTACACCGCCTCCACGGACGGCGCCGACGCGTCCAAGGACCGCGTGCTGGCCCACCTCGACCAGCTCGCCCCCTACCTGCGAAACAACGCCGACGTCATCCACGTGATGCAGTCCGGGTTCATCGGCGCCTGGGGCGAGTGGTACTACACCCAGAACTTCGGCAACGCGGGCGTCGTCAGCGCCGCGGACTGGGCCAACCGCAAGGCCGTCACCGACAAGCTCCTCAGCGTGCTGCCGTCGTCCCGCATGGTCCAGCTCCGCACCCCGGCGATCAAGCGCACCATGTACGGCACCGCCGCCCTGACCCCGTCCCAGGCCCACAACGGCAGCGCGGTCGCCAGGCTCGGCCACCACAACGACTGCTTCCTGGCCAGCCCCGACGACTACGGCACCTACACCGACCCCGCCGCCGAGTACCCCTACCTGTCGGCCGAGACCGCCTACCTGGCCATGGGCGGTGAAACCTGCAACCCCAACCCGCCGCGCTCCGACTGCCCGACCGCGCTCGACGAGCTGTCGCGCTTCCACTGGACCTACCTCAACACCGACTACCACACCGGCGTCCTGAACAGCTGGAACACCGGAGGCTGCCTGGCCGAAGCAGGCCGCCGGCTGGGTTACCGCCTCGCGCTGCAGAACGGCACCTACCCGGCGACAGCCGTACGCGGTGGCCCGCTGCCCATCACCGTCAACCTGCGCAACGACGGCTGGGCGGCGCCCGTCAACCCCCGCGGCCTCGAACTGGTGCTTCGGAGCAGCACCGCCACCTACCGCCTGCCCCTGACCGGCGACCCGCGCAAGTGGCTTCCCGGCACCACCACGCTCTCGCAAACCGTGACGCTCCCGGCCGGCATGGCCCCCGGCTCCTACACCCTGCTGCTGTCCCTTCCCGACCCGCAGCTCGGCTCCCGCCCCGAGTACGCCATCCGCCTGGCCAACACCGGCACCTGGGAATCGGCCACCGGATTGAACAACCTCCTGCACACCGTCACGGTCGGCTGAGCAGAGCGCGCTCAGGGTGAGGAACCCTCACCCTGAGCCTGACCGTCGTCCAGGGAGCGGAGCTTGGCACGGAGGTCGGCGGCCTCGCTGTGGTCGAGTTCGGTGAGAATGGCAAGAGCCCGCCTCCAGGTTTCCCCGGCGGCTCGGCGATCGTTTATGGCCTGGTAGGTGTCGCCGAGGTGAGCAAGGGCCTCCGCCTCCCGATAACCGTCGTCGAACGAGCGAGCCAGGTCAGCCGAGCGCTCGTAGCACGCGACCGCTTCCCGATAGTCGCCGAGCAGGTGGTGGACATAACCGAGGCTGTGCCAGGTGGCCGTCTCGCCGCGGCGGTCACCGACTTCCTGCTGGAGAACCAACGCCCGCCGGCACAGGACGAGTGCCCGGTCGTGATCGTCGAGTTGCACGTGGAGCCAGCCGAGATTGTTCAGGCCGTCGGCCTGCCCCGCACGGTCTCCGGCTCGCGCGTAGAGCTCCTGGGCCCGCTCGGCATGGCCGAGCCCTTCCTCGCGACGGCCCATCGACCACAGCACCCAGCCGAGCGTGCGGGAGACGTCGGCCTGCCCGACGAGGTCGCCGTCGGCGGCGAACCCGTCGAGGGCCTTCAGGAGGTGGGTGCGCGCCTCGTCGAAGCGGCGCATGGTGACGTGCGTGAGGGACAGGCCCCGGTGGGCGTACGCCTGACCGATCGGGTCGCCCAGCCGGGTCGCGGCCCTTAGACCGGTGCCGAACACGGTGGTGAGGTCGTGCCAGTGCCCCCGCCATTGGAGGAATGTCCGCATGCTCCAGGCGAGCTGCCAGGCGTGGCGGTCAAATCCCGCCTCGAACGCCTGCTCGACGGCGGCGAGGAGGGTGGCGTGCTCGGCGCCCAGCCAGGACATGGCACGCTCGTGGTCGGCCAGGACATACGGGGCGACCTCGGCGACCGGTGGCGGCAGTTCGAGGGGCTTGCGGCCCGGCAGGAGAAGCAGGGCAGCGCTGTGCGCGGTGCGCAGGTAGTAGTCGAGCACGCGGTGTATAGCTTCGCGCCGCTCGTCGTCGGAGTCGGTGCCGGCGGCGAGTTCGGCCGCGTAGGCGCGGAGCAGGTCGTGGAAGGCGTACCTGCCGAGGGTGGGCTCGTTGATCAGGTGAGCGCGGGCAAGCTCGGCGAGCAGCGGGCGCACGCGGGCCGGTGACGTCGTCGCCAGGCGTGCCGCGGTCTCTACGTCGATGTCGGGGCCCGCGTGCACGCCGAGCAGGCGGAACAGCCGGGCGGCCGCGTCGCCGAGCGTGCGGTAGGACCAGGAGAACACCGCGCGTACGTCCGTGAGCGCGCTGTCGTCGCTGAAGGCCGCCAGCCGGTCACGGCTGCGTGACAGCTCGCCGGTCAGGGCGGCGAGCGGAAAATCGGGGCGTATCGCGGCGCGGGCGGCCAGGACGGCCAGCGCCAGCGGCAACCGTGCGCAGGCGGCGACGAGGGCGTCCGCGGCCTGCGGTTCGGCGGTGACGCGGTCGTCGCCCAGGCGGCGGCTCAGCAGGTCGCGAGCCTCGTCGGCGGACAGCACGTCCAGATTGATCACCTGGGCGCCTTCGGCGGCGACCAGGCTGGAGAGCTGGTCGCGGCTGGTCACCACGACCATGCATCCGGGCGAGCCCGGCAGCAGGGGGCGCACCTGCTCGGCGTCGCGGGCGTTGTCGAGCACCACCAGCAGGCGCCGGTCCGCGAGCAGGCTGCGGTACAGCGCGCTCTGCGCGTCCTCGGTCGCCGGGATCCGCTGCGGCGGCACCTGAAGGGCGTCCAGGAATCCGCGCACCGCGACCGCCGGGTCCAGCGGCGATCCCGTCGGGTGGAAGCCGCGCAGGTTCACATACAGCTGACCGTCGGGAAAACGGTCGCGGACCCGCTGCGCCCAGTGCACGGCCAGCGTGGTCTTTCCCACGCCGGCGGTGCCGGCGATCACCATCGTGGCGGACGGCCGCCCGGCCGTGTCGTCGAGGATCCTGAGCGGCTCGGCGCGTCCGGCGAAACCGGCCACGGCCGCCGGTAGCTGGGCCGGGCGTACTCCCGCGTACGCCGGCCGCGTGTCAGGGGCGGGGCCGTCGTCGGCAGCGGGCTCGTCGTCGGGACGGCTGACAGGTTCGCCGCGGGCCAGAGCGATCAGCGCGGCACGGTCCGGCTCGGTGAGGGTGAGCGCGTCGGCGAGCATGCGCACCGATCCGAGGCGGGGCCGCTGGATCCGGCCCGTCTCCAGACCGCGTACGGTGCCCACGCTCAACCCGGCGCGCTGCGCCAGCTCCTCCTGCGTCAGCAGGGCCCGCTCCCGTGATTTGCGCAACTCGGCGGCCAGCAGCCCGGACTCGGCCGGGATCTCACGCGGAGCCATCAACCGGCCCTCGCAGCCCTCCGGAAGCCGACGTCGAATTGACGGTCGCTTGACTGGAACTGCGCCATGCGAGGAAAGCATAGTCCAACCCGACGATCTACCCGCCGGGCTGCTGCACGCGGGCGGTTCGGGATAATGCTCGGGTGATTCGTGTACGTATGGCTGTTTTATTGCTTTTGCCCGTTCTGGCAGCCACTGCCGGGTGCGGGACTCTCGTTCGCACCGCGCCGATCCGGGCGATGGCACGATCGCGGTCTCCGACGTCAGCGGCGTGATGATTCCGCCGAAGCGGTGATCCTGACGCCATTCATGCAGGTAAATGGCCATTTGGGGCGGTGGGTGGTAGCGTCCTCCCATGACCCCGGAGGACCTCGCCAACCTCACACACCTGCGCCGAGCGCGGGACCTGATCGACCGGGAGTACGCACGGCCGCTCGATGTGCCGACGATGGCCCGCCACGCGCTCATGTCGCCGGCGCACTTCTCGCGACGGTTCCGGGCGGCCTATGGCGAGACGCCCTACAGCTATCTCATGACCCGCCGGATCGAGCGGGCGATGGCGCTGCTGCGCGGGGGCATGAGCGTGACCGACACGTGCATGGCGGTCGGCTGTACCTCGCTCGGCTCCTTCAGCACGCGATTCACCGAGATCGTGGGGGAGACGCCGAGCGCGTACCGCAGCCGGGAGCACCTGGCCGTGGCGGCGATGCCCGCGTGCATGGCGAAGGTGCACACCCGTCCCACGAGAAAGCCGCAGAGCAGGATCGAAGAAGCGGGCCGCGTCGCCGCGGCCTAACGTTGGCGACATGGACATCGCACTCAAGTACTGCCATATCACCGTCAACGACCTGGACGAATCGCTGCCCTTCTACTGCGACGCGCTCGGCCTCGAAGTACGCAACGACGTCGCCGCCGGCGGATTCCGCTGGGTCACCCTCGGCAGCCCGACCCACCCCGACCCCGAATTCGTGCTCTCGGCACCGCACGCCGGCCGTTCCCAGGCCGACGGCGACACCCTGCAGGAACTGCTCACCAAGGGCGTCCTGCCGATGATCGTCTTCAGCACCGACGATCTCGACGCGACCTTCGAGCAGGTCCGGGTATCCGGCGCCGAGGTGCTGCAGGAGCCCATCGACCAGCCCTGGGGGCCGCGCGACTGCGCATTCCGCGACCCCTCGGGCAACATGGTGCGGCTCCAGCAGGCGGCCAAGGCATAACGCTTCGGGAAACTCGTGCGGAGATGTCGAGACGGCGGCGGCGGCTCCGACCAACTGGTCGAAGGGCCCGGTCGGGCCCGGCGAATCACGAGGAGTACAAGATGAAGTTCCTGATCAGCATGCACATCAACCCGGCCGTGCTGGACGCGCTGACCGACGAGGAGAGGGCCGCGATCGGCGACGGCCACGGCAGGTTCCTCGAGGCGCTGAAGGAGTCCGGCGAGCTGATTCTCACGCAGGCGCTGGTCGACCCGTCGCAGGCGGCCGTGGTGTCCGTGCGCAACGGCCAGCCGGTCGTGACCGACGGCCCCTTCCTGGAGTCGAAGGAGTATCTGGGCGGCTTCTACCTGATCGACTGCGAGAACAAGGAGCGGGCGATCGAGCTGGCGGCGCAGATCCCGGACACCGCGATCGAGGGGCTGGGGGTCGAGGTGCGGCAGGTGATGTTCGCTGACGGACAATTGGAGGCATGAGGGCGCCGGTCATCGAGGACCTGCTGCGTGAGCTCACGCCGCAGGTCCTCGGCACGTTGGTACGCAGGAACGGCCGGTTCGAGGGGTGTGAGGACGCCGTGCAGGAGGCCGTTCTCGCCGCCGCCGTGCAGTGGCCGGACGAGGGCGTGCCGGACAACCCGCGCGGCTGGCTGGTGACGGTCGCCTCCCGGCGGCTCATCGACCAGATGCGCAGCGACCACGCGCGCCGCGAGCGGGAGTCGGCGACGGCCGCCGAGGTGGCACCCGAGGACGTACCGGACACCGACGACACGCTCGTCCTGCTGTTCCTGTGCTGCCATCCGATCCTGACCGCGGCCTCCCAGACCGCCCTGACGCTGCGGGCGGTCGGCGGCCTGACCACCGCCGAGATCGCCCGCGCGTTCCTGGTGCCCGAGGCCACGATGGCGGCCAGGATCAGCCGGGCCAAGCAGCGCATCAAGGCCGCCGGCAGCTCGTTCAGCCTGCCGGAGGGCGCAGAGCGCGATGAGCGGCTGCGGGTCGTCCTGCACGTGCTCTACCTGATCTTCAACGAGGGCTACACCGCCTCGTCGGGCAGCGCGTTGCACCGGGCCGACCTCGCGCACGAGGCGATCCGGCTGGCCAGAATGGTGCACGCGCAGTTGCCCGAGGACGGCGAGGTGGCCGGCCTGCTCGCGCTGATGTTGCTGACCGACGCCCGCCGGGAGGCGCGTACGACGGCGACCGGAGACCTGGTGCCGCTGGATGAGCAGGACCGCGCGAAGTGGGACCGCGAGCTGATCGACAAGGGCATCGAGCTGGTCAAGGCATCGCTGGCGGGCCCGTCGCTGGGCCCCTACCAGTTGCAGGCCGCCATCGCCGCCACGCACGCCGACGCGGCCACGGCCGAGGAGACCGACTGGCGGCAGGTGCACGCACTTTACCTCATCCTTGAACGGATCGCGCCCAACCCGATGGTCACCCTCAACCGGGCGATCGCGCTCGCCGAGACCGAGGGCCCGCAAGCAGGGCTGGCCCTGCTGTCCACGTTGGACGGTGACGAGCGGCTGGCCGGGCATCACCGGCTGCTGTCCGTCCGGGCGCATCTGCTGGAGAAGACCGGCGACACGGCCGGGGCGTACGAGCACTACCGGCGCGCCGCGAAGGCCACCGCCGGCATCGCCGAGCAACGCTACCTGGAGTCCCGGGCCGGCCGGGTGAGAGCCTAGGAACTCAGGGCGGTCCGAGCACGTCCGGGGCGACCAGGGCTCGGGCGACGGCGGCGAAGTACTCCTCGGGGGCGGAGTCGGCGAGGCCGAGGATGACGCCCTGACTGAGGCCGACCAGCAGCGCGCGCAGCGAGGTGGCCAGGCGTCGCGCCTGCCGCGGCGTGAGCGCGTTCCCGGCGTGGACTCTGCCGGCCAGCAGCGCGGTCAGGCGTTCCTCGTGCGCCCGGACGGAGGCGGCGAGTTTGGGCGCCAGCTCGGGGTCGCGCAGGGCCAGGTCCTGCAGGCTGAGCTCGAACGACAGGTGGCGCAGCGCGTCGGGGTCGTCGCACAGGCGGCGGTAGTGGCGGGCCAAGCCCTCCACCGCCTCGACCAGGTCGGGCCCGGCGGCGACGCTGCGTTCGAGGTCGTCGTAGTGCGGGCCGAGGTAGTCGGTGACCAGGGCGATGAACAGGCCGTTCTTGCTGCCGAACAGCGAGTACACCGCGCCGGTGGTCAGCCCGGCCCGCTCGGCGATCTCCTCCAGCCTGGCGCGGGGGCCGTCGCGGGCGACGATCTGGCGCGCGGCGTCGAGCAGGGCCCGCCGGTTGTGCTCCTTGGCCTCGGCCCTTGTCATTCTCATAACTCTATTATTACCGTAATATCATTATGAGAGTTGCCGAGTACATGAACCGCGTCCACGATCATGCCGCGTTCCCGTCCGTCGCCGCGCTCCAGACCGAACTGGAGAAGCTGGCCGCCGCCCATCCCGGCCTGGTGCGGCTACGCCGCATCGGCGCCTCGCGCCTGGGCGACCCGCTGCACGCCGCGACCGTCGGCGACGGCGCGGCGGACGCGGTGGTCATCGCAGGGCCGCACCCGAACGAGCCGGTCGGGGCCCTGACCGCCCTCACGTTGGTCACGCTGCTCTGCCAGGACCCGCGATTGCGGGCCGGGCTGGGCCTGCGCTGGCACGTGGTGGCGTGCGCCGACCCGGACGGGGCCAGGCTGAACGAGGGGTGGTACGCCACACCGGGCGACCGCCGCGCCTACGCCCGCCACTTCTACCGCCCCGATCTGGCCGACCAGGTCGAGTGGACCTTCCCGCTGACCGGCGAGGGCTACTCCTTCGACCGTCCGCTGCCGGAAACCCGGGCGCTGATGCGCCTGATGGAGGACGTACGCCCATCGCTGGTCTGCTCCCTGCACAACGGCGAGTACCAGGGCGCGTTCTTCTACCTCAACCGCCACGACACGGTGCTGGCCCGACGGCTGGCCGAACTGCCCGGCCTCGAAGGGCTCCCGCCGCACCACGGCGAGCCTGAGCTGCCCGGCGCCGAACCGATCGTCCCCGCCGTCTACCTGACCCCGCCAGGAGCGCAGGTGGGCAGGGCCTTCGGCGCCGGCGGCAGCAGCGCCGACTACGCGGCCGCCTTCGGCGCGCTCCACCTGGTCACCGAGGTGCCCACCTGGGCCGACGAACGCGTGGCCGACCAGAGCCCCAGCGGTCGCACGTACGGGCAGATCCTCGCCGGGGGAGCGGCGGCCCGGCGCGAGCTGATCGACACGATGCGGGCGGGCATGCGGGACGTCGCCGCCGACCTGAGCGTGCGCTCACCGTTCCGCCGCTCGACCGAGAACACCCTGGAGACCTTCCGCAGACTCGGCGAACTGGAGGAGGCCCTGCCCGATCTGGGCCGGCCGGCCACGGTCGCCGAGGAGTTCGGCAACCGCCAGATGCTGCACCTGATGCGGTTGCGCCTGCTGGGAACGTTCCTGCGCATGCTCGACGCGGAGATCGCCGCAGGCAACCTGACCCCGGCCATCCGCGAGCAGCGCCACCTGCTCGCCGAGCGCTTCGAGACGTGGTACGGCCAGGCCGAGGCGGACTCGCCCGGCCCGCCGATCGAGCTGCGCAGGCTGGTCGCCGTCCAGTTGGGGGCCGTCCTGACCGCCGCCTGCCACGACCGTTCCTCCTGCTGACTGAGAAGAGCACAATCATGGACATCACCTCCGCGATCGCAGCCGAACGCCGGGAACTGGCGGCGATGCTGGACGACCTTTCACCCCTGCAGTGGGACGGCCCGACCTTGTGCGCGGGATGGCGCGTACGAGAGGTCGCCGCGCACATGTCGATGGGATTCCGCTACCCGCTGCCCAAGATGGCGCTCGAACTCATCAAGGCGCGCGGCGGCATCCACCGGATGGCCGACCGGCGGGCCCGTGGGGACGCGGCCGCCATGACCACGAACGAGCTGGTCAGCGCGATCCGGGACAACGCGCACAATCCCTGGAAACCACCGGTCGGCGGCGTCACGGCCGCCCTGGGCCACGACGTGATCCACGGCCTGGACATCACCGTCGCCCTCGGCGTCGGCCGCAGGGTCCCCGAGGAGCGCGTCCGCCTCCTTCTGGAGCGCCTCACCCCCCGAACCCTCAGATTCTTCGGAGCCGACCTCGACGGCGTCGAACTGCGCGCCGACGACCTCGACTGGTCCTTCGGCGCCGGAACGCCCCTGACCGGCGCCGCCCAGGATCTCCTGCTGCTCGCCTACGGGCGGAAGCTCCCGCCTGGGCGCCTTCACGGCCAGGCACGCGACCGGTACATCGCCGTGTGAACTGTCTCTATCTCGTCGGCTCCGAGCGCGTCGCCACCGTCTCGGCAGGGGAGAGATCGAGCGGGTGGCCGGCGATCCGCCCTATGCCTTCACCCTGTTCGCCGCAATGACCGCCTTCGCCGTGGTCTTCTCCCCGCCCGACCGCACCGGAACGGCCAGGCACAGCACCCCCGCCGTATAGGTGCGGCTCCCACGACGGTGGCGGCTCAGACGCTGCGAAGGACCGAGACCACGATGCCCAGCACCACGGCGCCGTCGCCGTCGATGACGTCGTAGGCGGGGTTGCGGGGTTCGAGAAAGACGTGCCCGTCGCGTCGGCGGTACACCTTGACCGTGGCCTCACCGTCGATCATCGCGGCGACGACCTGGCCCGAATGCGCCTCGGGTTGCTGCCGCACCACGACGAGGTCGCCGTCGCAGATCGCGGCGTCGATCATCGAGTCGCCCCGCACACGGAGGCCGAAGACGTTGCCGCGTCCGGTGAGGTCGCGCGGCAGGGTCAGCATGTCGTCCATGTACTCCTCGGCCAGGATGGGAGTGCCCGCGGCGATGTCCCCGACCACGGGCACGCTCACCAGGTCGCCGGCCGGCTCCGGCGTCGAGCCCCGCAGGAACAGCCGCACGTCGATCGCCCGCGTCATCGTCGTGCCCCGGCGGAGAAACCCCTTCTCTTCCAGGCTCTTCAGGTGTTTCGACACCGACGAGGACGACCGCAGCCCGACCGCGTGGCCGATCTCGCGCGTGCTCGGGGGATACCCGTATCTGACCACCCAGTCCCGGATCGTGGCCAGGATCCGCTGCTGGCGCTGCGGCAGGGCCGAGAAGTCCAGGTACTCGAACGCGTCGTGATCGTCTAGGTGGTTCACGTGCGAAATGCTAAAGGTCATCGGTGGCCGAGGGCGAGTTCATCGCTGTGCCGGCCCGCGTGCCCCGGCATTCCGATGCGTCAGCGGGTGAGCAGGGCGCGCAGGGCCTTGGTGATGTCGGCCGGGGCCTCCTCGGCCATGAAGTGGCCGCAGGTGACGACCTCGTGCCGCAGATCGGGCGCCCAGGCGCGCCACAGCGCCGTCGCGTCGTAGCCGAGTGCGGCGCCCCAATCCTGCTGCAGCACGGTGACCGGCATCCGCAGTCGTTCGCCGGCCTCCCGGTCGGCCCGGTCGTGCTCGGCGTCGATGCCCGCAGAAGCGCGGTAGTCGGCGACGATCGAGGGGACCGCCTGGCGGCAGGCGTCCAGGTAGGCGGCGCGGACGTCGTCCGGGATCGCCCGAGGGTCGCCGGTCCACAGGTCGAGGAAGTGACCGAAGAAGGCGTCCGCGCTGGCGGCGATCATGCGTTCCGGGAGGCCCGGCGGCTGCGCCATCAGGTAGAGATGGAAGCCGACGGCGGCGTCCGCGCCGCGCAGCACGTCCCACATGTCCAGGGTCGGCAGCACGTCCATGCAGGCCAGATGGGTGATCGCCGCCGGGTGGTCGAGACCGGCGCGGAAGGCGACCAGGGCGCCGCGGTCGTGTCCGGCCAGCGCGAACCGCTCGAACCCGAGCTCACGGGCCAGCGCCACCACGTCGGCGGCCATGGTCCGCTTGGCGTAGGTGCCGGCGCCGGCCTCGGCGGGCTTGTCGCTGGCGCCGTAGCCGCGCAGGTCGGGGCAGATCACCGTGTGGTCGGCGGCCAGGTCGGCGGCGACGTGTCGCCACATCAGGTGGGTCTGGGGGAAGCCGTGCAGCAGCACGATCGGGCTCCCCGAGCCCGCGGTGGCGACGTTGAGCGACACCCCGTCGGCGACGGGGACGCGCCGATAGTCGAACCCGTTGATCATGAATTTCCGCCTCTCTGGCGATGGGCGATCCGGTCGGCTCCAGCCTGCCGGGCGCGGATGAGCATCCGATCAGCGCGCTATCGTGGCTGGTCGGGGAGGTGATTTGGGCGGTGCCGGTCGAGTTCGGGGTGCTGGGGCCGGCAATGGCCTGGGACGAGGCCGGGGCCGTGATCGACGTCAAGGGGCCGCGGCATCGGGCGGTGCTGGCCCGGCTGATCGTCGCCCGGCGGCGGGTCGTGCCCGTTTCCCGGCTGGTCGCCGATCTGTGGGAGGACGACCCGCCGGAGGGCGCGGTGGGCGCGTTGCGTACGTTCGTCGCGGCGCTGCGCCGCGCGCTGGAGCCCGACCGGCCGCCCAGGACCACGCCGCGGCTGCTGGTCACCGAGGGGCCGGGGTATGCCCTGCGCGCCGAACCCGACGCGGTGGACGCCTGGCGCTTCGAGCGGGCTGTGGCCGCCGCTGCGACGCAGCCGCCGGAAAGGGCCATCAAGCGGCTGGAGGAGGCTCTGGGCTGGTGGCGCGGGCCCGCCTACGCCGACTTCGCCCACCGGTCGTGGGCGCGGGCGGAGCGCTCCCGGCTGGCCGAACTGCGGTTGCGCGCCGTCGAACAGCAGGCCGAGGCGCGCCTGGCGATCGGGCTGGCGGCAGAAGCGGTGCCGGATCTGGACGCGCACGTGGCCGAGCATCCGTGGCGGGAGGACGCCTGGCGGCTGCTGGCCCTCGCGCTGTACCGAACCGGCCGTCAGGGCGACGCCCTCGCGGTGCTGCGCCGGGCGCGTGACCTGCTGGTGGAGCACCTGGGCGTGGACCCGGGGCCGCGCCTGCGCGGCCTGGAGTCCGACATCCTCCACCACGCACCCCATCTGGACCCAGGTCATGACACGACGGGATCAGTGTGGGCGCAGGCGACGGCCGCCTACGACCGCAGCGTGCCGTCCAGCGCCCGGGCGCGGCTGGAGTCGACGGTGAGCCTGATGCGCGACCTGGCCCTGACCGGCGGTGCGGGGTTGCCGGCAGCGCGCCGGCACCGCGTGGCGGCGGTCGCGGCGGCGGAGGAACTGGGCGACGCGGAACTGACCGCGCGGGTGATCGGGTCCTACGACGTTCCGGCGATCTGGACTCGTTCGGACGACCCCGCGCAGGCAGAGCAGGTTGTCGCGGCAGCCGAACGCACCCTGACCGCCCTCCCGGCCACCGCTTCCGAGGCGAGCCGAGCCCGTCTCCTGACCACGATCGCCCTGGAGTCACGGAGCGGCCTCCCGGAGCCGCACCTTGGACGGGCCGTCGGCAGCCCCGCCGCGCGCGGCGTCGAGGCGGCTCGGCAGGCGGAGGAGATTGCCCGGCGACTGGATGATCCCGCGCTGCTGGCGTTCGCGCTCAACGGCAGGTTCATGCAGAGCTTCCACCGTACGGGCCTGGCCGGTCGCCGTGAGGAGATCGGGGCCGAGTTGGTGGCGCTGTCGGCCCGGCACGGCCTGGTCAACTATGAGGTCCTCGGCCACCTCATCCGCCTGCAGGCACGCTGCGCCGTCGGGGACTTCGCCGGCGCGGACCGGCACGCCTCCGCCGTGGAACGGCTGGCGGAGCGTCATGAACGGCCGCTGGTGGGGGTGTTCACCCGCTGGTACCGGGCTTTGCGCCTGGACGCGACCGGCCAGGCGACGGCGCAGGAGGCCGAAACCGCCTACCGCGAAGCCGCCGCCCTCCTCGACGGCGCCGGCATGCCGGGCTTGGAACGCGGGCTGCTGCCGCTGGCCCTGCTGTGCATGCGGATACGACGCGGCCTTCCCCTGTGCTCTGATGGTCGCCGGACTCCGACGGATTGGGGGCCGTACGAGCCGTGGGTCCGCCCCCTCCTGCTGGCGGCACGCGGCCACCGCGCGGAGGCCGCCGCCGCGTTGCGCAAGGTCCCCGCCCCGCCGCACGACCTGCTGATGGAGGCGATGTGGTGCCTGGTGGGAAGGGCCGCCGTGGCCATCGGCGACCGGGAGGTGATGCGCCGCGCCCACGAGGCCCTCACGCCCGCGGCCGGGGAAATGGCGGGCGCGGGCAGCGGCCTGCTCTCCCTGGGCCCGGTCTCGGCCCACCTCGCCATCCTCCACCCCTCCTGATGAGGCCCGACGCCAGAGTCGGGGAGGTGACCCGAGCGCTACGAAGTCACGATTTCACCCAGCCGGGGAAGCCGGGGATGGGGCCGGGGAGTGGCTTATACGTGGAAACCTTGGATGAGGTGGGTGGGATGGCCGGGCATCTGGCGCCCTCGTCCGGCAGTTCGAGGGAGATCAGGTAGCGGTCGATGCCGTTGACGGCGCACTCGCCATGGTCGTAGATGCGGTGGCCCCAGCCCTCGTAGGTGAACAGCCTTCCTGCGCGGCCGAGCTGCTGAGCCGTGCTCACCGCCCAGTTGTAGCCGGTTGCTGGGTCATGCAGGGCGTTGGCCACCAGGATCGTCGGGCCGGACACGCGCAGGCGGTGCTGAGGATTGGGGATCGGGGCCCGCTGTCCCAGGCATGCGGCCATCGTGGCGAGTGCCTCAGGACCGGCCAGCATGTCGGGAGCGATGCGGCGGGAACTCGCCAGGTGGGCGGCGTACTCGCGATAGTTGCCAACCGGCAGCAGATAGTCCAGGCAGAAGACCTGGGTGGCGTCGTTGACCACCTCCTGGTCGGGCAGAGGTGTGAGCCGCGATTTCGCCTGGCCGTCGCCGCTGTCGGCCGCCACCAGGAATTCGGCCAGGCCGGCCCAGTCGGGACCGAAGAACGCTCCCGTCGCCTCATAGATGAGCAGCAGCTTGGTGAGGGGGACATCCGGCCGGCCCGGATAGTGCAGTTCGCCGCGATCGGCGCGCGCCAGCAGGTTGGCCCAGAAGGTGCGGATGTTCTTGCCGTGCAGGGCGCATGACGAGGTCTTGTCGCACCATTTCACGAACTCGTTGAAGGAATCCTGGGTCGTCCACGCCTGGGTGTCCAGAAAGTCCCTGGTGCCCAAGCTGTGGTCCATATTGCTGTCGAGCGAGAGAGCACGGACCCGGGCGGGGAAACGCTCGGCATAGATCTGGCGAGCACAGGATGGGATGGCTGCCTGCCACCCCGCGCGGGTCGAAGCCCACGATGTCGAACCGGCTGGTGATCTCAGAGGAGAAGGGGAGCCGGTCACGCAATCAACGTGATGCGGTCCAGGACGAAGCGTCCGGATCGGCAAGAGATGATCTCTTGAGCATGCAGCGAACCATAGTGCGTTAAACGGAGTATGGTCAATTCGTTCCCGGGGCGGAACCGCGCTTCTTCTCGAAGACCGCATCGGTCGTGCCCCACATGAACACGGCGCCGAGGGGGAGCTCTGGGAAGTCAGCCCTGAGCACCCTGACGAGGAACTCCGCCATGCCACAGTCGTAGCGACTCCACCGCGTGTCGCCCCGGTTGTAGACCAGGACGGGCCAGGAGGCGGGATCGCTGTTCGAGGCGTCCCAGCACAACAGATCGGCCGTGCTGTCGACGCCCCAGGTGATCAGCAGGGGAGAGGTTCCTTCAAGTTCAGGCGACTTGTCCTCGGTCTCCCAATCCGCCTCAGCGTTCGCCGTCTCCATCACCATCCCGTCACGCCATGCCTCCGACAGCGACGTCTTGGGCTCCGGTTCGTCAATCGACAGGTAGTCCTGCACCACTCCGGCCCCGTACACCTGCATGAAACGGACGTAGTCGGGCGGGAACGCCCGCCCCCACGACTCGGTGATACGAGCCCAGTCGACGGCGGTGCCACCGTCCGCCGGTGGCGGCATGAGCCGCTGCAAGACGTCGACGTCCTCTGCCTCACTCATCGGTGTCCCTTTCCTCGCTTCCGATAACCAACGCCGAACACCCTGGCACATCTGACCAGGTCACAGACAGACTGGACAGAGCCCGGCCAGGATGCGAGCTAGAAAATGGTCATCCTTCCAAGGATGTGACCCTTCGCGTCGTATGCGATGAAGACGGCCGAGAACGGATCGACTCCCTCGGCGATGGCGAACCACCTTCGCCCGCCGGGCACCGATGGGGGCCCGAGAGCCACGGTGGACGGCCGCCTCCCGGGTTGGCGCTCGATCTTCAGACTCGCGACGTCGCTCCGGACGGCGCCGACTGGGGCGTGCCGATTGGGGCTGAATCCGACGCCGCCCACGATCGCGATCGCGTCCCGCAGATCATCGGGATCGGCGTCAAAATCCTCACTGAAGGTGTAATCGCCACCCACAGAACGTAGGCTCACCTGGACGTCGTCCTCGCGCTCCTTGACGCCCATCGCCCAGACGCCCGTCGCGGTGCGGCCGGAGGCGGCCAGACGGAGACCGGGGTCGAGCAGCTTGCGCGCCGGGTACGCGGTCACAGTGGCGCGGATCCGGGCGAGACCCCGCGCGTTCACTTCCCGCAGACTCTTCACCAGGGCGTCGACGTCCTCCTCCGGAACTCCCTCGGCGTGCAGCACGGCCAGCGTGTCCTTCTCCCGCCAGACGCGGGCCGTGGGAGTCCGGTCGTACGACTCGGCGAACGGCGGCGGTCCGGCCGCGCCCGGCACGCCCCGCATCAACCGTGGCGTGCCGGGGGAGAGGGCACCCATCAGCGCCTCCGTCCGCGGGGTGTGGCGAACCAGGGTGAGCGCCAGCTTGGCGCCCGACCGGCGGTCGCTCCACGTGAGCGTCGTTCCTGCCGTCGGGGACATCTCCCACAGGCCCATCCCGCCGGATGCGAGCGGGCGCAGGTCGCGTGGCACTCCCTCGCTGCCGATCGTCGGCCGAGGACCGTTCTGGACGAGCGCGTTCGCGGCCCGGATGAGCTCGCCGTCCGACAGACCGCGGCCGAGCACCCCGTAGAAGACGGGCTCCGTGGCACCGAACGGCCGGACCGGCCAGGTGATCCACCGATGCGGAGCTGTCCCGCCGATCTCGGCCTCCGCCGGCCCGCCGCGCAGTGGACGGCCCCCGTGCGGCTGCGCGCCCGCCCATTCGGCGCTCGCGTGGTAGAGGGCCGACACCAGCCGTCCGTGCAGCACGTCACCGGGACGGCCGTAAACCGCGATGTTGTCACCCCCGCTGAACGAGTAGCTGGAGACGGACTCCAGGTGGAGACCGGGCGGCGGCGCGGTGGGGGCCAGGGCGGACAGCGGAGCCCACACATCGGTGTGCGGTACGGGGAGGTCGTTCGGCGCCGCGGACCTGACAGCCAGCAGCAGCGCCGCGACTGCCACGGCGGCGCGGACCGTCGCCACCCGCGCCATCCGGCCCCCTTTGCTCGATCTCGACAGCGCCGCGCCCGAGGATCCGGTCGCCGAACACCCTGCAGCATCAAGATCCACGATGAAGCAGAATCCGGCAACTCAATCTGACTAGACCACCGCTGTGTTCTCGCGCAGCACGGTACGGCGACTACCCAGCTGACGACTTCCGTGCAGTGTACGGAAAACCGTACAGCTAGCTTGGTCAGCCTCGACACAAAGGAGGATCGATGATCGATTGGCAGCGTGCCTACGCGATGCTGGCACTGCGGATCAACCGGCTGATCGGCGGCGGCGCACTCAGCGGCACCGTGGTCATCTACCAGGGCCCTCAAGAGTGGGCTGCGCAGGTGGAGAGCGAGCCGCCGGCCGTTCCAGGGAAGCTGGTGGACGAGGCCGAGCGGTTGCTGGAGAGCGCCGCGTCCCCCTATCTGGCCGCGCAGGTGCGGGCGATGCGGGCGGTGGCCCGCCATCTGGACGGCGAGCGGTTGCCGCTGGCCGAGTACGGACGGGAGTGCCTGGGGCTGAAGCCGCGGTGGGTGGCGGAGGAGGTGTTCGAGGAGGCGCACGCGGAACTGGACCGCGCCTTGCCGAAGGGCTCCGGGTCACTGGCAGAGCGGCTCCGGGCCTGGCAGGGGGCGCACACGCTGGAGCCGATCGAACGGCTGCCCGACCTGGTCGCCAAGGCGGTGAACGAGACGCGGGCGCGGACGAACTCCATCGTCCCGTTGCCGGAAGGCGAGGTCGTCGGTTGCCGGCTGGTGGAGGGTGTGCACTTCCACGGCGCGGGCGCCTACGAGGGCGGGCTGCGCTCCACGATCCACATCAACAAGGCGATCCCCTTCAACCTGGCTGATCTGCTCTATCTCATCTCCCACGAGGGCCATCCCGGGCACATCGCCGAGTCCGTGCTCAAGGAGATCCACCTTCCGGATGTGCGGGACCAGGACGTGCGGTTCATGTTGTCGCCGTCGTTCGTGCTCAGCGAGGGGCTCGGACTGCTGGCCGAGGAGATCGTCTTCCCTGGTGACGAGGCGCAGACCTGGCTGAACAGGAACATCCTTCCCGAGGTCGGCGTCCGGCCTGACGGGAGCGATTTCGCGGCGATTCATCACGCCAAGAATGTGTTGTGGGGGGTGTGGGGGAACACGATGTTCCTGGCAGCCGAGGGACGTGCGGACGCCGAACTGTCCGCGTACCTGCAACGGTGGGCCCTTTACAGCGAGGACGAGGTGGCGCTCGTGCTGGGGTCGCTCAAGCCGTCGCCGATGAGCCCGTACATTTTCGGATATTTCCACGGATGGGAGCTGCTGCGCCCCTGGGCGGCCAAGCGACCGGACCGGGTCCGGCGCCTGCTCACCGAGCAGCTACTGCCCACCGACGTGGGGCCGTCAGAGTAGGCACGGCGAGCCCCCTCCTCCTCGCCGCCACACGCCAACACCTGACGGCCGCCCGGTTGTTGCGACACCCCGACGCGCGGCATCGGCAGGTAGAAGGACGGGGACCCGGGTCACCTGCCGCAGGCCGGCATCAGGCTCGCGTCCCCCTTGGCCACGGTGAACGTGCCGCCGCGCATGAGGCTCTGCCGGACTCGGACGGAGACGTCGGTGAGGACGCCGCAGCGCAGTGTGGTGATCTCGTTCAGCCTGGTGGTGGTGACGGTCCAGGGGACGTTCCTCTGCCCGCAGGGGATCGTGGTCTCGCCGCCGCCTCTGCGCCGGCCGCCTTCCTGGAGGATGCTGACCATGAGTGTGCACGTGTCGCCGAGGGTTCTGTTCCAGAGGGTGTGGCCAGGGATGTCCTTGCGGGCGATGACCGTGCCCGAAGGGTCGGTGGCGACGGTGCCGGTGATCGTGGCCGTCTTGCCGACGCGTCCCACCGGCTCGGTGGTGATCTCGTTCAAGGACAGGGTCCTGATCGTGGTGCCGGCGGCGGCGTGGGCAGGGGCGGCCCCGAGGGGGATGGTCAGGACGGCTGCCGTGAGCAGGGTCGCGGCGCGGGCGTGTCGCATTGGAGAGGTCCTTTCGCGTGGTGGCTGACCGCCACCACAATATGACTCTCTGTAGTCATATTCAACGCTGTGTAGTGACAGCTCTCCCTGTGGCGGTTGCCGGAACGAGCCGGCGAGGCGGGTCAGCCGAGCCAGTTGTCCGGTCGTTGCGACTTCAGGATGGGCGCCGTCGGCGGAAGCGTGCTCGCCGCGGTCGGCGACAGGCCGTCGAGGACGAGCGTGAGGTAGCGGCGCCAGCCCTCGCTTTCGGGATCCATGCTCCAGAGCACGCTGGTGAGCATGGCCATGACCCTGGGCAGGTCGCCGGGAACGAGGTCGGCGCGGACGAGACCGGCCCGCTGGGCCCGCTGGGTGAGCTCGGTCAGCGCCTCGAAGAACGCGATCGACAGGTCGGGCGTGAGGGAGCCGGCGTTCTTCGCGGCGGCCAGGGTGTTCTGCTCGCGAGCCACCACGGTCATGGCCGCTTCGATCAACGTGGTGAAACCGCGCAGCGGGTTCTCGTCGTCGAGCGCTCGTGCGACGGCGGGCGTGAGGTCCTCGGCGACGCTCTGGTCCAGGATGGCCCGGACCAGGTCGCCCTTGTGCGGAAAGTGGCGGTAGAGCGTCCTGATGCCCACCCCCGCGCGGCGGGCGATCTCTTCGAGCAGCACGTCAGGACCGTCCTCGGCGAAGGCGGCACGTGCGGCGCGCAGGATTCGCCCGACGTTGCGCGCGGCGTCCGCCCGCAGGTGTCGCTCGGTGTTCGTGACCACCGCCAAAGCCTACCAACCGGCAGCCACATGCCAATTGTGCTGGCGTGATCGACACGAACGACGTCCTGCCGGTCTTTCCCGGCGGCTTCGTTATAACCTGTGACATCGGTCCTTTGTAGGTCTCGTGAATGCCTGACAGCCGGAAGGGCGGTGTAAGTTATAACGAAGATCGATGAGACAGGACAGCGATGAGCGAACCAGCGGCCGAGCTCTCCACCACCAAAGCGGACTTCGCCTACCTGCGTGTCAAGGAGCTGATCCTGTCGGGGGCGCTGCTCCCCGGTTCCGTCATCGCGCAGGCCCAGCTGGCCCGCGACATCGGCATCAGCACCACGCCCCTGCGCGAGGCGCTGCGGCGGCTCAAGAGCGAAGGGCTGGTCGAGCTCGACGCCCACCGCGACGCCCGGGTGGCGCCGCTGGCCGCCGAGGAGGCCCGCGACCTGCTGGAACTGCGCCGCTCCCTCGACCCCCTCGCGGTAGCGCTGGCCGCCGAACGCCGCGCCAAGGCCGACATCGCCGCCATGCGCGCCGCCCATGAAGGGCTCAAGCCGCTGCCCGGCAACCCCGCCGTCGAACAACTCGTCGCCCACCGCAGGTTCCACGCCGCGCTCTACGCCGCCTCGCACAACGACCTGCTCATCCAGACCCTCGACGGCCTGTGGGACAAGGCCGACCGCTACCGTCGTCTCGCCCTGGAGGTCGAACGCGGCCAGGCGGCCCGCGACCGCAAGGCCGCCGAGCACGAGGCGCTGCTGGAGTACGTGATCGCGGGCGACGCCGAGTCGGCCGCCGCCGTCATGCGCGAGCACATCGACACCAGCCTCGGCGCCCAGGCCGCCTGGCGGCTGCGCAAGCACCACGCCGACGAGGCCACGACACCCGAGTGATCAGTGCCGGGCGGCCGGGGAGATCGAGGACGCCCGGTTCGCTCAACCGGCGGCGTCGGCGTAGCGGCGGGCCAGGTGTGCGAAGGCGTTCTTGAGCTCGGCCGGGCCGACGACCTCGATGTCGGCGTCGAACCTGCCGATGGTGGCGGCCAGGCCCGGCCATGACCAGGAGCCCAGGACGAGGCGGCAGCGGTTCGGGCCGAGTTCTTCGACGAGCCCGTCGAGGGTGTAGTGGGACACGACGGCGGCGGCCAGGTCGAGGATGACCTCGCCGCGGCAGGGCCAGTCGCCGGAGCCGTCGGAGCCTTGGAACCGGTTGGTGACGAAGGCGGCCACGTCCCCTCCGGGCAGTTCGCGCGGGGTGAAGCGGGGGCCCGTGGGGGTGCGCGGGGTGATGCGGTCGGCGCGGAAGATGCGCCAGTCGTCGCGGTCGAGGTCCCAGGCGAGCAGGTACCAGCGCCCGCCCCAGGTGACGAGGTGGTGGGGTTGCACGCGGCGTGGCGGAGTCTCGGCGCCGTCCTGATCGGCTCCCGCGTAGTCGAAGCGCAGCACCTCGCACGCGTGGACGGCGGTGCTGAGCGCCATGAGCACGCCGCTGTCGACCCTCGGGCCCGGCCGGGTCGCGGGCCGTTGGACGGCGGTGACCTGGAGGGTGTCGATGCGGTGGCGCAGCCGTGCGGGCATGACCTGCCGGACGGTGGTCAGCGCGCGTGCCGCGGCTTCCTCGATGCCCGCGCCGCTGGTGGTGGCGATCTGGAGTGCGATGGCCAGAGCGACGGCCTGTTCGTCGTCGAAGAGCAACGGGGGCAGTTCGGAGCCGGCGTCGAGCCGGTACCCGCCGTCGGGGCCTTTGAAGGCCACGATGGGGTAGCCGAGCTCGCGCAGGCGTTCGACGTCGCGGCGTACGGTGCGCGCGCTGATGTTCAGCCGTTCGGCCAGCAGCGCCCCCGGCCAGTCCCTGCGCGCCTGGAGGAGCGAGAGCAACGCCAGCAGTCGGGCTGAAGTCTTCGGCATGCTCCCCATATTGCCCGCAGAAGCGGACACTTCTTGACCGCTTCACCTGCGACTGTGGTCCGCACTCCGGCGAAATCGAAAGGAACGACGTCACCCGTGAAAATGCGCGAGTACAACCCCGGCTCCCGCCGAGTCCCTTCCACGAGACCCTACGTGGGCCCGCAATAAGGATGGTGCCCTAGTGACCGTTCTCGGCATCCGGGCGCTCAACCGCGCGACGCTCGCCCGGCAGTTGCTGCTCGATCGCGCCGACGTCCCGGTCATCGACGCCGTCGCGCATCTGTGCGGTCTGCAGGCGCAGGAACCGCAGGAGCCGTTCGTCGGGCTCTGGTCGCGGCTGCGCGGCTTCGACCCGGCGGCGCTCTCGGACCTGCTGACGGGGCGGCGTGTGGTGCGGACCCATCTCATGCGCCGCACCGTCCATCTCCTCACCGCCGATGACGTTCTGGCCTGGCGGGCCCGCCACGACGTCATGCTGCGTCAGAAGGTCCTCGGGGTCTACCGCCGTGAGCTTGCCGGGGTGGACCTCGAGGAGCTCGCGGCCGCGGGCCGGGCGGTGCTGGCCGACGGGGAGCCCCGTTCGATGTCCGAGCTGGCGCGGGCGGTGGCTGAGCGCTGGCCGGCGCCGGGACCGAGGCCGCTGGGCGAGATGCTGGTCGCCGCCCTCATCCCGATGGTGCAACTGCCGCCGCGCGGGTTGTGGCGCATGAAGGCGGGGGTGCGCAACGTCCCGCTCTCCTCCTGGGTCGGGCGCGAGATCGACCCGCCGGCCCAGGACGGCGCCGATCCGGTCGGACAGGCGCTGGTACGGCGCTACCTTGCCGCGTTCGGCCCCGCCGCCACCGCCGATCTGCGCGCCTGGTGCGGTCTTGCCGGGCTGCCGGCCGCGGTGGCCGCGGTACGCGATGAGCTGGTCGCCTTCCGCGACGAGCGCGGCCGGGAACTGCTCGACCTTCCCGGCGCGCCGCGCCCCGACCCCGACACGCCCGCCCCGGTGCGGTTCCTGCCGGCGTTCGACAACGCGCTCCTCGGTTACCACGACTGCGGCCGGATCGTGGACGACGCCCACCGCGGCTTGTCGGTCACCGGCGCTCGTGTCGTCCTGGTCGACGGCCGGGTCGCCGCGACCTGGAGCGTCGAGGACGACGCCGTGGTCGTCAGCCCGCTGCGCCGCCTGTCCCGAGCCGACCGCGCCGAAGTAGCCGAGCAGGGGCGGTCGCTGGCGTCGTTCCTTACCGACGACGCCGGCGACCGCGTGGAGATCGCCGCCGGTCCCGGCTGAGCGGGGCATGTCTACCGGGAAGCGGAACCGCCCTGGTACACCTCGGGGTTGACCGCGTGTTCCGGCCGTTCGCCGCGCAGCACGCGAAGGACGTCCCCGGCCAGGCGCCGCGCTATCTCCTCGCCGGCGCCCGTGCCGAGCCCCGCCGCGTGCGGCGACAGGATGATCCCCGGGGTGTTGAGCAGGGGACTGGCGACGTCCGGGGGTTCGGCCGCGAAGACGTCGACGGCCGCGCCGGCGATGACGCCCGTGCGTACGGCCGCTGCCAGCGCGGCCTCGTCCACCACGCCACCGCGCCCCACGTTGATCACGAAGGCGCCGGGACGCAGCAGGCTCAGCTCGCGCTCGCCGATCGCCCCGCGGGTCGAGGGCGTCAACGGCAGGTTGATCGAGATCGCGTCCGAGCGGCTCAACGTCTCCTCGAGGGTCCCGGCCACCTCGCACCCGGCGGGCAGCCCCGAGGGGTCGGGCGGGGTCACGTCGTAGGCGATTCCCCGCATTCCGAGCGCCCCGCAGCACAGTTCGAGCACCATCCGCCCGGTGTGTCCCGCGCCGAGGACGCCGATGGTCCTGCCGTGCAGGTCGGCCAGGCGCAGGTCGCGCCGGATACCGAAATCGCCCTCTCTGACGGCTTGGTCGAGGACCGGCAGCCTGCGGGCCAGCGACAGCAGCATGGCCAGGGTGTGCTCGGCGACCGAGCGCGCGTTGGCGCCCGGCGTGTTCACCACGCTGACGCCGTGTTCGGTGGCCGCGGCGATGTCGATGTTGTCCACCCCGACCCCGTGTTTGCCGATCACCCGTAGCCGTCCTGCGGCCGCGATCAGCTCCCGGTCGATGGGGTGGACCTGGGTGATGATGGCCGAGGCCGAGCCGAGCGCCGCCCGCCGCTCGCCCATGGCCGGGGTCAGCCGGACGACCTCGCCGTGCTCGGCCAGCAGCGCGAGGCCCACCTCGTGGAGGGACTCGGTGACGACGATCGTGTCCTGCTCGTTCACAGGACGCCCACCAGCCCGCCGTCGCAGCGCAGCGCGGTGCCGGTGATGTAGGAGGCCGGGGCGGAGCACAGGAAGGCGACGGCGGCGCCGAACTCGTCGGGGGCGCCGTACCTGCCTGCGGGGATGGCGTTTTCTGAGGCGGATTTGACCTGCTCGACCGTGCGTCCTTCGCGTTCTGCGCGGGCCCGGTCGAGAGCGCCGACGCGGTCGGTGGCGATTCGTCCGGGAAGCACCATGTTCACCGTCACCCCGTCGGCGGCCACCTCGGCGGCCAGCGTCTTGAGGTAGGCGGCCAGCGCCCAGCGTCCGACGTTCGAGGCGGCCAGGCCGGGAAGCGGCGCGACGACGCCGCTGGAGCCGATGGCGGCCACCCGTCCCCAGCCGCGCTCGCGCATGCCCGGCAGCACCAGCGAGAGCAGTTCCTGCTGCGGCCGCAGGTGAAGGTCGAAGGCGGCCGAGATCCCTGCGGGATCCATCTGGTCGGCCCGCCCAGGGGCCGGTCCAGGACCGTTGAGCACCAGGATGTCCACCGGGCCGAACGCCTCTTCCGCGGTCTCGACGAGGCGGCACGGCGTCGCGGGATCGAGCAGATCGCCCGGTGCGGGGACGGCGTCGGGCAGGTCGGCGGCGATGGCGGCCGCGAGGTCGGCGCGCCGGCCGTTGACGATCACGCGTGCGCCCTCCCCGGCCAGGGCACGGGCGGTGGCCTCGCCAAGCCCTCCCGTCGAGGCGCACACCAGGGCGACCTTGCCCTTGATGTTCAGCTCCATCAGACACCTGCCAGGGCGGCCAGGTGGCGGGTGAGCTGGCCTTCCAGCGCGGCGGGCATGCCGGGCGCGGGCGGCCGCACCGAGGCGTCGGCGAACAGGCCGCGAAGCTGGAGGCAGCGCTTGCGGATCGCGAGCGCGGGCCCCGCCTGCTGCTCGAAGTTGACCAGGGGCAGGTAGGGGAGGAACGCTTCGCGGGCGGCCTCGTAGCCTCCCGTCCGCCACGCCGTGGTCGCGGCGACCAGCCCTTCGGGGAAGGAGAATCCGGTCATGGCGCCGGCCGCCCCCGCGGCCAGTTCGTCGAGCAGGCCGATTCCGCCGAGTCCGCCGAACACCGGTACGTCCAGCGCCGAGGTCAGCGCCGACACCGCGAGCGGGGTCGGCGGCGCCTCGGCCTTCACCGCCGCCACGCCGGGCAGGCCGTCCAGCGCGGAGATCAGCGCGGAGGTGGGGATCCGCACGCCGGTGGCCACGGGGTAGTCCTGGACGACGATCGGGGCGCCGGTGCCGGCGTGCAGGGTTCCGAGGTGGGCGGCGAGCACGACGGGGTCGCCGGTGTTCACCTGCACCATCGCGCCGGCCAGCCGGTCGCCCAGCACGTTGTGGATCAGCTCGATCTCTTCGGCGACCGGTGCCGTGGCCGAGCCGGTCGTGCCGACGACCATGGGCAGCGCGACCGCCTCCGTCACGGTCTGCAGCACGCGGCGGCGCTCGGCCGTGGTCAGCCGTACGGCCTCGCCGAACACGCCGAGCACGGTCAGCCCGCTCACCCCGCACGACGCGTAGTGGCGTACCAGCCGGGCCAGGCTCTCGTGGTCGACCTCCAGGTGGGCGCCGTGGAAAGGCGTGGCGACCACCCCCCAGACTCCCGTGGCCAATCTGATGTCCATGTGGGTCCTTCCTGTGGCGGGCCATTAATGGTCATCCATTACGGCTGCTTGTCAGCGCCGAAACTGCGTGGTTACATGGAACCATATCTCATATATCCAGATGTCATATGTCATATATCACGCGACAAAGGAGCCCCTGGCATGCCGGATGACCTCAAGATCGCCGTGATCGGCGGTGGTTACATGGCCAGGGCGCACAGCGTCGCCCTGGCCGCGCTGCCGGTCTATGTGGACGATCTGCCGTTCCAGCCGATCCGTGAGGTGATCTGCGACGCCACCGGCGACCTGGCCGCCGAGGCCGCGCGCCGTTTCGGCTACAACCGCTCCAGCGGCGACTGGCGCGCGGTGGTCGAAGACCCCGACGTGGACGTGGTCGACGTCGTCCTGCCGAACGACCTCCACCTCGAGGTCGTCGAGGCCGCGCTCGCCGCGGGCAAGCACGTGACGTGCGAGAAGCCGCTGGCCAACACGGCCGCCGAGTGCGCGCACCTGCTGGCCGCCGCGGAGAAGGCGGGCGTGGTGCACCAGACGGGGCTGAACTGGCGGCTCGCCCCCGCCGTGCAGCAGGCCCGCCGGCTGATCGAGGACGGCACCATCGGCGAGATCCGGGATTTCCGCGGCTTCTGGCTGGCCGACTTCGGCGCCGACGCCTCCAGCCCGATGACCTGGAAGTATCGCAAGGAGTCCGCCGGATCCGGCTCGCTCGGCGACACCGGCAGCCACGTCATCGACTTCGCGCGCTACCTGGCGGGCGAGTTCGCCTCCGTGGTCGGCCTGTCCCGCATCCACGTGCCCGAACGCACTCCTGCGGGCGGGGGCGCTCCCGAGCCGGTGGACGTCGAGGACGACGCGGCGTTCCTGGCCGAGTTCACCGGCGGCGCGTACGGCTACGTCCAGCTCACCAGGTCCTCTCCCGGCCGCAAGAACCACTGCGGCTTCGAGCTGCACGGGTCGAAGGGCTCAGTCGTCTTCGACTGGGAGCGGATGAACGAGTTGCGCGTCTACGACTCGCGCGACGCCAAGGACCGCCAGGGCTTCCGTACCGTCCTGATGGGTCCTGCCCAGCCGTACGGCGGGCAGTTCTGGCGGGTGCCCGGCTACCAGATCGGGTTCGGCGAGACCAAGGTGCTGCAGTTCATGGAGCTGGTCCGGGCCATCGGCGGCCAGGGCGACGTGCAGACCTCTTTCCTGGACGGGCTGCGCGCCAAGCAGGTCGAGGAGGCCGTCGAGGCGTCGATCGACACCCGCGCCTGGACCGAGGTCGCGCGTTGACCGACCGTGGCCCGGCCGCCGTCGTCATCGCCGCGACGCTGGACACCAAGGCCGAGGCCGTGGCGGTGCTCCGCGAGGAACTCCTGCGGCGGGGCGCGTCCGTGCTGGTCGTCGACTGCGGGGTGCGCGAGCCGGAGAGAACCTTCCCCGGCGTGGAACGTTCCCTGGTAGCCGCCCGTGGCGGCGGCCTCGCGCCGGGCGCGGACCGCGCGGCGGCGCTCGCGGTGATGACCGCCGGGCTGGCCGGATGCGTGCGCGACCTGCTCGCCGAAGGGCGCGTGGCAGGGTTCGTCGCGGTCGGCGGGGGCACGGGCGCGAGCCTGTCGGCGGGCGCCTTCCAGGAGCTGCCGTACGGCCTGCCGAAGATGCTGATCTCCACCGGCGTGACCGGCGACGTCGAACCCGTCGTCGGCGTCAAGGACGTCATGCTCGTGCAGCCGGTCGTGGACCTGATCGGCGACACCGAACTCCTCGACCGGACCCTGCGCGCAGCCGGCGCGGCGATGGCCGCGATCGTCGCCCTGCCGCCACCTCCCGCGCGGGGAACGGGCCCGCGGGTCGCCATCACCGCCTTCGGCGTGACGTCGGCGGCGGCCGAACATGCCGCCCTGCTGCTGGCCCGGCGCGGCTGCCGGCCGGCGGTCTTCCATGCCCGCGGCTCCGGCGGCCGGGCGATGGAGGAGCTCATCGGGGCCGGCGCCTTCGACGCGGTGCTCGACCTGACCACCACCGAGGTCGCCGACGAGGTCGTGGGCGGGCTGCGTTCCGCGGGGCCGAACCGGCTGGAGGCGGCGGTCGCGGCGGGGCTGCCGCTGGTGGTCGTCCCCGGGGCCGTCGACGTCGTCAACTTCGGCCCGCCTGACACCGTGCCGCACGCTCTGAGGGGACGGGCGCAGGTCCGTCACACCCCCTTCTCGACCCTGGTCCGCAGCTCCGCCGACGACAACCGGGAGATCGCCGCCTGGATGGCGGGCAAGCTCGCCGGAGCCTCGCAGGCGGTGGTGCTGGTCCCGCAGGGCGGTTTCTCCGACCTCGACCGGCCGGACGGCCCGTTCCACGATCAGGCGGCCGACGCCGCGTTCGCCGACGAGATCACGGCGCGCCTGGCCGGCCGGGTCGAGGTCCGTCTGGTCCCCGCGCACATCAACGAGCCCGCCTTCGCGCAAGCGGCCTGCCAGGCCCTGCTGGAAAGGACGTCAGCATGAACAGAAGAGTCGCGCGCGAGGAGATCCTGCGCAGGTTGCGCGGCGAGATCGCGGCCGGCCGCCAGATCGTCGCGACCGGCGCGGGCAGCGGCCTGGTGGCGCGCGTCGCGGACCGATCGGGGGTCGACCTGATCGTGGTGTACTCCTCGGGCAAGTTCCGCCAGGACGGGCTGGCCAGCATCGTCGGCGCGCTGCCGGTGGCCAACGCCAACGACGTGATGCTGGAGCTCGGCCGCGAGCGCATCTTCCCCGTCGTGCGGGACACGCCCGTGATCGGCGGCATCTACACCCACGACCCGACCAGGGACCTGGACGACCTGCTCGACCAGATGATCGCGACCGGCTACAGCGGCGTCATCAACTTCCCCACGGTGGGCAGGATCGACGGCGGATACCGTGCCGACCTGGAGAGTCTGGGCTTCGGGTTCGCGCAGGAAGTGGAGATGCTGCGCCGCGCGGCCGCACGAGACCTGCTCACCCTGGCCTATGTCTACACCCCGCACGAAGCCGCCCAGATGGTGCAGGCGGGCGTGGACGTGGTGGTCGCGCACGGCGGAGTGACCGGCGGCGGCGACATCGGCCTGGCGCGGACCAACAGCCTGGACGCCACCGTGGAGACGTTCAACGCCATCTTCGAGGCCGCCAGGGCCGCCCGCGACGACGTCGTCGTGCTGACGCACGGCGGCCCGATCATCACCCCGCAGGACGCGGCCGAGGTCGCGGCCCGCACCGGCGCGCACGGCTTCGTCGGCGCGTCCAGCACCGAACGCATCCCCATCGAGAACGCGCTCAAGGCCGTCTACGCCGCCTTCAAGGCCGGCCCCAACGGCTGAAGGAAGAGGAGCCATGGCAACCGACCACACCCTGCACCACATCGGCATCACCGTCGCCGACCTGGACGCCGCGGAGGCGTTCTGGGAGGCGTTGCTGCGGACCGAATCCGTGCGCCGCTACACCATCGAGGGCCCGTTCATCGCCGAGATGACCGGCTACGACGGCGTGCGCATCCTGGGCAGCCAGGTGAACCTGCCTTCGGGCGGCTACCTCGAACTCCTGCAGTATCTCGACCGGCCGGAGGGCCCGATCTCCCCGGAGACCGCGCATCCGGGCAACGTCCACATCTGTCTCGTCGTCGAGGACGCGCAGGCCGAATGGGACAGGGCCGTCGCGCTCGGGGCCACACCGCGCAGCGCCCGGCCGGTCACCGTGCCCTCCGGCGCGAACGCCGGCGCGCTCACCGGCTACCTGCGCACGGCCGACGGCGTGACGATCGAGCTCTTCCAGCCTCCGCGCTGAGGCGGGCACACCCCCTGAAGATAAGGACCAGTCAGATGACGCAAGACCAGGCCGATCCCCGCGACACCGTCGCACCGGCCGCCGAGCCCGCTTCCGTCAAACGCGCCGTCGTCGCGGGCGGCGTCGGATCCGTACTGGAGTGGTACGACTTCTTCGCCTACGGCACCGCCGCCTCGCTGGTGTTCGGCCATGTCTTCTTCCCGAACATCAGCTCCGCCGGCGGCACCCTGGCCGCCTTCGCCACCTATGGCGTCGGTTTCTTCGCCCGGCCGGTGGGCGGGGTGGTCTTCAGCCACTTCGGCGACAGGGTCGGGCGCAAGACGATCCTGGTCATCACCTTGGTGATGATGGGCGTGGCCACCACCCTGATCGGCCTGCTGCCCTCCTACGAGGCCATCGGCATCGCCGCGCCGATCATGCTGGTGGTGCTCCGGCTGGTGCAGGGTTTCGCCGCGGGCGGCGAACTCGGCGGCGCTATCGTGCTCGCGCTGGAGTACTCCGGCGCGAAACGGCGCGGCTTCAACACCTCCTGGATGGCCTGCGGCGTGATCGGCGGCCTGCTGCTGTCGTCGGCCGTGTTCACCGTCTGCACGGCCGTCTTCAGCGAGACCGCCTTCAGGGAGTACGGCTGGCGCGTCCCGTTCCTGATCAGCATTCTGCTGGTCGCGACCGGTATCTACATCCGGCTCAGGCTGGAGGAGTCGCCGCTGTTCGACGAGGTGCGCAAGAGCGCTCCCGAGGTGCGCGTACCGGTCGTGGAGGTGGTTCGCACCCACAAGCGCTCGCTGCTGGTGGTGATGGGCGCGCGGCTGATCGACAACGGGGTGTTCTTCATCTACTCCGTCTACCTGCTCAACTACGCGCAGACCACGACGTCCCTGTCGAGCACGGCGGCGCTGATCGGCCTGTCGACGAGTTGTGTCGTGGCGCTGGCCTGCGTCCCGTGGTTCGCCACCCTGTCCGACCGGTACGGCCGGCGTCCGGTGTTCATGGCGGGTGCCGGGTTCTCCATCGTCGCCGCGTTCCCGATCTTCGCGCTGGCCACGACGGGGAATCCCCTGCTGTTCGGGCTGGCGCTCGTCCTGGGCATCTCGGTGGGCTGGGGCCTGGTCACCTCGGTGGTCGGCGCCTACTTCGCCGAGCTGTTCCCCGCCCGGCTGCGTTACTCGGGCATCACGCTCGGCCGGGAGATCTCCTCGATCTTCGCCGGTGGGCTGTCGCCGTTCATCGCCGCCGCCCTGCTGGCGGCCACGGGGTCGATCTGGCCGGTGGCCGGGTACGCGATCTTGCTCTCGGCGGTCTCGCTGGTGGCGGTCTACTTCGGGCCGGAGACGTATCGGCTGGAATCACTGAGCTGAAAAAAGCCCTACGATATATGAGACACCAGATTCCACGGTTGGGGAGGACATGACCGGCGACATGGAGTCCCTGAAGCCGCTGACCCAGCGGCCCGACAACCTGACGACGATGGTCTACGACTCCATCCGCCACGCGATCATCACCCGTGCGCTGCCGCCGGGATCGCGGGTCAGCGAGGCCCGGCTCGCCGAGTCGCTGCAGGTGAGCAAGACCCCCGTGCGTGAGGCGCTGCTGCGTCTCACCCACGCCGGGCTGATCGAACCGGACGGGCGGCGCGGCGGGTTGATCGCCAGGCCCTCGGCCGCCGCGCTGCAGGCCGCCTACGAGCTGCGGGAGGCCCTGGAGGGCCAGACCGCGAAGCTGGCGGCCCACAACGCCGGCGAGGCCGACCTGGCCGCGATCGCGCGCGCCGCCGAGCAGTGCCTGGCGGGCGCCCTGGACGGCGACCTCGAAACCTTCCGCGCCAAGGACAAGGAGTTCCACCTGGCCGTCGCGTCGGCGGCGCACAGCCCCTACCTGCGCAACGCCACGGCCGACTCCTACGACCTGGTCTGGACGCTGCGGTTGCGCGATTCCCCCACCGCCGACACGGCCACGTCCTGCGCCCACGACCACACCGACATCCTCGCCGCGATCACCGCCCGCGACGAGGAGCTCGCCGGCGAGCTCATGAGCGCCCACGTGCGCAAGGTGGCCACCTCCGTCCTCGGCGCGATGGAGGACCACCCCGGCGCCTGAACCGCCCGGATGGATCACCCCAGGCGGGGCCCGCGCAGGCGGGACCAGGAGATCAGCACGTGGACGCGGTCGGGCAGGTCGAGCTTGGTCAAGATGCTCGAGACGTGCACCTTGACGGTGTAGCGGCTGATGAAGAGCCGGTGCGCGATCTCGTCGTTCGACAGGCCCTGGGCGATGAGCTCGCACACCTGGCGTTCGCGCTCGGTGAGCCGGTCGGCCGCCGCCTGCAGCGCCCGGTCCTCCTCGGTGGGCAGCAGGGGCTGCAGCGCCTCGATCATCCGCGTGGTCGCCTCGGGCGCCAGCACCGAGTGGCCGGCCGCCACGATCCTGATGCCGTCGCGGATGCGCTCCCCGGGCGCGTCCTTGAGCAGGAACCCGCTGGCCCCGGCCTGCAGCCCGGCGTAGACGTAGCTGTCGAGGTCGAAGGTCGTCAGGATCAGCACCCGGGTCGGCCCTCCGGCGTTGCGCTCGACGATGCGGCGGGTCGCCTCGATGCCGTCCATCCCGGGCAGCCGGATGTCCATCAGCACCACGTCCGGCCGGTGCTCGGCCACCGCGGCCACCGCCGCGGCGCCGTCGCCGACCGCGCCCACCACGGTCAGGTCGTCGGCCGCTCCCACCAGGCGCACCAGCGCCTCCCGGAGAAGTTGCTCGTCGTCGCAGATCAGGACCCGGATGCCGGTCACGACATGCTCCGCAGCGGCAGCGTGGCGCAGACCTCGAACCTGCCCGAGCCGCTGGTCACCGTCACCGAGCCGCCCAGCAGCTCGACACGTTCCCGCATGCCGATCAGCCCCACCCCGGCCCCCTTGGCGATCGTTCCCGCTTGGCCGCGCACCGGGTTGGTGACGCGGACGGTCAGGCGGCCGGGCTCGTAGACCAGCAGCACCCGGACGTCGACGGGCCCGGCGTGCTTGGCGACGTTGGTCAGCGCCTCCTGCACGACGCGGTAGGCCGCCTGCTCGATGCTGGCGTCCACCTGCCGTACGGCGCCTTGACGCTCAAGGCGCACCTGCGGCCCGCCCGGCGGCGTGGCCGCCACCAGGTCGTCCAGTTGCTGCAGTTTCGGCGGCGGCGCCAGCGGGTTGTGCCCGGGCGGCGCCTCCCGCAGCACGCCGAGCAGCCGCCGCAGTTCGGCCAGCGACTGCCTGCCGGTGTGGGCCACGCGGCGCAGTGTCTCCTCCATGTCGTCACGGGTGTCGGCCGCCGCCTCGGCGTCGAGCACCATCGTGGTCACCGAGTGGTTGAGAATGTCGTGCAGTTCCCTGGCCAGCAGCGCGCGCTCACGCTCGGCCGCCCGCCGTTCGAGGTCCGCGCGTTCGGCCTCGAGCCGCCGCGAACGCTCCTGCAGCTCATGGATGCGGTCGCGCTGCCGCCCGTCCACCCGCCCCACCGCCCAGAATCCGACGAACAGCAGCGCGAGCGCCGAGTAGACCGCCACCACCCGCATCGGTTCGCCGATGGACGACAACGTCAGCGGCAGCCCGGCCAGCAGCAGCACCAGCACCGAAACGACGCCGATCATGCGCCGGTCCCCCCGGCCCCACGCCCCCAGCCGGGACGCGGCGACCAGGGGAGCCACCAGGACCGGCGTCGCCATCAGGGCCAGCGCCAGCTCAAGGGCGACGACGACGCCGAGCGCGGTCAGCGGCAACCGGCGCGACCACATCAGCGTGAGGGACTGCGCGCAGGCCAGCGCCAGCACGACGCCATCGCCGCCGCGCCCGATCAGCCAGCAGACCAGCGGCGGAAGGACGGCCAGCACGCCATCGCTCAGCCACTCCAGGTGGGCATGGTGCTTCGCCGGAGCCGCCGGCTGCGCCACCAGCCATGGGCCACCAGCAGCGCCACCGGCGCCCAGGGCGTCAGCGCGACCGTCCAGCTCAGCGCGAGTGGCGGCCCCGGCTGCTCGATCGCCTGGATCGGCAGCACCCCCGTCGAGGTCCCGCCCGGTCCCTCCACGGCGAACTCGAAGCGCCATGTGCCCTCCTCCGGCAGCGAGACGACGTCCAGCCCCCACACCTGACGCGCTCTCGGGTGCCGCGGCAGCACGATGCTGTCGCCGCGCCGCTGCAGGACGATGCCCTTGAGCCCCCGCCGGTCGCCGGACGGTGAGACGGTCGTGACCAAGCCGGTGCGCCCCTCGATGCCGCCGGTGGGTTCGAAGGCGAAGTCGAGCGACTGCAGCGCGTGGATCGGCCACTCAGTGAACGATACGGTGATCGCGGACTGGTCGCTCATGCGCACGGTCTCGGTGTGCACGATCTCACCGGGGAGGGGTGGCGCGGCCATGGCCGGGCCCGCGCCGGCCAGCACCACCGCTCCCGCCGCGAGCACCGCGGTGATGAGGCGCCTCATGCGGGCACCGCCGCGGGTGCGCGCAGGCCGAAGCGGCGCAGCATGGCCGCGCACTGCCAGCCCAGCGAGCCCATGGCCGCCCCGAGGGCGGCCGCCGCCAGCAGCGTGGCGGGCAGGTTCATCTCCATCAGCCCCAAAACGCCGTAGAAAAGCGCGGCGTTGACGCCGGCCAGCGCGCCGACCGCCGGTGCGATCCACAGCGGGCTCACGCCTCGCCGTACGGCCCAGGCCACCACCCCTGCGACCAGCAGCGCGATCAGCGGGAAGGTGACGGGGAACCCGACCAGCACCTGCGGCAGGCCGGAGGCGTAGTCGCGTACCGGCTGGTCGATCGTCTCGGCGTACCAGCGGGTGGCGGCCGGCGTGAACAAGGCGAGCCCGCCCTGCACGAGCACGAACGTCAGCCCGGCCGCGGCCGGCCAATGCCAGCGCCGGGTGAGCCCGACGATGAGGCTCAGCATGAGCGCGCCTGTCGCACCGAGCCCGAGCACGCGTGGCGCCACGCCGGGCAGCCAGTCGAAGATCAGCTCGGACAGCATGCCGAACGCCGACGTCGACCCGAGGGTGGCCAGACCGATCGCCAGCGCCAGGCCCCACCTCTCGGAGCGGGTGCGCCGCAGCACGGCGAACGCCATGACCATGGCGAAGATCTCCACCTGGATCGACAGGCCGAGCCCGAAGTGCGAGGGCGTCGTCCCGGCGGCGATGTCGAACCCGTACAGGTCGTGCCACCACAGGTCCGAGCCCGCGTACAGCAGGTTGCCCGACGCGCCGAGCCCGCCCACCAGGAACGGCCAGGGTGCCCGGAACGTACGGAACACCGTCACCGACGGGGTCTCGGTCGCCGGCCCGCGCGCCCAGGTCGACAGCAGCACCACGGACAGGCAGGTCAGTCCGATGATGCCGGTGCCCGCGTACAGCAGCAGGTGGGGCGCGGTCCAGAAGCTGTCGGGCCCGACGTCGCCGTGCCACTGGCCGTCCCAGACCATGCCGACCAGCAGCGTGGCGTAGCCGAACATCAGGAACCAGGCGCCGGTCACCTCCCTTCTGGGTACCTCACGATCCGGCGGAGCCGTGTCCGCGTTCGTTGATGGTCGTGTCGCCATGAAGGCCTCTCCTCACTCTCCGACCAATGTGTTGACCTTGATGACCTCGGTGCCCGAGGCTCCCTGCACGCGGACGCTGATCTCCCAGACGCCCGCCATCGTGAACAGCTCGCCGCGTGCCACGTAACGCCCCGCGCCATCGCGCCGCGCCGGTATCTCCGGGGTGGTGTGGCCCATGTGGGGCATCACCGCGAACAGCGACACCTGCGCGGGGGAGGCCGGCTCGATCTCGACGCTCGCCTCCACCGGGCCGGTGCCCGGATCGAGAGCGACGACGACCGCGTAGTGCGTGCCCCTGGCTGACAGCTCCACGGGGCCCGGCCCGTCGCCGCCGCGCAGGATCCAGACGATCCCGGCCACGAGCAGCAGGATCGGCAGGGCGACGAACATGATGCGCCGCGTCACGGCTCGTCCCCTACCTCGATGGTGTAGGGCACCGTGACGATCTCGTAGTTCTTGGCGTACTGGATCCAGGCCAGGTACCGGCCAGGGCGGGGAAAGCTGAAGGTGAACTCCAGCCTGGGCCCGTAGCGGGCGACCGACTCGTCCGGCACGCGCTGCGAACCGGTGACCATCGAGCTACCTTCGTGCACGTGGCCGAGGTAGCCGCCGTCCTGGCTGCGCACGATCAGGTGACCGGCCATGCCGAGCCACGGCTGCAGGCCGTTCACGCCGGTGTCGAGCGTGACGCGCACGGGTCGCCCGGCCACCGGCCGCGCCGGCTCGGTGACCGGGACGCTTCCCGAGGCCGCGATGGCGTGGACGCCGTCCGACGCCCGGCCGCCCACCGTGAACTCGCCCGTGACCTGTTGCCCGCCCGCGTCGGCGCGCTCGAACTCGGCGTACACCCGGTGCCGCCCTTCCTCCTGCGCGAGCAGCCGCACCTCGTACGTGCCGGGCGCCGTGCGGATCGGGTGCACGTGACGGAAGTACGAGCCGTTCTGGCTGGTCACCACGACGTGCGACAGCGCGGCATGATGCTCGACCAGGTCGTCCACCGGGCGGCCCGTCGAGCCGTCGAACAACTCCATCCGCAACCGGAACTCCGACCCCGGCCGGGGCCTGTCAGGCAGGACCTCGATCATCGGTTGCGCGTTCGGCCGTCCGAGCATCGCATCCGGCGGCGGCTCGGGCGGCGCCCCCTCGGGCGCCGTCGGCGCGAACCACGGGGAGAGCACTCCCGCCGTGAACGCCACCACCATCGCCACCACGACCGCGCCCGCGAACCCCGCCGCGGCCGTCCGCCTGGACAGGACCGCGCAGGCCAGGGCGCCGATCAGCGCCACCGCCGCGCAGGCGAAGGCCGCGTACGCGACCACCTCCCACAGCGGCGTGCGCGACACCAGCACGGCGAGCGGCAGCACCGAGCGCTCCCCGCCCGCGCCGACCTCCAGCTCGTGCGGGCCCACCCGATCCACAGCAAGCATCACCGGGTACATCCCGGGCCTGCCCGCCTCGACGCGTACCGAGCCGGAGGAGGAGCCACCGCCCTCGACGGACCTGATCGCCAGATCGATCCGGCCGCCCCGGCCGGGCGCGTGCGCGACCACGTCCACCTGCAGCGGAGCGGGCACCCGTAAGCTCGCCCGGACCACGACGGTGATCTCCATACCGCCGATCGTCTGGGCGAAGCGCACATCGGTCTCCCCGCTGCGCCCGTGCGCCGCCGCGGGTCCCGCCCAGGCGAACAGGGCCACCAGCGCGAGGAGGGCCGCGATCACACTTCTGAACACACGCCAGAGCGTAGAAACCGGCCACGGCCCGGCACATCACGCGCGGGCACTGAACTGCCTAGTTCCCGGGAACTACCTTCGGGGAATCGGGCCGGCGGCGAACGGGGCGCCCGCCATCTGGCGCAGGGTCTGGGCGACGTGGTGGGCGTGGTGGGCGTGGGGTTCGGGGCGGCGGCCGGCCAGGATCGCGTCTGCCAGGGCGTACAGGCACGGCGGTCTGAGGAGGGTGCGCGTCGCCGGGTCCTGCAGGTGAACGTGGACCCACCGTCCTGTCCGCGGGTCCTGCGCGCCCAGCCGGGGGATCAGCCGCCCGGTCGGCACCGATCCGACGTCCCCTGCGCTCGTCAGCTCGGCGACCGAGTCGAGCGCATCGTCGCCACGACCAGATGGATTGCCGGGCTGGTACGTCACTGTGTGCTCCCTCCCATGCGCGTACCTGTGCAAGGGACGATGCCACATTCTTCATCTCCCTACTGCCGGGGCCCACCCCAGGCCACGCCCGCGACACCGGGAGGTCAGGAGCTTCCGGGGCGAGTGTCGCAGCGCCGTTCGTCGCCCAGAGCGTGAAACTTTCAGCTTCCCAAAAGCGTTTTCCCACGCCCGCGCCGACTGCCGCCGGTGCTTGTTGACATGGCTGCCACGGGTGCGCACCGTACTCATTGTTAAGGTTAACATTTTTCGTTTCGCGAGGTCGACGGAGGATGCCGGATGCACCTACGAGGACTACGCAAAGGCCTCATCGCCGTGGCCTTGACCGCCTGCCTGGTCGGCGCCGCGGCGGTGAGCACGATCACGGCGCACGCCGCCTCGGCCGGCTGTCAGGTCACCTACGCCGTGGGCTCGCAGTGGGCCGGTGGCTTCAGCGCCAACGTCGCGATCAAGAACCTCGGTGACCCGCTCGGGAGCTGGAGGCTGCGCTGGACCTTCGGCGCCGGGCAGACGGTCAGCCAGGCATGGAACGCCGTCGTGGCGCAGAACAGCGGCGCGGTGACCGCTTCCAACGTGAGCTGGAACGGCTCCCTGCCGACAGGCGGCAGCGCCTCGTTCGGATTCAACGGCGCATGGAACAACTCCAGCAATCCGGTGCCGACGAGTTTCACGCTCAACGACGTCGCCTGCACCGGCAGCACGACCCCGACCCCGACCCCGACCGTGACCCCGACCACGCCGCCGACGTCGGGCCCGCCGCCGTCGCGTACCGTGCGGGTCTACTGGCTCAAGCCGGCGGACGTGGCCTATGACCAGCGCTACCCGGACGGCATCACGAAGGTCGTGCAGGAGGCGCAGCGCTTCTTCAAGCAGGAGCTGGGCAAGACCTTCACGCTGAACAACCCGGTCGTCGAGGTCGTCAACGGCGATCAGCCGCGAACCTGGTACGAGAACACGCCGAACTGCGGTGACAAGTACTGGTGGTCGGTGTGCAACATGCAGGCCGAGCTGCGCCGTAAGTTCGGCCTCGGCGCACCGGACAGCCGCTGGATCAACGTCGGCGAGATCAGCGCGGAAGGCGACGGCGCCGGTGGTGGCGGCGGCAACGGGTGGGTGATCCTCAGCGGTCACGACGCCGACGGCGCCGCGGGCGTCAACGGGCCGATGAACCGGTGGTACGGCGGCATGGTGCACGAGCTGGGGCACGCGTTCGGCCTGCCCGACGCCTCCTCCACCGACGGGACGTGCATGTCGGCGTCGCTCTACTCCTACCCGAACTGTCATTTCAGCCAGACGCAGAAGAACAACATGCTCAACGGCCCTTACGGCAGCTTCCTGTCGTGATCGGCGCCTGGGCGGCGCGACCTGCCGGTCGCGCCGCCCAGGATCAGGGCTCGGCCGTCGAGAAAAGCCAGGTCGAGCCGGAGGAGACGTCGGCGATCACGTCGATCGCCACGATCCTGCCGCGCGAGACGGTGACCCCGATGACCGCGATCGGCCGCCCGCCCGCGGCACCGTGGACCACCACGGAAAGGTCCGGACGTGCTGTGCCGAGGCAGACTTCGAACGGCGGGTGGAGGCGGGACGAAGGCAGGCAGGCCCTGACGACGACCGGGCCGCGTTCGAACGGTTGATCGACATCCCGTCGAGCCGGTAGCCTCTCCGCATGGTGCACAGCACGGCGGACGACGTCGACGACTACCTGGCCGAGGTGCCGGCCCGGCGTCAGCAGGCCCTGGTCAGGCTGCGGCGGATGTGCCGCGCCGAGCTCCAGGGGTTCACCGAGGTCATGGCGTACGGGATGCCCACCTACCAGCGCGACGGCGCGGCCGAGATCGCCTTCGCGAGCCAGAAGCAGTACATCTCCTTCTACCTGATGCGCAGTGACATCCGTGAGATGTTCCGTGAGCGGCTGGCCGGACAGGACATGGGCAAGGGTTGTTTGCGCTTCCGCACGGCCGAGACGATCGATTTCGACCTGGTACGCGATCTGCTGCGGGCCACCGCGTCCGGGCCGGGCACGATCTGCTGACCGCGTTACGCCGGGCGCTCACGGGTGGCGCCCGGCAGCAGTGCCGCCGGAACGACGGCCGCCAGCGCGAAGGCGAACGCCCACCAGAACGCGCCGCGGAACCCGGCGGGCCACTGCAGGGCAGTCGCCAGGACCGCGGTGCCGAACGCCCCGCCGACCTGCTGCACGATCCGGGTCGCGCTGCTGGCGTGCGGCACCTGCGCCGGCGTCAGCCCCTGGTAGGCCCCGGCCATGACGGCGATCGTCACCGCCGACAGCCCGGCCCCGAAGACCGCCGAGGCGATGCCGAGTGGCACCAGTGCGGTGCCGGGGCCGGCCTGGGCGAAGACGAGCATGCCCGCCGAGGCGAACAGCACGCCCGCCAGCACCACCGGCCGCGGGCCGAGCCGGTCGGTGAGCCTGCCGACGGCCTGGCGTACCGCGAGGCTCCCGATGCCCTGGGGCACGAGCAGCAGCCCGGTCTGCACCACGGTGAACCCGCGTACCTGCTGGTAGTAGAGGGGTAGCAGCATCATCACGCCGAACAGCGACAACCCGGACAGGAACAGCAGCAGTCCGGCGGCGGCGAAGGAGCGTACCCGGAACAGCCGCAGATCCAGCGCCGGCTCCGCGCGGGTGCGCAGCGCGTGGACGGCGAAGGCGGCCACCAGCACCGTGCCCACGGCCAGGGGCACGAGCACGGCGGGGGAGGTGAACCCGTCCGGGGTTCCGGTCTGCGACAGTCCGTACAGCAGGGCGGCCAGCCCGGGTGAGACCAGGGCCAGTCCGAGCGCGTCCAGCGGCGCGGGACGGTCGTCGCCGGAACGCTCGGGCAACCCGCGCCAGGCCAGCACGAGCGCGATGAGGGTCAGCGGGACGTTGATGAAGAAGACCACCCGCCAGCTCGTGTGAGCCACGATGAGACCGCCGAGCACGGGCCCGGCGATCGGCACGAGCACGGCGGGCAGCCCCACCGTGGCCATCGCGCGGCCGAGCCGCTCGGGTCCGGCGACCCGCACCAGCAGGGTCTGCAGGACCGGCATCAGCAGTCCGCCGCCGACGCCCTGCAGCACGCGGAAGGCGATCAGGGCCGTGACGTCCCAGGCGGCGCCGGCCAGTACGGAACCGGCCAGGAACACCACCAGGCAGGCCAGCCACAACGACCTGGCGCCGAACCTGGCCAGCGCCCACCCGGTGAAGGGAATCATCATGGCCAGCGCCAGCAGGTAGGCCGTGTTGACCCACTGGATGCTCGCCGGCGACGCGTTCAGGTCGCCGGCCAGGTTGTCGAGGGCGACGTTGACGACGGTGGTGTCCAGCCAGACCGGCAGCAGCCCGGCGATGAGCACCCAGCCCAGGCGGCGCAGCGCCGGGTCGGCGCGGGCCTCACTCGCCGTGGGCAAGGCCCGGCACCTCCCGCAGCAGTTCGGCGCCGGCCAGGGGGTTGCCGTAGTCGCGCGAGTGCACGATGAGCCCGTCCCGCACGGTGATGATCATGACGTACGTGAGGGAGAACGGCTTGCCGGTGGCCGTGACGGAGCCGTGCAGGGTGTACTCGGCGACCACGACGTCCGGGTCGGCCGTCTCCATGACGTTGATCGCCTCGGCGCGGTCGAACCGCCACATTCCCGCGGTCGCCTCCAGCCGGGCACGCAGGTGCTCGCGGCCGGCCGAGCGGGTGGGCACCCCCGGCGGGGCGAAGGGGATCTCGATGACGGCGTCCTGCGCGTACAACTCGACGAGGGCGTCGTGGTCGTTGGCCACTGAGGCGTCGATCATTCGTGCGACGACCTGCGCGGCGTCCCCTCGTCCTGTGGCGGCGAGCATGGCGCCCAGTTGGGGCAGCATGCCGACGGCCTGGGCGGCGTCGAGGGCGTTGGGGTAGTCGAGGTAGGAGATCACGGCGCCGTCGCGTACCCGGATGACTCCGAGCGAGGAGGCGAACCGGAAGGGCGCGCCGCCGGCGCGCACGCTTCCCGAGGGTTCGAACTCGACGACGGCCACCTCGGGGTCGGCGCTCTCGTAGACGGTGGCGTGGACGTCGTCGAAGCTGAGCGACTGCGCGATGCCGCCCGAGGTGTCCTGCTTCATGTGCTCGCGGATGGCCTCGGCGCCCTCGAACCGGCGCGGCTGCCCCGGCATGCCGAAGCGCAGTTCGTAGACGGCGTCGTCGGCGAAGACGCTGGTGAAGGCGTCGGCGTCCATGCTCTGCAGGGCTCGGCGCAGGTGTTCGATGACGTCGTGAATGGAGGTGGAGGTGGACATGGTGGGCTCCTGAGAAAATCGGAACGTGCGCCCCGCTTGGGGCTGAACCGACGATACGGAACGCACGCCCCGGTTGTCTACCCGGGCCGTTTCGGTGGTCTACTTGATCGCATGGAGCTGAAGGACTTCTATCCGCCGATCGAGCCGTACGACTCAGGTCTGCTCGACGTCGGGGACGGCAACGAGATCTACTGGGAGACCTGCGGAAACCCCGACGGCAAGCCGGCGCTCTTCCTGCACGGCGGACCAGGCGGGGGCATCCTGCCCGGCTTCCGCCGCTTCTTCGACCCGGCCGCGTACCGGATCGTGCTGTTCGACCAGCGCAACTGCGGCGCCAGCCGGCCGAGCGCCGCCGACCCCGGTGTGTCGCTGGCACGCAACACCACCGCGCACCTGGTGGCCGACATGGAACGGCTGCGCGAGCACCTCTCCGTCGAGCGCTGGCTGGTCTTCGGCGGAAGCTGGGGCAGCACCCTCGCGCTCTCCTACGCCCAGGCCTACCCCGGCCGCGTCACCGAACTCGTGCTCCGCGGCGTCTACCTCGTCCGCCCCTCCGACGAGACCTGGACGTTCACCCCCACCGGCGCGGCCCGCCTCTTCCCCGCCGAGTGGGCCGCCTTCCGCGACGCGATCCCGGCCGCCGAGCACTGCGACCTGGTCGCCGCCTACGGCCGCCGCATCGCCGACCCCGACCCCGCGCTCCACCTTCCGGCGGCCCGGGCCTGGATGGGCTGGGAGTTCTCGGCCAACACCCTGCTGCCCGTCGATCCGCCGGAGCTCGACGACGCCGCCATCCTCCTGTTCGCCCGCATCACCCACCACTACATCAGCAACGGCGGCTTTCTCCCCAAGGAGGGCCTGCTGGCCGGGGTCGACCGCATTCGGCACATCCCCGCTGTGATCGTCAACGGCCGTTACGACATGAAGACGCCGCCCGATGCGGCCTGGGATCTGCACCAGGCCTGGCCCGAGGCCGAGTTCCATGTCGTCGAGGACGCGGGTCACGGCGGTTCAGAACCCGGAACCCGCCATCACCTGATCGACGCCACCGACCGCTTCCGCTTCTAGCGATCGCCACCCGCGATTGCTGGTTGTGTGGCGGTTTCCCTTTTCGTGGGGGTGCGGCTGCTCCGTGCCCCTTTCTGGGCGAGAACGGACGTGCCATAGGCAAAGTCTTCGGCAAGGCGGTCAGGGCAGGAACCGTGCATGTACGACATGCCATCCGGATCTGCTCGATGACCAGGCGCTCCTTCGCTTTTCCGCGCCCAGCCCCCACGCCCGGCTAAACGGATTTAACCTCCTAAGTCCAGAAACGCGGATATGCGCGGTTAGGTCTGCGTTCGGCGAGGTTTTCACCGACACCGGTGAGACTTTTCCGGCCTGTGGGTAACAACCGGACGATCAAGTTCGAATGCGCGGGGGAAAGATGAATTCCACGATTTACACAACAGCCCGGAAACGGTTCCGATCGCGGCTGCTGGCCGCGGGATGCGCCGCCGGTCTGGCCGCCGGCCTCGTGAGCGCGACATCCGGTACGGCACACGCGACGACCATCTCCGTGCCGTGCACGGGACCGACCGGCGGCGCGGCAGGGTTGGTGAACGCCATCACCATGGCCAACAACACCCCGGAGGCCGACACGATCAACCTGGCGCCGTTCTGCACCTACACCCTCGACACCGTCGACAACACGACGAACGGGCCGACCGGGCTGCCGCCTGTCACCACTCCGATCACGATCAACGCCAGCAGCGCGACGATCCGCCGCAACCCGCTCGCCGGGACGCCGGTCTTCCGTATCTTCCTGGTCTCCGAGACCGGCGATCTCACGCTCAACGCCGTCACGCTACGCGGAGGCCAGGCGGCGACGGGAGGCGCCATCGCCGCCTTCGGCGGCACGCTGGCGGTGAACAACAGCCTCCTGCGCGGCAACACCGCCACCGACCAGGCCCAGGGTGCGACCGCCGCCGGCGGCGGAATCGCCGGCTCGAACGCGTCCCTGACCGTCCGGACCAGCACCATCACCGACAACACCGCGACCGGCGGATCATCCGGTGTCGGCGGGGGCGTCGCCGCCGTCGGCGGCTCCCTCACCCTCACGGCGAGCATCGTGCGCAACAACACCGTCACGGGCGGAAACGATGGACAGGGCGGCGGCGTGTGGGCCGCGTTCGGCAGCACCCTGACCGTCTCCGGGGGCACTATCGGCGGCAACACCGTCAAAGCTCCCATCGCTCTTGGCGGCGGGATCGTCGCCGCGGTGGGCGGGGCGGCGCAGATCAGCACCGCCACGGTTTCGGCCAACGTGGCGAACGGAACCACCGCCACCGGTCAGGCGCAGGGCGGCGGCATCTTCAACAGCGAGTCGATGACGCTGCGCAACAGCAGCATCGTCGCCAACACCGCACGGGCGGCCGCGGGCGGCACGGCCAGCGGCGACGGCGTCTTCAACACCGGCACGCTGACCCGGATCTTCACGCCGATCCTGGCCAACACGCCCAGCAACTGCATCAACAGCGACATGGGCACGGGCTGCTGACCGACGGCCGAACCGCTCCTGGCCGGACGGAACTCCCCGGCCAGGAGCCACATCCGACGCGGATGGGAATCAATTCAGCTCTTCCATCCACGACTGAATATCCTCCATGCAGTGGAGATAGCTGCCTGGTTCGACTTCCAGATCGGCGCCGGCGATCGCCTTCAGAACCTCCCAGGCGACCAGGTCGGTCTTTCTCTCGTATTCCAGGTCGAGCATTTTCCGCTCGGCCCACGAGGCGACGTCTTCACGAGTGCGACGGCCTTCGATGATGTCGTTGATCGCGTTGCGTAATACCTCACGCTCAGGTTCCACGCTGCCCCCTTCCGGCTGAAGATCCTACGAGGAAATCGCGGACGAGCGCGATGACGTCGTCAAGGGCGCTTTCCAGCAGGAAGTGGCCGCCGTCCAGAAGGTGGATCCGCGCGTCCGGCAGATCGTCGGCGAAGGCCCGGGCGCCGGCGGGCGTGAAGATCTCATCGCCCTTCCCCCAGACCGCCAGCAGCGGCGGCCGGTGGGCGCGCAGGTACTCGTGCAGGCGCGGATAGAGCGGCAGGTTCGTGGCATAGTCGAGGAACAGGTCGAGCTGGATGCGGTCGTTGCCAGGGCGGGAGACCAGCGCGTGGTCGTGGTGCCAGGTCTCGGGGCTGATGAGAGTCGGGTCGGGGACGCCGGTGAGGTACTGCCACTTGATGGCGTCCAGGGTGAGGGCCTGGCGGACGGCCTTCTCGGTCTGCGGGGTCTGCTCGCGCCGGTAGTCCCAGACGACCTGCCAGAAGGCGTCCACGAAGCCGGCCTCGTAGGCGTTGCCGTTCTGGGTGATGATCGCGGTGATGGCGCCGGGGTCGTTCAGGGCGAGCCGCCATCCGATCGGGGCGCCGTAGTCCTGGACGTACATGGCGTAGCGGGAGACGCCGAGCTTGTCGAGCAGGGCGGCGGTCAGGCCGGCGAGCGCGTCGAAGGTGTAGTCGAACTGGTCGGCGGGCGGCGCGTCCGACAGGCCGAACCCCAGGTGGTCGGGGGCGATGACGTGGTAGCGGTCGGCCAGCGCCGGTACCAGATGGCGGAACATAAACGAACTGGTCGGAAAGCCATGCAGAAGCACGACGGCGGGCGCGTCGGCCGCTCCTGCCTCGCGGTAGAACAACTGCCGGCCTTGCACGCCCGTGTAACGATGATGGACGGCCACCATGGTCAAACCCCCCGAAGAAACGCTGCCCTCAGCTTCTCGACCATGTCTGAACGGGGCGCCTCAAGTCGGGCCGACACGCCGCTGATCAGGGGCGGCTACGAACTGGTCGACAAGAAATGACGGCGTGGGGATAAAAGATCGAATCTCGAGGAGCTGCCGGGCTACGATCCGTCCCGATGAACGCCAGAAGCAGTGCGCCACCGGCTCCCCGTCTCGCCGACATCCGCTCGCGCCGGCTGCTGGGCGGATTCGCGGCGCTCGACCTGCCGGACAGCGTCGCCGCGGGGCACGCCTACCTCGACCTTGTGGAGAAGACTCTCGGCTGACCTTGCCGAAAACGGGTTGCGGATGGCGAGGGAGGCACGGAACGCTCCCGGAGGTGAAGATGCATGCCAACCAACTGATGGTCTCGCCTGAGACGGTTCGCGCATTGGTCGATGAACAGTTTCCCGAATGGCGAGACCTGCCCGTCAGGAGAGTCGCCGCCCAGGGAACGGTCAACGCCGTCTTCCGTGTCGGCGACCGGTTCGCGGCCCGGTTCCCGCTGCAGCCCGGAGACGTCGACACCCTGCGGCGCTTGCTGGAGTCCGAGGCGGAAGCAGCGCGTGAGCTGGTGGGGCGCACCCGCTTTCCCACACCCGAGCCTGTCGCGATCGGCGAGCCAGGGCCGGGCTACCCGTTTCCATGGCTGGCGCAGACGTGGCTGCCCGGCGTCGTGGCCACGGATGAGGATCCGGGCGGGTCGGAAGCGTTCGCGCACGACTTGGCCGACCTGATCGGCGATCTGCGCGCCGTCGACACGCGTGGCCGTACGTTCGCCGGCCATGGCCGAGGAGGGGACCTGACCTCCCATGACGAGTGGATGGAAACCTGTTTCAGCAACAGCGAACGGCTTCTGGACGTTGGACGGCTTCGCCGGATGTGGAAGGGCCTTCGGAGTCTGCCGCGCGATGCGGCCGACGTGATGACGCATGGTGATCTCATTCCCGGCAACGTGCTCGTGTCCGGTGGCCGTCTGGCGGGGATTGTCGACGTCGGCGGTTTCGGCCCCGCCGATCCCGCTCTCGACCTGGTGAGTGTCTGGCATCTGCTCGATGCGGGGCCGCGGCGGGCATTCCGTGAGGATCTCGGGTGTGACGAGGTTGAATGGGAGCGAGGCAAAGCCTGGGCTTTTGTCCAGGCGATGGGGGTCGTCTGGTACTACGTCGAAAGCAACCCGGTCATGAGCCGGATGGGCCGCCGCACCCTGGAACGCATCCTGGCCGGCTGAACCGTGGCTCAGGAACGCGGTGACATCGCTCTGGCTCGTTCGAACCAACCGGCGGCGGCGGCCCGATCGCCCTGCCGCCGCACGAATTCGCCCATCCGGTCGAAACCCGCGGCGGCGACCTGCGGATACAGGTACTCGGCCGGTTCGGCGATCGCCGCGGCGTCTTCGGGAGCGAGTTGTCTGCCGGTCATCCCGATCAGTTGCCTGCCGATGTCGACCGCGACGTCCGCCGGTACGGATGAGCTTCGGTCGATGAGCGATTGCCAGGCCACGCACACCTCCCATGGCTCGGCCACAACCCGCACGACGGCGTTCAGGGAAGCGGTGTCGCCGGCGCTCGCGTACCCGAGCGCCGCATCGATCGCGATCTCGCCCATTTTCTGCGAGCAGAGAGTGCCGCCGGCTCCTTGGAACAGTTCTTTGGCGATGCCGAACGCGCCGTCGTAGAGCGCGAGGGCGAATTCCACCACGTCGGCATCTGTGCCGTACGCCGCGTCCAATGACGCCACCGCCCCGGCTCGATCGCCTTCGCGGAGCAACCGGAACCCGCGCTCACCGGGAGTCTCCAGTCCTGCCTCGGCCCGGGCCCGGGCGACGGCCCTGGGGGCGCCCGCCTGGTTGGCCAGGGTGTAGGCGCGCAGCACCGCCTCGTCCCCGCCGCACGACTGTGTCAGGATGGCGAGTTCCAGAGCGGCACGGGCCTGGTGCGTCCAGGGTGTGCTCGGATCCTCGTGAACCCGCTCGTAGGCCGCCAGCGCCAACTCGACTTCGCCGCGTTCGGCGTGCAATGTGCCGAGCCAGAGCAGCGCCTGGGCCCTGGCAAGCTCGGGACCCGCGTCGGCGGCCCGCCGGTAGGCGTCGGCGGCTCCGTCCAGATCGCCCTGCTGCTCGCGTGACCACCCCAGCTTGAAGAGGGCGTCGTCAGGTTCCTCGCCCGGGGCGAGCGGAGGCGGCCAGGTGAGCCGGACGTCGTCCCCGACCTCGAACGGCGCCAGCCAGCGGCGATCGGTGACCCACAGGTCGTAGTCGCCCTGCACCCAGTGGTTCTCATATGCCCAGCGCTCGCGGTCGCCCAGGTGCTCCTCTTCCCAGTCGGTGCCGTGGTCGCGGTAGAAAGCGGCGATGCGTTCGAGGTCCTGCGCGTCCTCGGGGAGGTTGCGGGCGTTCACCTGCTCGACCCGCTCGACGAAACGCCCTGCGTCGGCTGCGTCGAAAAGCTTCACGACATCGGCCAGTGGCCCGTGCACCTCAGGCCGGCCTCCGGCGGCCTGCCACAGAAAGCGGAAGAAGAACCCCGGCCCCTGGGGGAGCGGCGCGTCCGCTGACAGCGGTTCATCCAGCACGAACACCCGCACCCGCACCCGCCGACCAGCGGTGTCGATGCCGAGAACGCGGACACCTGTGTACATGTGAGCTTTCCCCACTCCTGCCGTGTGACGGCTCTTGACCCAAGCACGACCCGGCCTGACCGGTGTCACGCCGGCGGCCAGTGGGTGAGGAGGACGTCCAGCGCGTCCAGGCTTCTGGACCAGGAGGCGTCCACGTCGCGTGGGTGGCGGGCGAACCGGCCCGCCGTCTCCAGGGAGACGTATCCGTGGAGGACGCTGCCCAGCAGTCGTATCGCGTCCGTCTGGTCGGGGCCGGACAGGTCATAGCCGCGCAGCAGCGCCCGGGTCATCTCCGAGTGGCGCCATGCCGCGCTGGTGGCCGCCGTCTGCGGGTCGAGTTCGATCTGCGCGGCGGCGTAGTACCTGCCGGGGTGCTCCTTGGCGTAGTCGCGGTAGGCGCCTGCGAAGGCCACCAGCGCGTCCTTGCCCGCGCGGCCGGCCAGCGCCTCGGTGACTTTGTCGGCGAGTTCGCCCAGGGCCAGTTCCGCCACCCTGACCCGCAGGTCCTGGATGTCCTTGATGTGGGCGTACAGGGCCGCGGGCTTGACGGCGAACCCGCGTGCCAGCGCCGAGACGGTCACGTTCTGGAAGCCGATTTCGTCGGCCAGGTCCGCCGCCGCCCGGGTCAAGCGTTCGGCCGTCACTCCTGCGCGTGCCATATCCCCACCTTACTTACACCCTTTAAGTATTTGCATACTACCGTTAAGGAGGGCTAGCCTCCGGCTCATGAGACCCGTTACCGAGCGCGACCTGCGCGCCTGCTTCGTCAACTGCTCCAAGGGCGAGGCCAAGCGCCTCAGCCTGCCCAGGGACTTCGCCGAAGGCCCTTGGGACGACCTGGACTTCCTCGGGTGGCGAGATCCGGGGGCACCCAAGCACGCCTACCTGGTGGCCGAACGCGACGGCGCCCTGGTCGGGATCGCGCTGCGGGTGACGTCCAGCGGGTCGCGCGGCTTCACCTCGCGCAGCATGTGCTCGCTGTGCCTGACCACGCACACCGGCGGGGGCGTGGCGCTGATGAGCGCGCGCCGGACCGGCGAGGCCGGTCGCCAGGGCAACTCGGTCGGGCAGTACCTGTGCGTCGACCTCGCGTGCTCCCTGTACGTGCGGGGCAAGAAGGAGGCCCCGGGGGACGGCGTCATCACGGAGTCCCTCACCTTGGAGGAGAAAGTGGTGCGCACCCGGGCCAACCTGTCTGCCTTCGTGGACAAGGTGATCGGCTAGCAAAACTGCAATCGACTTAAAGTTTGCAGTAGACTTCAGAAATGACCGAGGGACTCCGGGAGCGCAAGAAGCGGCAGACCCGGCAGCGCATCTCCGACACCGCGATCGGCCTGTTCGTGGCGCGGGGATTCGACAACGTCACGATCGCCGAGGTCGCGGCGGCTGCCGAGGTGTCGGTGAACACCGTCTACAACTACTTCGAGGCCAAGGAGGACCTCGTGCTGCCGCCCGAGGAAGCCTCGCCGCAGCGGCTGGCCGACATCGTGCGCCGGCGCGCGCCCGGTCAGTCCGCGGCCGGCGCGGTGCTGGCGCAGCTTCGCGAGGAGGTCCGCGAACGTGAGCGCAGGGTGGGGCTGACCGCCGGGTTCGGGCGCTTCCTGGAGATGATGCGGGCCGCGCCCACGCTGACCGCCCGGCTGGAGGACCTCGGCCACCGGATGACCGAGGCGCTGGCCGCCGTGCTGGCCGAGGAGAGCGGCGCGGCCCCGGGCGATCCGCTGCCGCGCGTGGTCGCCTGGCACATCGGCTCGCTGCACGCGCTGACCCTGTCCGAGATCGGCCGCAGGACGGCGGCGGGGGAGCGGCCGGACGCGATCGCCGAGGCCGTGCTGGAGTTGCTGGACGTCGTGGAGAGCCTGCTGGGCGATCGGGTGCTCGCCTACGCCGTACGAGAGGGATGACCATGTTCAGGGTGACGATCAGCGGCAAGTTCAAGGAGCTGGACGAGGCCGGCCGCGCGGCGGTGCTGGCGGCGGGCGGGGCCGCGTTCACCGAGGCCGGGACGTTCACGCACGACGGGAGCGTGTCGGCGTTCACGTTCCGCTGCCAGGTGCCGGCCGGGCCTGAGGACGGCGAGGACGAGGCGGCTCTGGGGGCGATGGCCGCGCTGGAGGCGCACGGGCACGCGCACGAGATCCTGCGGCTCGCGGTGACCGACATGCGGGACATCAAGATCCGCAGAAAGTCCCGCAAACAGGGGTGAATCACCTTTTCCAGATTTGGGATAAAATCCCGAATATGAGAGGGGATGAGCTCGACGTGCGGCTGGCCGACCGGCTGGCGGGGCTGCGGGTGGAGCGGGGCTGGTCGCTGGAGGAGCTGGCCGGCCGGACCGGCATCAGCCGCTCGAGTCTGTCCCGGCTGGAGCGCGGCGAGATCAGCCCGACCGCCGCCCTGCTCAACAAACTCTGCGCCGTCTATGAGCGGACGATGTCGCGGCTGCTGGCCGAGGTGGAGTCCGAGCCGCCGCAGCTCGTCCGCGCTCCCGCGCAGGCGGTGTGGCGTGATGAACAGTCGGGGTTCGTGCGCCGGTCGGTGTCGCCTCCGCATCCGGGGCTGCGGGGCGAACTCGTCGAGGGCAGGCTGCGTCCCGGGGCGGACATCGCCTACGACGTTCCCCCTGTCGCGGGGCTGGAGCAGCACATCTGGGTGCTGGAGGGGGCCGTGGAGATCACCTCCGCCGGGCGCGCCCACACCCTGCGGGCGGGTGACTGCCTGCGCTTCCGGGTGTGGGGGCCGTCCCGTTTTCACTGTCCGGGCCCCGAGCCGGTCCGGTACGCCCTGTTCGTCGTCCTGCCGTGAAGGAGTGTGCGCCCATGGTCGAACGCCTGCCGGCCGCCGAGTTCGCCTCCAGTGTCGGGGAGCTGGCCGCGTTGCTGGTCGACGCCGTGGACGACGGCGCCTCGGTGGGATTCGTGACGCCGTTCGGGCGCAAGGAGGCCGCCGCCTGGTGGCGGGCCCAGGCTCCGGCGGTCGCCGACGGCAGCCACCTGCTCTGGGCCTGCCGCGACGGCTCCGGCATCACCGCCACCGTCAGCCTGGTCCTGACGAGCAAGCCGAACGCCCGCCACCGGGCCGAGATCGCCAAGCTGCTGGTCCGCCGCGACGTCCGGGGCCGGGGCCTGTCACGCGCCCTGCTGGCCGCCGCCGAGCAGGCCGCCCGCGCGGCCGGTGTCGGGCTGCTCACGCTCGACACCGAGACCGGCAGCACCGCCGAACGCGTCTACCTCACCGGCGGCTGGACCCGTTTCGGCATCGTCCCCGGCTACGCCTGCTCCCCGGACGGCACGCCGCGCGACTGCAGCTTCTTCTACAAGCGCCTGGCCGCACCGGGTGAGGCGTTCACAGGGTCTGGGTGAGCGCGTCGAGGTCGGCCAGGCGCCCGGCGGGGGCCAGGCGTGCGGCCGTGGCGACGAGCAGCAGCTCGGTCACGGCGATCTCGTGCGCGAGCGGCGCGATCGGCCCGGCCGCCTCGTGCGGCAGCCTGATCAGCGCCTCGGCCTCGGCGGCCAGCGGCGACATCCAGGCGTCGGTGACGAGCACCAGCCGGGCGCCCCGGACGCGGGCGGCCCGCGCGAAGCGGGCGGTGCCGGGGCAGTAGCGGCGGAAGTCGTAGGCGACGACGAGGTCGGGCGGCCCCAGGTCGAGCAGGGTGCCGGCGCGGGCGGAGGCGGTGTCGGGAACGCGCCGGGCGGCCGGTCGCAGGGCGGCGAGCTGGCGGACGAGGTATTCGGCGGCCAGCTCGCTCAGCGGCCCGCCGAGCGCCCACACCGATCGTGCGGCGGCCAGCAGCGCGGCCACGGTTTCGATCAGCGGTTCGGGGACGGCGGCCAACGTCCCCTCCAGCCCGGCCCGCAGTTCGCCGGCCGCCTGCCGCACCGCCGAGCTCCCGTCCTCTGGTCGCCGGGCCACGGGGTCGTCGCCGGCCGGGAGGTCCGTGCCGGGGGAACGGGTGACGAACTCGTGTAGCCGTGACCGATCGCGCGCCCCGTCCCGGACCGCCGCCTGGAATGCGGCGAACCCGTCGTATCCGAGCCGGTCGAACAGCCGTGAGGCCGTGGGCGGGCTGACTCCTGCGCGTTCGGCCAGCGAGCGCAGGGAGCCCAGCCCCGCGAACGGATAGTCGTCGAGCAGCACCCGTACCACGGCCCGTTCCCCGGGCGGCAGTTCGGGATAGACGGAGCTGAGCCGCGTCACCACCGGATCATCCTGCACGATGACAAATGTTACACCAACAACCGCCATAGATCGATTGAGAAACAAATGTTACGGTCGAGGGCATGACTCCCTGGAATGGTCTGATCAACAGCGGCTACCGCCGCTGGCTGCCGGTCGCCGACGACACCCCCGCGATCTCCCTCAACGAGGGCAACACCCCGCTCCTGCGCTCGGCCCACCTGTCCGAGCGCACGTCCTGCGAGGTGTGGCTGAAGGTCGAGGGCGCCAACCCGACGGGGTCGTTCAAGGACCGGGGCATGACGGTGGCGATCAGCAGGGCGGCCGCATCCGGCGCGCAGGCGGTCATCTGCGCCTCCACCGGCAACACCAGCGCCTCGGCCGCCGCCTACGCCGCCCGCGCCGGCGTGAGGGCCGCCGTGCTCGTCCCCCAGGGCCGCATCGCGCTCGGCAAGCTGTCGCAGGCCGTGCGCTACGGCGCCGAGATCGTCGAGATCGACGGCGGCTTCGACGACTGCCTGCGGGTGGCCCGCGAGCTGGCCGCGCACCATCCGATCGCGCTGGTCAACTCCGTCGGCAACGAGCCGCGCCTGGCGGGCCAGCGGACGGTCGCCTACGAGATCGTGGACGCCCTGGGCCAGGCCCCCGACGTGCACTGCCTGCCGGTCGGCAACGGCGGCAACATCACCGCCACCTGGGCCGGCTACCGCACCTACCGGGAGGCGGGCCTGGCCGAGCGGCTGCCGCGGATGTGGGGCTTCCAGGCGGCCGGCGCGGCCCCGCTCGTCCACGGCGCCCCCGTCGCGAACCCGTCCACGCGCGCCTCGGCGATCCGCGTCGGCAGCCCGGCCACCTGGGACGGCGCCGTCGCGGCCCGCGAGGAGTCCGGCGGGCTGATCGCCGCGGTGAGCGATGAGCAGATCTTCGAGGCCTACCGGCTGCTGGCCCGCCGCGACGGCGTCTTCGCCGAGCCCGCCTCGGCGGCCGGGGTGGCGGGGCTGCTGGATCGGCACGCGCGCGGCGACCTGGAGCCCGGCCTGCGGATCGTGATCACGCTCAGCGGCAACGGGCTCAAGGACCTGGACGCCTCCATGCGCGGCGGCTACACCTCCGCCGAGACCTCCTCCCGCACGGCCGACGTGGCCCGCGCCCTGCGCCTGGCCGCCTGAACGGCGCGGGAAGGTATCGGTCACTCGCAGTTGGGAGCGCGGAAAGTTGTGGGATACCTCCATGTCTGAAAGGCGGCTTTCTGGTGTGGGATCGACCCCATGAAGAGTGTGGGAAGACCGCGCAGGTTCCCGGTGGGAGATCTGGCGAGGGTGGCGGTGTTCGCCGCGTTGATCGCGGTGCTGGGCCTGCCCGGTTCGGTGAACGTCTTCAGCAACGCCGTCCCGATCACGCTGCAGACGCTGGGCGTGATGCTGGCCGGTGCGATCCTCGGCACGTGGCGGGCCGCGCTGGCGGTGGCGGTGCTGCTGCTGGCGGTCGCGGCGGGCTGGCCGCTGCTGGCCGGCGGGCGGGGCGGGCTCGGGGTGTTCGCGGGCCCTTCCGCGGGGTTCCTGATCGGCTGGCTTCCCGGCGCGGCCGTGACGGGCTGGCTGGTGGAGCGGGCCGGCCGCAATCCGGGGATCGTCCGCCTGCTGGTGGCGTGCCTGGTGGGCGGCGTCGGCGTGGTCTACCTGTTCGGCGTCCCGGTGCAGGCGGCCATCACCGGGGTGTCGCTGAGCACGACGCTGGCGCTCAGCGCGCTCTTCCTGCCGGGTGACCTGATCAAGGCGGTGCTGGCCTCGATCGTGGCCAGGGGCACGCAGCGGGCCTACCCGGACGCGGTCCCCACCGTGCATCGCGAGCGGCTGCGTTCCGGCGGGGGGCGTTGACCTCTCGATGCCGATAGCCGAACACGTGTTGCGGCACGCCGCCGAGCGTCCTGACCGGCTCGCGGTGTGCGGTCCAGAAGGCGAGCTCACCTACGCCGAGCTCGACGCGAACGCGGGCGGCGCCGCCCGCCACCTGATCGGGCAGGGGGTCGGGCCGGGCGCGCTGGTCGCGATCGGGGTGGACGACCCGGTCGCGCTGCTGACCGCGGTGCTGGCCGCCGATCTGGCCGGGGCGACGCCGCTGGTGGGCGACCCCTCCTGGGGCCGGGAGCGGTGGGCCCAGGTCGTGGAGGCGGCCGACGTCCTCGTCCAGGCGCCGCTGCCGTCGCGGGAGGGGCCGCCGGTGACGCCGCGGGCCCTGCCGGGCGACCACGCGTGGGCGTGCTTCAGTTCGGGCAGCACCGGCAGGCCGCGCGCGATCGTGCGGACGCGGGCGTCGTGGACGCGTTCATTCCGGCATCTGGGCGAGCTGGCCGGGATCGGCCCCGACGACGTGGTCCTGGTGCCGGGGCCGCTGGTGTCCTCCCTGTACGCTTTCGCCGCCGTGCACGCCCTGGCCACGGGCGCGACGGCGCTCGTGCCCGGCCGCTGGCCGGCGCGCTCGCTGGCCGCGCACCTGGCCACCGCCACGGTCGTGCACCTGGTGCCGCACCGGCTGCCCGAGGTGCTGCGGCAGCCGGGGGCGCTGCGCACGGCGGTGGTCGGCGGGGCGGCGCTCGACCCCGCGGTGCGGGCGCGGGCGGCCCGGGCGGGGGTGCGGGTGGTGTCGTACTACGGGGCCACGGAGTTGTCGTTCGTGGCCGTGGACGTCGACGGGGGCGGGCTGCGCCCTTTCCCCGGAGTGGAGATCGAGGTCAGGGGCGAGGGCGGGCTGGGCGAGGTGTGGGCGCGCTCGCCGTGGCTGGCCGAAGGCTATCTCGGCGGGGCCGCGGGGCCGCTGCGGCGAGATGGGCAGGGCTGGGTGAGCGTGGGCGACCTGGCGGAGCCGTACCGATCGGGTGAGGTGCTGCGGGTGCGCGGGCGCGGTGAGGGCGCGATCCAGACCGGCGGGGCCACCGTCGTGCCCGAGGACGTCGAGGAGGTGCTGCGCCGGGTGCCGGGCGTGGGGGACGTCGTGGTGGTCGGCTCGCCGCATCCGTCGCTGGGCTCGGTGGTCACCGCGATCGTCGAGACGGGCGGCGCGGCGCCGCCGCGATCGCTGCTGGAGTCGGTGGCCAGAGGCGGCCTGGACGTGGCGCAGCGGCCCCGCCGCTGGTACGCGATGGCGAGCCTGCCGCGCACGCCGACGGGCAAACCGGCGCGCGCGCTGCTGGAGTCCCGGCTGGCCGACGGCGACCCCGGCATCCGGCGGCTGGTCTGACATGAGCGCGAACAACACTCCCGTCATCGTGGCGGCCCGGCGCACCCCCATCGGGACGGCCGGGCACGCCTTCAAGGACCTGACCGTCGACCGGCTGGCCGCCCCCGTGATCGCCGCCGTGGCGCGCGAGGCCGGCGAACGGCCGGTCGAGGATGTGGTGCTGGGCAACTGCATGGGCCCCGGCGGCAACGTGGCCCGGGTGTCGGCGCTGGCGGCGGGCCTGGGGCACGAGGTGCCCGGGGTGACGGTGGACCGGCAGTGCGGCAGCGGCCTGGCCGCGATCCTGGTGGCCGGGCAGGCGGTGCGGGCCGGCGACATGGACCTGGTGATCGCCGGAGGCGCCGAGAGCGCCTCCACCGCGCCGCTGCGCACGCATCGGGGGGCCGAGCGGCCCTACGAGCGGGCGCCGTTCGTCCCCGGCGGCCACCCCGACCCCGGCATGGGGCCGGCCGCCGAGGCGCTGGCGGCGGCCCGCGAGGTCACCAGGCGGCGCCAGGACGCCTACGCCTGCCGCAGCCACGCCGGCGCGCTGGCCGCCCGCGCGGCCGGGCGTTTCGAGCACGAGATCGTCCCGCTCGGCGGCCGGTGCGAGGATCAGCGGCCCCGCCCGCTGCGGCCGCAGTCGCTGGCCCGGCTGCCTGCGGCGTTCGTGGCGGGCGGTACAGTGACGGCCGGTAATTCCTCCCCGATCAGCGACGGCGCCGCGGCGGTGGCGATCGTGCCCGAGCGGCTGCGCGCGGGCCTGCCGGGGATGCGGCTGCTGGCAGGGGCGGTCGCCGGATGCGATCCCGCCCTGCCCGGGTGGGGGCCGGTGCCCGCCGTGCGGCGGGTGCTGGCGCGTACGGGGGTGGATGTGGAGCACGTCGCGGCGGTGGAGATCGTGGAGGCGTTCGCGGCGCAGGTGCTGGCCGTGACCGACGCGCTCGGGCTCGACCCGCCCGATCGGGTGTGCGTGGACGGCGGTGCGCTGGCGCTGGGCCATCCGTGGGGGGCCTCCGGCGCGGTCGTGGTGACCAGACTGTTCACGCGGCTGGTCCGCCAGGGCGCGCCACCCGGGACGCTGGGTCTGGCGGCGGCCGCGGTGGGCGGCGGTCTGGGTGTGGCGGCGCTGTTCGAGGTGGTGTGAGTGATCGAGTTCGACGAGGTCCACATGCGTCTGGGCGAGCGTGAGGTGCTGCGCGGCATCACCGCCGGCCTGCCTGAGCGGCGCGTCGGCGTGGTCGGCGCCAACGGCTCGGGCAAGAGCACGCTGGCCCGCCTGATCAACGGCCTGGCGTTGCCGACGTCGGGCACGGTGCGCGTGCTGGGCCTGGACACGCGCCGGCAGGCCGCCAAGATCAGGCGGGGCGTCGGGTTCCTGTTCACCGACCCCGACGCGCAGATCGTGATGCCGACGGTGGCCGAGGACGTGGCGTTCTCGCTGCGCCGCAAGGGCCACTCGCGCGAGGAGGTCGATCGGCGGGTGCGCGCCGTGCTGGACCGATACGGCCTGGGCGGGCACGCCGACCATCCCGCCCACCAGCTGTCGGGCGGCCAGAAGCAGTTGCTGGCGTTGTGCTCGGTGATGGTGCTGGAGCCGCAGATCCTCGTCATGGACGAGCCGACCACGCTGCTGGACCTGCGGCATTCGCGGCAGGTCGCCGAGTTGTTGCGCCAGATGCCGCAGCAGGTGCTGGTGGTCAGCCATGACCTGCCGCTGCTGGCCGGCTTCGATCGGGTGCTGGTGCTCGATCAGGGCAGGATCGTCGCCGACGGCTCCCCCGAGGAGGCCATCGGCTACTACAGGAAGCTGATGGCGTGAACGGCCTGACCGGCGCCTACGTCCAGGGCGGCTCGGTGCTGCACCGGCTGCCCGCGGGGGTCAAGCTGGCCGCTCTGGTGCCGGCGTGCACGGCGCTGGTGCTGTTGCGTTCGCCGCCGGCGCTGGCCGGGGCGGGCCTCGTGGTGGCCGGGCTGTATGCGCTGTCGCGGGTCGGGGTGGCGGCGGCGTGGGCGCAGGTGCGGCCGGTGCGCTGGTTCGCGGTGGCGCTGTTCGCGATGCAGTGGGCCTTCGTGGATCTGCAGGGGGCGGCCTCGACGACGTTGCGCGTGGTGCTGGCGGTGGCGCTGGCGGGGCTGGTCACGCTCACCACGCGCACCTCGGCGATGATGGCGGCGCTGGAACGCGGCCTGGCGCCGGTGCGGCTGGTGGGCCTGGACCCGTTCCGGATGTCGCTGCTGCTGTCGATGACCGTGCGCAGCGTGCCCGTCGTGGCCGCCCTGGCCACGCGGGTGCGGGAGGCGCAGCGGGCCAGGGGGGTCGAGCGCAGCCTGCGCGCGTTCGCGGTGCCGTTGGTGGTGAGCTCGCTGCGGCACGCCGACGCGCTCGGCGAGGCGCTCATCGCCCGCGGCCTGGACGACGACTGATCCATTATCCCATGTTTGACTTATATAAGCGGGACCTGAAACACTCTGGTCGTGCACGCATTCGACGTTCTCGGCGATCCGGTGCGGCGCCGCATCCTGGAGCTGCTGGCCGGCGGCGAGCAGAGCTCGGGCGAGGTCACCGCCGTCATCCAGCGCGAGTTCGGCATCTCCCAGCCCGCCGTCTCCCAGCATCTGCGGGTGCTGCGCGACAACGGCTTCGCCAGCGTGCGGGCCGAGGGGACGCGCCGGCTCTACGCCGTGGAGTTCGCGCCGCTGCGGGAGGTCGATCTGTGGCTGGAGCGTTTTCGCGGTTTCTGGACCCAGCGTCTGGACGCGCTGGCCACCGAGCTGGCCCGGGGCAAACGAGAACGACGTGAGAACAACACAACGGAGGACACCTGATGGATTTCGTCGACGAGCTCAACCGCACCCACCGGGAGGTGACCACCGGCGCACGCAAGAACATGCTGCTGCGCCGCCACTACGACGCCGACGTCCAGGACGTGTGGCAGGCCTGCACCGAGGCCGAGCGTCTGGCCCGCTGGTTCCTGCCGGTGAGCGGCGACCTGCGCCTGGGCGGCACCTACCAGCTCCAGGGCAACGCCGGCGGCGAGATCCTGCGCTGCGAGCCGCCGAACCTGCTGCGGGTGAGCTGGCTGTTCGGCGAGAACCCCGGCTTTTCCGAGGTCGAGGTGCGCCTGTCGGCCAAGGACGGCGGCACCCTGTTCGAGCTGCACCACACCGCCGAGATGCCGCAGGAGTGGTGGGAGCGCTACGGCCCCGGCTCGGTCGGCGTCGGCTGGGACCTGTCGCTGCTCAGCCTGGGCCTGTACCTGTCGGGCGGTGCGAAGATCGATGAGGAGACCTTCCACGAGACCGTCGAGGGCCGGCGCTTCATCACCGGGAGCGGCCGCGCGTGGGGCGCGGCCCAGCAGGCCGCGGGCGACCCGCCCGACCAGGTCGCCGCCGGTGTCGCCGCGACCGTCGCCTTCTACGCCCCCGAACCCTCCTCCTAAGGGGGCGGGGCTCACGCCTGCAGGAAGCGCAGGACGGCCAGCACCCGGCGGTGGTCGTTGTCGGAGGGCGTCAGCGCCAGTTTGGTGAAGATCTGGGTGACGTGCTTCTCCACCGACCCGTATGACAGGAACAGGGCCTCGGCGATGGCGCTGTTGGAGCGGCCCTGGGCCATCATGGCCAGCACCTCGCCTTCCCTGGGGGTCAGCGCCCCCAGGGCGTCGGCCCGCCGGCTGGCGCCCATGATCTGGGTGACGACCTCGGGGTCGAGCACGGTCTGCCCGGCCGCGATCGCTTCGAGGGCGGCCAGGAAGTCCTTGATGTCGGCGACGCGCTCCTTGAGCAGGTAGCCGACGCCGCGGGCGCCGTCGGCCAAAAGCTGGGCGGCGTAGCGGGTCTCGATGTACTGGGAGAACACCAGCACGCCGAGGCCGGGGTGGTCGCGGCGGATCCTGATCGCGGCGCGCAGCCCCTCGTCGGTGTGGGTGGGCGGCATGCGCACGTCGACGACGGCGACGTCGGGGCGGTGCTCGGCCACGGCCTCGGCCAGTGTGTCGCCGTCGCCCACGGCGGCGGCCACGTCGTGGCCCCGTGAGGACAGCAGCAGGCACAGGCCGTCGCGGAGCACCACGGCGTCCTCGGCGATCACGATGCGCATGCGGGTTCCGTTCAGGCGCGCAGGGGCAGGTCGACGGTGACCACCGTAGGCCCTCCCGGGGGGCTGTGGAGGCCGAGTGTGCCGTCCACGACCCGGACGCGGTCGGCCAGGCCGCGCAGCCCCGTGCCTGTGCCTGTTGCCGGGCTGATCGCCGCGCCGCCGTCGCCGTCGTCGCTGACGCGCAGGCGCAGCCGCCCGTCGCGGGCCCGCAGCTGGACCTCGGCCCGCCGGGCGCCGCTGTGCTTGGCCACGTTGGCCAGCAGTTCGGCGGTGCAGTAGAAGGCGATGGTCTCCACGGCGGGCGAGGGCCGTTGCGGCAGGTCGGCGTCGAGTGCGACGGTCAGCGGGCTGCGTGCGGCCAGCGTGGTCAGGGCGACCTCGAGCCCGTTGTCCAGCGCGGGCGGGTGGATGCCGCGGATGAGGTCGGTCAGCTCCGCGAGGCTCTCCTTGGCGGTGTGGTGGGCGCCCTCGAGCAGGGCGCGGGCGCGGTCCAGCCGCGGCGAGCGGCCTGCCTCGGCCAGTTCCTCCCGTACCATGTCCAGACTCATCGCCAGGGTGAGCAGGCGGGCGGCGGTGCCGTCGTGCAGGTCGCGTTCGACGCGGCGCAGCGCGGCGGCGGCGTCGTCCACGGCCAGCGCGCGGGTCTCCTCCAGGGTGCGGATGCGGGTGGCCGCGGGGGCGGGGCCGAGCAGCGTGCGCGCCAGCATCCGTTCGGGGCCGAGCGCGAGGTGCACCCCGGCGGGGGCCGCCAGCAGCAGCACCAGCCCGATCGCGCTGGCCGTCAGCGCCCCCGGCCAGCCCGCGGGCCTCAGCGCGGGGACGAGGGCGGCCTGCCACCACAGGGGGCAGGTGAGCAGAAGCGCGCCGAGCCCCCACAGCCCGCCCGCGGCCGCGAACGCCAGGACGGCCGCGGGCAGCCGGACCAGGCTGTGGATGATGGCCCGCCATCCGGCGGCGTCGCCGAGCGCCGTGCCCAGCCGGTTGAACAGCCCCGCGGGCAGCCGCAACGGGGCGGGCCCGGCCACCGGCGCCCCCGCCAGCCGGGCCAGCCGCCGGTTGGCCGCGCCGAGCCCCCTGGCGCCCGGCACGCACAGCGCCAGCAGCGGCAGCCCGAGGCCGGAGGCCGAGCCCATCACGCCCATCGCCACGACCAGCAGGTACACCAGCCCGGCCGCCGCCGTCAGCGGCAGCGTCAGCACGTAGGCCAGCTCTCGCCCCGCCCGTTCCGGCGTGCCCATCCATGTTCCCTTCCGCACGCCCCCAGCCTGCCCGGCCGCCCGCCGGCGGCACCACCCGGCGGGCCCGTGGGGGACATCCGGAAAACCTCCGGCGGCTGTCCCCATGGCCCGCGCGCGGCCAGCAGGGTTGCCACTGTTGACCCGCCGAGCCCTGAGCCCGCCGGGCCCGAAGAGCCGATCGGCCCCGCGCCCGCCATGGGCCGATCGGCCTCGCCGGGCGCTAAAGGCCGATGAGCGCGGCGGGGTCGCGTTCCGGCGCCCCGGCGGGCCACCACCCGTCCTGGCGGCGGGTGAAGGGGTACCAGCGGCCGTCGCGGCCGTAGCGGAGCTGGAGGTCGCCGATGGTCCAGCGGTTGCGCCAGGCGCGCATTCGGGGCGGTTGTTCGCCCTCCCATCCGGCCTCCAGCAGCGCCTGCGCTCTGGCCAGGTCGCGGCGGGGCGGCGTCCAGGCGGTTTCGAGCGTCTCGAGGCCGTCCGCGCCGCCATAGCGCCACGCCTGGACGGCGGCGTCGAGGCCGAGGGGCAGGTCGTGGTCGGCGGCCAGCCGCACCAGGTCCTGGTGCTCGCTCAGGTCGGGCAGGCGGCCGTGGCGCAGCACCTGGCGGGCCCGGTCGGCGGCGGAGGCGGCCAGCACGCGCAGCGCGGCCGGCTCCACACCGGCGTCGGCGGGAGCGTCCAGGGCGGGCGGGGTGAAGGCGACGTCGAATGGGGGCGGTTCGGGCAGCGGCGGCGTGTCAGGCCGATCTTGCCTGGCGAACGCCACGGCGGCGGGCACGCCCGGCGAACCCTGCGCGGCGTCCTGGCCCCGCGGCGGCGCCGCCGCGGGGACGTCGCGGCGTTGCAGCGCCTCGATCAGCTCGCGCTCGCCCCGGCCGCGCATCAGCAGCAGCACGAACGGGTCGGCGTCCAGCAGCCACGACGCCTGGTAGCACAGGGCGGCGGCGTGCTTGCACGGGTGGCCCCAGTCGGGGCAGGAGCATTCGGGTTCCAGGTCGCCGACGGCCGGCAGCAGCGGCACGGCGGCGTCCTGGGCGGCCTGGACCAGGTCGTGGGGCATGTCGCGCTCGAGCAGCGCGGCGATGTGCCCCGCCTTGGCGGCGACCTGGTCCAGGAATCGTTGCCATGCGGCGTCGGTGAGCTGCTCGACGCGGACGACGGTGTCGTAGTCGCTTTCGGCGACCGCGGCGATCCGGCCGGGGCTGACGGTGATGGGCCCGACCTGCCCGGTCTTGGCGTAGGCGCGGCCCTTGCGGAGCAGGCCGTGGTCGAGTGAGGTGTCCTCCATGGCCTTGATCCAGGCGCGGCCCCACCAGGAGGTGGCGAAGCGGGCGCCGGCGTGTTGCGGGGGGAAGGCGGGGAATCCGCGGGCGGCGTTCATGATCTCAGCTCCACGAGGGCGGCGAGTTCGGTGTCGGTCAGCTCGGTGAAGGCGGCTTCGCCGGAGGCGAGCACGGCCTCGGCGAGTGAGCGTTTGGCGGCCAGCATCTCGGCGATGCGGTCCTCGATCGTGCCTTCGGCGATCAGGCGGTGCACCTGGACGGGCCTGGTCTGGCCGATGCGGTGGGCGCGGTCGGTGGCCTGGTCCTCCACGGCGGGGTTCCACCAGCGGTCGTAGTGGATGACGTGGTCGGCGCGGGTGAGGTTCAGTCCGGTGCCGGCGGCCTTGAGCGAGAGCAGGAACACCGGGATCCGGCCGTCCTGGAAGCTTTGGATCATCTCCTCGCGGCGGGCGATGGGGGTGCCGCCGTGCAGGAGCCGGGTGGCCACGCCGCGGGAGGTGAGGTGCTGCTGCAGGAGGCGGGCCATGGCGACGTACTGCGTGAACACCAGCACCGCGCCGTCCTCGGCGACGATGGTGTCCAGGAGTTCGTCGAGCAGTTCCAGCTTGCCGGAGCGGCCCGGCAGGCGGGCGCCGCTCTCGTGCAGGTAGTGGGCGGGGTGGTTGCAGATCTGTTTGAGAGCGGTGAGCAGCTTGACGATCAGGCCGCGCCTGGCCATGCCGGTGGACTCGGCGATCTGGGCCATGATCTCGCGGACGACGGCCTCGTACAGGCCGGCCTGTTCGGTGGTGAGCGCGACGGGGCGGTCGGTCTCGGTCTTGGGCGGAAGTTCGGGCGCGATGCCGGGGTCGCTCTTCTTGCGGCGCAGCAGGAACGGCCCGATCAGCCGTGAGAGCCGTCCGGCGGCGTCGCCGTCGCCGGACTCGACCGGTTTGGCCCAGCGCGCCCTGAACCGTGTCAGCGGCCCGAGCAGCCCCGGTGTGGCCCAGTCGAGGATGGCCCACAGCTCCGACAGGTTGTTCTCCATGGGGGTGCCGGTGAGCGCGACGCGGGCGGCGGCGGGAATCTCCCGGAGGGCTTTGGCGGTGCCGGAGGCGGGGTTCTTGACGTGCTGGGCTTCGTCGGCGACGAGCAGCCCCCATGGGTGCGTGGCCAGGCGGGCGGCGTCCAGGCGCATGGTCTGGTACGTCGTCAGCACGAACCCGTCCTCGAATCCTTCGCCCTCCAGGGCGCGCTGGGCGCCGTGGTAGCGGCGCACGGGCACGCCCGGGGCGAACCTGGCGATCTCGCGCTCCCAGTTGCCCAGCAGCGAGGCCGGGCACACCACGAGTGTGGGCCCGGTGCCGGCGCGGTGCAGGTGCAGCGCGATGAGGGTGATCGTCTTGCCCAGGCCCATGTCGTCGGCCAGGCAGGCGCCGAGCCCGAGCGAGGTGAGCTGGGCCAGCCAGCGCAGCCCGGCGAGCTGGTAGTCGCGCAGTGTGGCGGCCAGGCCGGGCGGCGGGGCGGCCTCGGCGGGCTGGGACAGGCGTTCGCGCAGCTCGCGCAGCCAGTCGGTGGGCTCGACGGCGATCTGTTCTCCGTCGAGTTCGACGGTGCCGGTCAGGGCGGCGCCGAGGGCTTCGAGCCCGGTCAGGGGCTTGAGGTCGCGCTGGCGGGCCTTGCGGGCCAGGTCGGGGTCGATGAGCACCCATTGGTCGCGCAGCCGGACGACGGGGCGGTGGGCCTCGGCGAGGTGGTCCATCTCGGCGGCGCTCAGGCGCCGGCCACCGAGGGCGAGCTGCCAGTCGAAGCTGGTCAGGTGGTGGCCGCCCAGGAAGGAGGGCATGTCGGAGGGCGCGCTGTCGCGTTCGCCGATGACGGCCCTGGCGCTGAGGCCGCGCACGAGGCTCTTGGGCCAGTGCACGTCGACGCCGGTCGCGGCCAGGCGGTCGGCGGCGCCGGCGAGGAGGTCTTCCACGTCGGCGTCGGACAGGGTGAGCTCGTCGGGGACGGCGCTGTCGAGCAGCCGTTGCAGGCGGGGCCAGGCGCGGGCGGCGCGGCGGATGGCCAGCGTGGTCTCGATCCTGGCCCTCGGGCCGAGGCCGGGGTCGTGGCCCTGCCACAGCTCGCCCGCGTCAACGACGAGGGAGGGGTCGGCCAGGCTGTGCAACTGGACGACGGCGCGGAACTCGGCGGCGGCCAGGTCGTCGGCCTCCAGGCGCAGCGACAGCCGCACGCCGGAGTCGAGCCCGGCCGACACCTCCTCGGCCCAGGGGCGCAGGTGGGGGACTTTGACGGGGGCGAGCGCGGCGTAGGGGGTGGTGCCGGTGGCGCGGACGGCGCCGGGGGAGCGCGGCATGGCGTCGGCGACGGCGTCGAGGAAGGCCCGCACGAGCCCTTCGGCGTCGGGCAGCCGCACCCCGCCGTCCTGCTCGCCTGGCACGTCGCCCGGTTGGGGCTGCACGTGCCGGATGCCGTCCTGCTCGTCCGGGCCCGGTTCGGCCGTGGCGGGCGGGAGGGGGATGGCGCGGGCGGAGGCGGGCATGGCGGCGGCCAGTTCGCGGATGCGCCGCACGTCGGCGGCGTCCAGCGGCCCGGCCCGCCAGGAGTCGTGCTCGCCTGGCGAGACCCCCGGCAGGATGCGGCCCCGGGTCAGGAGTTGCAGCGCGACCAGGGCCACGGCGCCCCAGAAGCGGGCCGCGGGGTGGGCCCGGGGGTCTTTGCGGGCGCGGGCCAGCGCGGCGACGGCCTGCCCGACGGGGACGAGCGCGGCCGGCGCCTGCCGCGTCCGTATGGTGCCGTCGAGGTTTTCCGCGACGGTCACCGCGGCGTCTCCGTCGGGGTCGAGGAAGGCCATGTGACCGGTTCTGGGAGGGTCGCCGGGCTGGAAAATCGCCGGGTGAGGTGCCGGATCCGTCATGAAGCTCACGGCCGTACAGTGTACGGTAAACGGGGGGTGTGGTTTACCACACCCCGAGATCGGCCACCGTCCGCATTACTCCCATATCGGATCTTCCGTAGCCTTACCTCATGACTGATTGGCTAGTTGGACTCATGGAGAGTTTCGGGGCACCCGGGGCGGGGCTCGCGATCGCACTGGAGAACCTTTTCCCGCCCCTGCCCAGCGAGGTGATCCTCCCGCTGGCCGGCTTCACCGCCAGCAGGGGCGAGCTGGACCTGCTGGACGTCCTGGTATGGACGACGCTCGGCTCCGTGGTCGGGGCCCTGGCCCTGTACTGGGTGGGCGCGATGCTGGGCCGCGAGCGGACGCTGGCCATCGCCGCCAAGCTTCCCCTGGTCAAGCTGTCCGACATCGAAAAGACCGAGGCCTGGTTCCTCAAGCACGGCCGCAAGACGGTCTTCTTCGGGCGCATGATCCCCATCTTCCGCAGCCTCATCTCCATCCCGGCGGGCGTCGAGCGGATGCCGCTGGTGACCTTCACGCTGCTGACCACGGCCGGCAGCGCGATCTGGAACACGATCTTCGTGATGGCGGGCTACCTGCTCGGCGAGAACTGGGCGCTGGTGGAGGAGTACGCCGGCATCGTCAGCAAGGTCGTGGCCGGGCTGGTCGTGCTCGCGCTCGTGGTGTTCGTCGTCGTCCGGCTGAGCGAGCGGCGCAAGGGCAGGCATGCCGGTCGCCCTTGAGGGCCTGCGACTGCTGGGGGCGGTGGCGCTGGGCGCGCTCAGCGCGCTGGCGGAACTGATGTTCCTGCTGCTGGCGCTGCCGTTCCTCGGCAATCCGAACGTCAGTGCCGCGGCCCGCCGCCTGGCCCGGCTGGAGGCCCGCCGCCTGCGCCTGGAGGCCACCGCGCTGCAGGCGCTGGCCGAGGGCGAGGACGGCGGCCGGCCGGTGCGCTACCTGGCCGCCCGCGTCCCGGTCGGCGTGCTGGGCGGCCTGGTGGTCGCGCTGCTGGTGTACGGGGCCTGGACGGTCGTGCGGATGGCAGCCGCCTGGAGCCGGGGCGAGCCGTTCGACGGGATGGCGCCGACGCCGCCGCTGGTGACCTACCTCGGGCTGGCCGGGTGTGTGGCGCTGTTTTTGAATCTGTCGGGCGTGGCCGGCGTGCACGCGCTGGAGCGGCGGCTGGCCAGGCACCTGCTGAGCCCCGACCGCACGCAGGCGCTGGAACGCAGGATCGCCGAACTGGCCGAAAGCCGGGCCGGCATCGTGGCGGCGGTCGACTCCGAGCGGCGCAGGATCGAACGCGACCTGCACGACGGGCTGCAGCAGCGGCTGGTGGCGCTGTCGATGCTCGTCGGCCGCTCCAGACGGGGGCGGCCGGAACTGCTGGAGCAGGCGCACCAGGAGGCGCAGCAGGCGCTGGCCGAACTGCGCGAGGTCGCCTGGCGGGTCTACCCGAGCGGGCTGGACTCCCTGGGGCTCGGCGAGGCCCTGGCCGGGGTGGCCGAGCGGTCCAGCGTCCCGGTCACGGTGGCGTGCGAGCTGCGGCGGCGCCCGCCGATGCCGGTGGAGACGGCGGCGTACTTCGTGGTGTGCGAGGCGGTGACGAACGCCGCCAAACACGCCGGCGCCACGCGCATCGCCGTCAGCGTGCACGAGGAGCAGGACGCGCTCGTCGTCCGGGTGCGCGACGACGGCGCCGGCGGCGCGGACACCGGCGGCGGCGGCCTGTCGGGGCTGGCCCGGCGGGTGGCGGCGCTGGACGGCGCCTTCGAGGTGAGGAGCCCGCCCGGCGGCCCCACGCTGATCACGGCGGTGCTGCCGTGCGGGTGATCCTGGCCGAGGACTCCACCCTGCTGCGCGAGGGCCTGCTGCGGCTGCTGCTGGAGGAGGGCCACGAGGTCCCGGCTGCGGTCAGCGACGGCCAGGCGCTGGTGGCGGCGGTGGACGAGCACCGGCCGGACGTGGTCGTCGTCGACGTGCGCATGCCGCCGACCCACACCGACGAGGGCCTGCGGGCGGCGCTGGAGATCAGGCGGCGCCGGCCGTCGGTCAAGGTGCTGGTGTTGTCGCAGTACGTGGAAAAGCGCTACGCCACCGAGTTGATGAGCGCGGACGTCGAAGGCGTCGGCTACCTGCTCAAGGACCGGGTGGCGCAGGTCGGCGACTTCCTGGACGCCCTGGAGCGGGTGGGCGCGGGGGGAGCGGCCTTCGATCCGGAGGTGGTGCGGCAGTTGCTGGCCCGTACGACGCAACTCGACCCGCTGGCGCGGCTGACCGCGCGCGAGCGCGCGGTGCTGGAGCGGATGGCCCAGGGGCTGACCAACGCCTCGATCGCCCAGGCCCTGCACGTGTCGCAGTCGGCGGTGGAGAAGCACGTGAACTCGCTGTTCGACAAGCTGCGGCTGTCGCACACGACCGGCTACAGCCGCCGGGTGCTGGCGGTGCTGCACTTCCTGAAGTCCTGACGCCGCCCGGCCCCACACAGAAGTGATCCACGACGGGCCGGGCGGCGAATACCGCGAAGACCGCGGAAAAGGGGCGAACATGGGCGAACTATTTGAGTCGTTACGGGAACAGGTGGACGACAGCGCACGCGAAGCCGTCTCGGCGTATCTGCGCGAGATCCCCGAGTACGGGCAGACGCCGATCGTCGCGGCCAAGCGGGACGACCAAGCCGGCATGCTCGGCTTCGCCGTCTTCATCCGATCCAGGAGTTTCGCCCTGGCCCCGGCGGGCCTGCCACTGGGCGAACAGGACCTGTCGACGATCTCCTCGGCCGGCCGCCGGCGCGCCGAACTGGGCCTGACGGTCCTGGCGCAACACCGGGTGCTCGGGCTGCACACCCGCCTCATGCTCCAGGAGATCCACCGGGCGGCCGGCCCGGACGACGGCGACGACCTGCTGCGGATGGTCGGCTGGTTCGGCGCGCAGGGCGTCCGCGCCAAACGCGCCTACCTGCACGGCTACGCCGACGGAGTGAGCCGCTCGCGAAGACTGGCGGCCCGCGCCGAACTCCTGGCGCGCACGCTGCTCGCCGACGAGCCCCTAGAGCCGATGCAGCCGGTGGAACCGCGCCTGGAAGCGCTGGTGGCGCCCCGCTACGTGGTGTCGGTGCTGCGCATCCCCAACCCGCCCGTGCCCGAGCAGACCCGCTCCGCCATGGTGGAGGCCATCCTGGACACGCCGAAACCGGCCGCGCTGCCCGCCTGGCTGGAGCCCGGCGAACTCGCCCTGCTGACGCCCGGCGACCGTTCGGCGGCGCTGCGCCACCTGCGCTCGGCCACGGCCGTGCTCGGCCGCGCGTGCCAGGTCGCCTGCGCGCCCGGCGAGAGCGGCCGGCTCGCCGAAACGCTCACCTTGGCGCGCAAGGCCGCCCTGGTGGCGCCGTTGGAGGAGCGGCCGGCGCGCCTGCATGCCGTCGCCGACCTGTTCGTCGAGATGGCCGTGGCCAACGCGCCCGAGATCGACGCCTGGCTGGCCGCCTTCGCCCGGCGGCTGGCCGACGGGCCGGACCTCGTTTCGACCCTGCACGCCTACTACCGCCACGACATGAACCGCGTGGCCGCCTCGGCGGCGCTGGGCATCCACCCGCGTACCCTGGACTACCGGCTGCAACGCGCCCGCAAGGTGACGGGCCTTTCGCCCGGTTCGACGCTCGGCGTCCGGATGCTCAGCACGGCGGTGGCGCGCCTGCTGGCCCGCGAAAGTCCATGGTGACCCGGCCGGCCGTTTTCCCGGTGAGCGCCGTCCGGCAGCGGCCAGGGCGAGCGCCTGCCGGTAGGCGGTCTCGGCGTCGCGGCCGAGGCGGCGCACCCGTCGCGGGCGATCTCATCGGGTACGTTCGACTCGTCAAGGCCGATCATGAGCACGTCCTTACGGATGAGGGGGATCGATGAGGCCCGTGTACGCCGCCGCGGCCGTCCACGTGACCGCGCCGCCCGAGCAGGTCTTCGCGCTCATCACCGACTGGCCCCGTCATCGGGAGTGGATGTTCATGACCACGGCCCGCCAGGTGGGCGAGCACGCGGTCGAGGCCTACACCGGGGTGTGGCCGTTCGGCTTCCTGGACACGATGACGATCACCCACTGGCAGCCGCCGACGCTGGTGCGCGTCACCCACACCGGCCGCCTCGTGCGCGGCCGGGGCGCCATCCGGGTGCGGGCGTGCGCGCACGGCAGCCGCGTCATCTGGGCCGAGGAGCTGCACCTGCCGTTCGGCCCGGCGGGGCACGCGCTGTGGCCGCTGGCCCGCCCCCTGGCCGTCGCCCTGGCCCGCCACTCCCTGCGCACCCTGGCCGGGCTCCTGCCCACCCCGGCATCGCCGCGGCCGGCCGCCTGATCGCCGCGCCGTCGCGTGCCCGGCGGGCCACCGGCGTCAGCCTCGACACCGACAAGGGCGTCTTCGACCGGTTCCGCAGCCTGCCGATCGGGCGGTCGCCGCCGCTCATCTACCTGGTGGTGCTGCCGGCCTTCGGGTACGCGCTGGGGTTCGGCGCGCACGCCGGCCGGCGCCGGCGTGCCCGCTGACCATGTTCCTCGCCTTCTGAGCTGGGTGTTCGCGCCGCCGGCCGTGCTCGCCTACTGCCGCCGCCTCTTGTCAGGCGTGCCAGTCCCGCACCCCGCCCGGCACGGGAGCGCCCGGCGAGTACGGTTCGCGGGTGAAGATGAACGTGTTGAGGTCCAGGTGATCGGCCGCCACCCGCAGCGTCTCCCCGGCGTAGTAGCCGTCCAGCCCCAGCCACGTCCCATCGCCTTGGGGCACGAACCGCGAGGCCCGTCCCGCGCCGCCGACCGGCTCCAGCGACAGCCCGCCTTCCGGCAGCAGCCGCAGAGCGTACGGTTTGGGGCCCCAGTGCCACAGCCCGGTCAGGGCCAGCAGGCCGGGGTCGGCCGCGACCGGCTGCCACTCGTCCGGCAGCCTCGGCTCGTACTCCTGCACGATGTCCAGCAGGTCCGTCAGGAGCGTGCCGGTCATCCCCGAGGTGGTGTTGGCCATGAACAGCGCCCCCATCCCTTCGCCGGCATCGGCCCACACGGTCGCCAAAAACCCGGGCATCGACCCGGAGTGGCCGGCCAGGCGCCGCCCGCCGCTCCTGGCCAGTTGCAGCCCGAGCCCGAACGCGCCGGTCCAGGCGTCGCCGTCGTCGACGCCGACCGGTTCGCGCATCTCCTCGAGCGTGCCCGGGCACAGCACCCCGCCGGTGTCGCCGCCCAGGAACACCGCCCAGGACGCCAGGTCGTGGGTGGTGGACCACAACTGCCCGGCGGGCGCCATCGCCTCGGCGTCGTGTTCGGGTTCGGCCTGCACGACGTCGGCCCACGGATGCACGGCGTAGCCGGTGGCGTGCGGGGCGCGGGGGCGGGCGGTGGTGTCGTTCATGCCGAGCGGCGCCAGCACCTCGCCGCGCACGGCGCTCAGCCACGACGTGCCGCGCAAGGCGGCGACGAGCTCGCCGAGCAGCGCGAACCCGACGTTGGAGTAGTGGAAGCGGCGCCCCGGCCGGTGTTTGACGTCTTGGGGGCCGAGAAGCTCCAGCAGGTCGGCGGCCGGGACGCCGGGGGAGCGTTCCCACCAGGTGGTCGGCGGTTCGGCCGTCAGCCCGGCGGTGTGCGACAACAGCTGGGCGATCGTCAGCTGCCCGAGCGGCGTCTGCTTCACATGGTCGCCGATCGGATCGCTCAATCGCAGCAGGCCCTCATCGCGCAGCCGCATGACGACGACGGCCACCATGCTCTTGGTGATCGACCCGATCCGGTACTGGGTGGCGGGCGTCGGCGGCGCACCGCCGACGCGGCCGCGGCCGCCGAACCACGCCGTCCGCCCATCGCGCACGATCGCCGCCGTCAGCGACGGCACCCTGCATTCGGCCTGTTCGACGGCCAGACGGCGCAGCAGGGCGCGGGCCGTCGCGTGTCCCACCTGAGTCATGAGCGACAAGCCTAGCCGCCCGGCAAGCCGCCATCGCAGGTCAGCGGGAGGGGGCGCGGTCGAAGGCATCCAGGATGAGCCGGGTGGCGTCCAGGTCGCGGGCGGTCGCCCCCAGCCGGGGTACCTGGATGGGACCGGGCCAGGTGTGACCGCCGCCGTCGATGGTGTAAAGGCGCAACTGCACGCCGTCCGGGCAGGACGCCCAGTCGCTCAGCCCCACCTGGCCGTTGAGGCGGGAGGCGGTGCGGCCGGAGCAGCCGAAGGCGCGCGCCCAGCCGGCGAAGACCTCCCCGACGCCCCGCAGCACCACCAGGCCGGCCAGGCCGCGCAGGTCGCCGGTGGCGTCCTGGAAGGGGTGGCCGCCCCGGTAGGGGACGATGCGGTCGGCGCTGCCGTGGAAGGCCACGATCGTGACCGGCCGCGCGCCCGCGCAGGGAGGCACGATGTTGAGCCCGGCCACAGCGGCCACCCCGGCCAGGCGGCCGTGCAGGGCGCACACCAGGGAGACGGCCATGGCCGCGCCATAGGACATGCCGGCGGCGAACACGCGGCGCGCATCGACGCACAACCCCCGCCGCACATGGTCGAGCAGCGCGGTCAGGAACGCGGTGTCGTCGGGCCCGCCTGTGCCGGGCAGCGTCCAGCCCATGCGGCCTTGCGCGGCCTGCGGCGTGAGCACGATGTAGCCGCGGCGCGTGCCCTGCTCGGCCAGCCGGCTGTAGGCGCTCTGCTGGGCGGCCGAGGAGCCGAGCCCGTGCAGGTCGAGCAGGACGGGGTGAGGGCCGTCGCCGTCGGGCACCGCCAGCAGGAAACGGCGCTCCAGCCCCCCGGAGGCGAGCCGGTGGGGGCCGGCCTCGAGCCGATGCGCAGCGCCGCACCCGCCGGCCGGAGCCGACGTTCCGGGCGCGGGCGGGGTCGGGGGTGGGGGCGGGGCGGCGGCGCAGCACACCGCCAGCAGCGCCACCGCCACCAACGCGATCACCCGTCCCGCCATCGCGCCTTTCCCGGCGGTGCGCCGCCGAAGGCCCGCCGTCCGCCGGGCTCGCCCCATCAGGCCACCTCGAGGGCATCCGCCCGCCGCAAACAAACAAGGTGCACGACGGTGTGCGTTTGAAGAAAACGCTGCCTGGCCATGCCGGAGGTGATCGCCCGGCGTGTCGCCCCCGTTGCCCTGGCGAGCCATTTCTCCACCCCATTTTCACGGTCTTTCCGATTGTAGGTTCGGTCCCGTGAATTCCGGCGGCGCGAAAAGGGCCGTGTCGCGGCCCGTCAGTCCGCCTGCCGGTAGGCCAGAACGAGGACGCCCAGGCAAATGGCGGTCGCGACGATGACGAGCATCTCCACCGAGATCGCCCACGCGGCGAAACAGGCCACCCCGCACGCGATGGCGCCCCCGATGACGACACCGTTGCCGCCCGCCTGTTTCAGGCGCGCCATCGGCGAGGCGGGCAGCGGCTCCCACAACTGGCCGCAACCGGGACACGTCCACGGCTGGTCGCCGCCCGTCATGGCGGCGGGCGGGGCACACTGGTGAGGGCTCATGGTCGTTCCTTTCCCGAACTGATGATCAGCCGCGTCCACCATGCCGCCCCCACGTCACCAACAGGACACGCGGCCCTCATCCGACGAGCCGCCGGCGGCCCCCGCCGACCGCAACGTCCTCATGTGCCGCTGTTCCTCTACTCTGACCCGGGAGACGATCTCGCGGGAGGGTTCGAACGGTGGGCGAAGGTGCAGCAAGTGTCGTCCTAACCGAGCTTTCAGCCGTCCTCGAACGCATCACCTACGCCAACGAGGAGACCGGCTACACCATCGCCCGCGTCGCCACCCAACGCACCGGCACCGACCTGCTCACCGTGGTCGGCCCGCTGCTCGGCGCCCAGGTGGGGGAGTCGCTGCGGCTGCAGGGACGCTGGACCTCCCACCCCCGCTACGGCCGCCAGTTCGAGGTGCGCTCCTACACCACCGTGCTGCCCGCCACCGTCCAGGGCATCCGCCGCTACCTCGGCTCCGGCCTCATCAAAGGCATCGGCCCCAAAATGGCCGAGCGGATCGTCGACCACTTCGGCACCGACACCCTCGACATCATCGAGCACCACCCGCAGCGCCTCGTCGAAGTGCCCGGCCTCGGCCCCAAACGCACCAAGATGATCGCCGCCGCCTGGGACGAACAGAAAATCATCAAAGAGGTGATGGTGTTCCTGCAAGGGGTGGGCGTGTCCACCTCCATCGCGGTGCGCATCTTCAAGCAGTACGGCGAGCAGTCCGTCGCCGTCGTCCGCGAGCGCCCCTACCAGCTGGCCGACGACGTGTGGGGGATCGGCTTCAAGACCGCCGACACCATCGCCCAGGCCGTCGGCATCCCGCACGACAGCCCCGAACGCGTCAAAGCCGGCCTGCGCTACACCCTGTCGCAGGCCGCCGACGACGGCCACTGCTACCTGCCCGCCCCCAACCTCGCCGCCGACGCCGTCAAGATCCTCGACGTCCCGCCCGACCTCGTGACCTCCTGCCTGGAAGAGCTCATCACCGCCGAAGGCGTCGTCCGCGAGCCCATCCCCGCCGGCGAGGGCGTCGTCCCGGCCGTCTACCTGCCGCCCTTCCACCGCGCCGAGCAGTCCCTGGCCTCCGGCCTGCTGAGCCTGCTGCGAGGCGGCCACGACCGGCTCAAAGGCTTCGCCGACGTCGACTGGGAACGCGCCGAACAATGGCTGCACGGCCAGACCGGCGCCGAACTGGCCGCCGAACAGCGCCAGGCCGTCCGCCTGGCCCTGACCGAGAAGGTCGCCGTGCTCACCGGCGGCCCCGGCTGCGGCAAAAGCTTCACCGTACGCTCCATCGTGGCGCTGGCCCGCGCCAGACGCGCCCGCGTCATCCTGGCCGCCCCCACCGGCCGCGCCGCCAAACGCCTGGCCGAACTGACCGGCCACGAAGCCACCACCGTCCACCGGCTGCTGCAGTTGCGCCCCGGCGGCGAGGCCACCTTCGACCGCGACAACCCCCTCGACGCCGACCTCGTCGTCGTCGACGAGGCCTCCATGCTCGACCTGCTGCTGGCCAACAAGCTCGTCAAAGCCGTCGCGCCCGGCGCCCACCTGCTGTTCGTCGGCGACGTCGACCAGTTGCCGTCCGTCGGCGCCGGCGAGGTCCTCAAAGACCTGCTGGCCGCCGACGACATCCCGCGCGTGCGCCTGACGCAGATCTTCCGCCAGGCCCAGGAGTCCGGCGTCGTCGTCAACGCCCACCGCGTCAACACCGGCCGCCACCCGGTCCTGGAGAACATGAACGACTTCTTCCTGTTCCCCTGCGAGGACAGTGAGGAGATCGCCGCCCTGACCGTCGACGTCGTCGCCCGCCGCATCCCCAGGAAGTTCCGCCTCGACCCGCGCCGCGACATCCAGGTCCTGGCCCCCATGCACCGCGGCGCCGCCGGCGCGGGCGCCCTCAACACCGCCCTGCAAGAAGCCCTCACCCCCGCCCGCGAGGGCATGCCGGAACGCCGCTACGGCGGGCGCGTCTTCCGCGTCGGCGACAAGGTCACCCAGCTGCGCAACAACTACGACAAGGGCGCCGCAGGAGTGTTCAACGGCACCGTCGGCATCGTCACCGACATCCGCCCCGACGAGCACAAACTGACCGTCCTGACCGATGAGGAGGAGTCGGTCGACTACGCCTTCGACGAACTCGACGAACTCGCCCACGCCTACGCCGTCTCCATCCACCGCTCCCAGGGCAGCGAATACCCCGCCGTCGTCATCCCGCTGGCCACCAGCGCCTGGATGATGCTGCAGCGCAACCTCCTCTACACCGCCATCACCCGCGCCAAGAAACTCGTCGTGATCGTCGGCTCGCGGCGGGCGCTGGCCCAGGCCGTGCGCACCAAAGGCGCCGGACGCCGCCACACCGGCCTCACCCACCGCCTGACCAGCCGCTGACCAGCGCCACGACAAGTAATTGAAATGTGACCGAACTCTCCCAAATGATTCCTCGTCTTACATGCAGGAGCATTAAGGTTCTTTGAGGTGCGATTGGTGCCTTGGGGGAGAGGACAGTCTTGAACGTTGTGCCCGCGTGGAGGAAGCCCGCCACCGCCGCCGCACTGCTGGCCGCCGCAGCCCTGACGGCCTCCTGCTCAGCCGGCGGCACCGCCGCCCAGGGCCAGAAAGACACACCCGCCGGCACCACCACGGCCACCCCCCAAGCCCCCACCATCACCATCAGCCCGGCCGAGGGCAACGCCAAGGTCAACCCCGACAAGAAGGTCGTCGTCACCTCCGAAGGCGGCGCCCTGGAGGCCGTCACCGTCAACGCCGGCGACGAACAACTCGACGGCACCTTCAACACCGACAAAACCAAATGGGTCTCCAAGACCCCGCTCAAGCCCTCCACCGGCTACAACGTCTCGGCCACCGCCGGCGCCACCACCGCCACCAGCGCGTTCACCACCGTCAAACCCGAACGCCCGCTGCAGATCATCGACGTCACCCCGCACACCAAGGGCGAGACCGTCGGCGTCGGCGCCCCCATCATCGTCACCTTCAACCAGCCCGTCGCCAACAAGGCCACCATCGAGCGCGCCCTCGAAGTCGAGGCGGAAAAGCCCGTCGACGGCGCCTGGCGCTGGATCGACGACACCAAAGTCATCTACCGCACCGCCAAATACTGGCCCGCCCACCAGAAGGTCACCTTCAACGCCCGCATCACCGGCATCAAGGGCGGCAAAGGCCTCTACGGCGTCAAGGACTACAACGCCACCCTCAAAATCGGCGCCAAACAGATCAGCAAGGTCGACGTCGCCAAACACATGATGTACGTCTACAAAGACGGCAAACGCGTCCAAACCATGCGCATCAGCGCCGGCATGGCCACCACCCGCGAATACACCACCACCTCCGGCGTCCACCTCACCATGGAACGCGGCAGCCCCGTCCGCATGATCTCCCCAGGCCGCAAAAAAGGCGACCCCGGCTACTACGACGTCATGATCGACCACGCCGTCCGCATCTCCAACTCCGGCGAATACGTCCACGCCAAAGACAACGTCTGGGCCCAAGGCGTCCGCAACGTCAGCCACGGCTGCATCAACTCCCGCCCCGACCAAGCCAAATGGTTCTACGACAACTTCCAGCGCGGCGACGTCGTCGACATCAAAGGCACCAACCGCGAACTCGAATGGAACAACGGCTGGGGCTTTTGGCAAATGCCATACTCACAATGGAAAAAGGGCAGCGCCCTGAACGGCAAGGCCTGACCATGCACATCCGCCAAGGCGGACCCGGCGACGTCCCCACCGTCCTGGCCATGTTCGACAGCGCCGTCACCTGGCTCACCAGCCAAGGCCGCACCGGCCAATGGGGCACCCACCCCTTCACCGGCAACCCCAAACGCACCCGCCAGATCACCGGCTGGGCCGACCTCGGCGGCATGCGCATCGCCGAACGCGACGGCCAAGCGGCAGGCTGCCTCGTCGTCGGCGCCGCCCACGACTACATCACCCCCGCCACCGAACCCGAACTCTACGTCCAAGCCCTGGTCATCGACCGCCGCCACGCCGGCCACGGCGTCGGCAGCACCCTGCTCGACTGGGCCGCCGACGAAGCCCGCACCCGCGGCGTCAGCCTGCTGCGCGTCGACTGCTACGCCGGCGACGACGGCCGCCTCATCACCTACTACGAAAAATGCGGCTTCACCCGCGCCACCCCCTTCACCGTGGGGGACTGGCCCGGCATGCTCCTGACCCGCCGCGTCTGACCCGCCCGCACACAGACGAAATCCGGTTGCCACCCGACCAGCCAGCCCGATGAGGTAACCCCATGGGCAGGGCCGAACAACAGACACAACCGGCATGGCACAGGACGGCGGTGGCCCTGATGCCGGCCGCCTTCAACACCGCCGAGAACCTGCCCATCGGCCTCCTGAAACCCATCTCCCACAGCCTCCACGTGCCCCCTGCCAGCGGCCGGCCTCCTGGCCACCACCTACTGGCTGCTCCTGGTGGCACGCCTGCTGACCGCGCTCGCCCAGGCCCTGTTCTGGGCCGTCATGGGCCCCGTATTCATGACCACCCAAAACGAGATGCTGCGCTGCGCACCAGGCCGCACCGACATCGCACTCGCGGCAAACTCCGGCGCCTACAACGCCGGCATCGCAGCAGGCGCCGCACTCGGGGGACTGGTCCTGCCCCTCACCGACGTACGGCACACCTTCCTCACCGGCGGCCTGACAACCGTCACAGCCTGCGCCGTACTCCTCAGCGAACGACTACCACCCAGAAAAAACCCCAGCCCACGCTGAAGCACACCGGGGGAGAAGAACGGACTCACACCAGCGCCAACTGCGCCGCCCGCGGCTCACCACGCCCCACCTCCGGAACCCCACACCCCATCCCATACACCCGGCACAACTGCGCGATCTGCCCCGTAATCCGCCCCTCATACACCGGCGACGGCAACCCCGCCCGGTCATACAACTCCTCATACCGCGCCACCAACTGCGGATGCGCCCGCCCCAACCACCCCACATACCACTCACGCGTCCCCGGCGGCAGCCGCAACACCACCGCCTCCACCCCCCGAGCCCCCGCCGACGCGATCCGCCGCACCGTCGCCGACAACTGATCCGCCGCATCACTCAGCAACGGCAACACCGGCGCCATCCGCACCCGGCACTCCACCCCCGCCTCCACCAACGCCGACACCAACTCCAACCGCGCCTGCGCCGTCGGCGCACCCGGCTCAACCGCCCGCCGGATCCGCTCATCCACGAACGCGATCGACACCGCCACCCGCGCACCCGCCCCCGCCAGCAACGCCGCATCCCGCAACACCAACGCACTCTTCGTATACACCGTGAACGGCACCCCCACCTCCGCCAGAGCGCCAATCACCCCAGGCATCAGCCGATACCTCTCCTCAGCCACCTGATAACAATCACCACCGACCCCCACCGCCAACTCCTGACCACCCCACCGCTCAAGCTCCGCCCGCAACCGCGCCACCGCATTCGGCCTCACCACGATCCGCTCATCGAAATCCCGGCCCGCCTCCAACCCCAGCCGCCGATGACCCGCACGAGCACCACACCCCAAACACGCATGAACACAACCCCGATAAGGAGACACACCCCACCCCTGCGCGACACCCGCCGCCTCCGCCACCCGCTCGATCACCGTACGAGCCTGCATCTCATAAAACCCACCACGCACCACCGCACGCCGCTCAATCAGCGGCCGATCATCAGCGGCGTCAACCAGCGAAAGCGCGTCCCAACCCACACCCCCAGTGGAACACGCATTCGACACCCTTTTCAAGCGGAACCCACACACCCGCCCCCCGGAACACCCACCAACCCCCCAGCTAAAATCACCACGCCCACACCACCTTCAGCCCTGGGGGACCCATGGCCTGGCTCCTGCTCACCCTCGCCATCGCCTCGGAGGTCCTGGCCACCTCCGCACTCAAACTCAGCAACGGCTTCACCCACCCCGGCTGGACCATCACCGTCGCCGCCGGCTACATCACCTCCTTCACCCTCCTGGCCCAAGTCCTCAAACTCCACCTCGACATCGGCACCGCCTACGCCATCTGGTCCGGCGCCGGAACCGCCGCCATCGCCCTCATCGGCGCCGCCTTCATGGGGGAGACCCTCACCCCCCTCAAAATCGGCGGCATCCTCCTCATCATCGGCGGCGTCGTCATCCTCAACCTCGCAGGCGCCCACTGAACCCACCCCCCCGAAAACGCGTTGCCGCCCCCCTGACCACTCCCTACACTTCCTCCGTGCTCAAACCCCACTACCCGATCACCACCGCCCGCCTCCACCTGCGCCCCTTCACCCCCGACGACCTCGACGCCCTCCACGCCTACGAATCCCGCCCCGACGTCGCCCGCTACCTCTACTGGGGCCCCCGCGACCGCGACACCACCCGCACCCTCCTGGACAAAAAAATCACCCGCACCACCCTCCACGACGAAGGCGACGCCATCGAACTCGCCATGACCCTGCGCACCACCGGCCACCTCATCGGCCACTGCCTGCTCATCTGGACCAGCAAACAACACCGCCAAGGCGAAATCGGCTACATCCTCCACCCCGACCACCACGGCCACGGCTACGCCCCAGAAGCCGCCCACGCCATGCTCCGCCTCGGCTTCGACGACCTCGGCCTCCACCGCATCACCGGCCGCCTCGACGCCCGCAACACCGCCTCAGCCCGCGTCCTGGAAAAACTCCACATGCGCCACGAAGCCACCCTCATCGACAACGCACACGTCAAAGACGAATGGGCCAGCGAAACCATCTACGCCATCCTCGACAGCGAATGGACCCCATGATCCACCACCTCGCCCTCGCCACCGACTGGCACCACGCCCGCCAAACGGGGGAGTACCGCATCTCCACCCTCGGCCGCACCCTCGACCAAGAAGGCTTCATCCACTGCAGCCACAACCTCACCCAACTCCACCAGGTCCACACCACCTACTACCACCACATCACCCAACCCCTGCTCATCCTCGACATCGACCCCACCGGCCTCGACATCCGCACAGAAAACGGCTACCCCCACCTCTACGGCCCCCTGCCCACCAGCGCCGTCACCGCCGTCCACCCCTACCCCCGAACACCCCACACCCACCCGCCCACACCCCCACAATGGAGCCCATGAACACCCGACAAGCCGCCCAACGATTCGCCGACACCTGGCAACACGGCTGGACCCACCACGACGTCGAGGCCATCACCGCCCTCTACCACGACAACGCCACCCACACCAGCATGCCCTTCCGCCCCCCACACCACGGAAAACAGGCCATCGCCGACTACATCACCTGGTCCTTCACCGGCGAAAGCGACCCCCACGTCACCTTCACCACCCCCATCGTCGACGGCGACCACGCCGCCATCGAATTCCACGTCCACGCCCACGACAACGGCCAGCCCATCACCCTCGCCGGATGCGTCTTCGCCCGCTTCGACCCCGACGGCCTGGCCACCCACACCCGCGACTACTGGCACACCACCGACGGACACCAATAACCCCCGGGCCCGCACCCGGGGGACAACAACACCACGATCAGCGCGCCACCCGCACCGGCACCTCCTGCCGCAGCGGAAGCACCACCTGCGCCTGCTCCTCCTGCCGCACCTGATCAGCCGCCGCCTCGGCCCGCTCGGCACACCCGCCCGCGCAGTAGCCGTTCGTCACGATCAGCCGCCCCCGCAGCGCCGTGTACGCCTCCTTGCCGGACGCGGGCACGACCCCCTGACACACCGGACATAACACCGACTGACTCCCCACCGACTGCTCCTCTCGCGACGCGAATAGCAGAGCTCCACCCTAAAGCCACCTCACCCACCAGCGACAGCGAATCAACAGAGCGTCAATACCGCCGTCAACACCGCCACACCACCACCCAGCCCCGCCAAACCCCAGCTCACCACCCCCGAACACCCGCCGGCAGCACGCCGCGGGGCACACCAAAAAATTCTCGTCCGCCAGTCGAGCCCGACCGCCCGCGCCAAGCTTGCACAGGCCGAGGACGTGGTCGTGGAGGGCGCTCTCGACCCTTCAGGTCTCGCCACCATCGAGCCCGGCCGAGAACAGCGCGCCGCAACCGATAGAAGCGGTCGTACCTCAGTAACCGCCTTCGCGCCCCAGCTGCCCAACGTCTGCTTGCCGCCCGGTGGCAGCGCGCCTCGACTCAACTGGCAGGCGACGAAAATCTTCCCGGCCTTCCCGGCCCCAGAGGAGGTCTACTTGACATAATGTTCATTATCAAGCAACGAACGAGGGCGTCGAATAAAGCGCTCACACCCGGGCAGACGCCCACACATGCCCCTCGACATCAGCGTCCCCGCCCTCACGGCGATCACCGCCGTCGTCACCGCCGCCGCCATCTGGCTGATCATCTTGGCCGTCCGGCTCACCAGGAACCCGCGCAACCGGCCCAGCCCGAGTTCCGACCTTGTCGATCAAGCTCGGGAGCTGAAGGCGCTCGGCCAGATCCGGGACGCCGTCTTCCTCGTGCGCGGCGAGACCGGGATGAGCCAGCGCGCCGCTGCCCGCTTCGTCAGCCGCTTATGATGCCCAAATCCGACATCTCATCCCATACCAAACAGAATGAGGGTTCTGTCTGGTATGCAGTATTTTCTGCCTAGAAGGGCGATCTGTCACATTTTTGAGCCACCCGGTGCCCGGTCGCGGTGGCGCGCGTGCGCCAGGCACGCCTTGGGCGTCCCGGCGCGGTCCCCGTCCGGACGGCGGGCGCGTCCCTCTCCCCCGGCTTGATCGTTTTGTTACGGAGCGCGGCCGGTCTCCCCCGGGCCGGAGTGGGTTTCGGCTGGGGTTCCAGGATGGGCGGCCTTCTCTGTCCGGAGGGAACTTTTCGGGCAAAGCGGGTCAATTGGGGCTGGTCCGGGCGGGCTTTTGCGGTGAAGCGTCATCGGCAGTCGAAGTTTCATGTCAGCATCAATGCATGTATGGGTCATATGGGACAGTCTTTAATGGGCGAGACTGGCGGGACAGCCACGTCCGGCTGAGCTGACCACGTCCCCTCGCGACCCGCGCCGAACGTCTGCACCTGCTCTGTGAAAGAAGCCCCGCGTTGCGTATCTTGCTGCTCTGTTCCGCGTTCAATGGCCTGACCCAGCGTGCCTGGCTGGAGTTGCGGCGGGCCGGTCATGACGTGAGTGTCGAGCTGGCCGTCTCGGAGCAGGCGATGGTGGAGGCGGCCGAGTTGCACAAGCCGGATCTGGTGATCTGCCCGTTTTTGAAGGAACGGGTGCCGGAGCGGTTGTGGCAGGGGCACCGTACGGTGATCATTCACCCGGGGCCTCCCGGGGACCGGGGGCCGTCGTCGCTGGATTGGGCGATCGTGGACGGCGAGCCCGAGTGGGGGGTGACGGCGTTGCAGGCGGTGGAGGAGATGGACGCGGGTCCGATCTGGGGGTATCGGACGTTCGTGATGCCGTCGGAGGCGCCGCGTAAGTCGGCGTTGTACAACGGGCCGGTGGCCGATGCGGCGGTGGAGTTGGTGGCGGAGGTGGCGGTGAAGGCGGCTGATCCGCAGTTCGCGCCGGTGCCGTTGGATTATCGTTCGCCTGAGGTGCGGGGGCGGTTGCGGCGGGCGATGCGGCATGCGGATCGGGAGTTTTCGTGGGAGGAGTCGACGGAGGAGGTGTTGCGGCGGGTTCGGGCGGCTGATGGTTCTCCGGGTGGGCGGGTGCGGTTGTGTGATCTGCCGGTGCGGGTGTTCGACGTGTATCGGGGTCCGGAGTTGGCGGGGGTTCCCGGTGAGGTGGCGGCGCGGCGTGAGGGTGCGGTGTTGGTGCATACCGGTGATGGGTCGGTGTGGGTGGGTCATCTGCGGTTGGAGCGTGAGGGTGCGGTGAAGTTGCCGGCGGCGATGGCGTTGGGTGATTTGGTGTCGGGGGCGCCGGAGCGGTCGGGGTACAGCGAGATCACGTATGACCGTAGTGATGGGGTGGGGGTGGTGAGTTTTGATTTCTACAACGGGGCGATGTCGACGGATCAGTGCCGGCGGTTGGCGGCGGCGTTGCGGTATGCGGTGGCGCAGGATACGCGGGTGCTGGTGGTGCGGGGTGGGGAGGCGTTTTCGAATGGGATTCATCTGAATGTGATCGAGGCGGCGCGTCATCCGGAGTTGGAGGCGTGGTTGAACATCAATGCGATCAATGGGGTGTGCCGGGAGATCGTGGCGTGTTCGAATCAGTTGGTGGTGACGTCGATTGGTGGGAATGCGGGTGCGGGTGGGGTGATGTTGGGGTTGGGTGCTGATCGGGTGGTGGTGCGTGAGTCGGTGGTGTTGAATCCGCATTATCGGACGATGGGGTTGTTCGGGAGTGAGTTGTGGACGTATACGTTGCCGCGTCGGGTGGGCGCGGAGGTGGCTCGGCGGTTGACGCAGGAGGCGTTGCCGATCGGGGCGGCCGAGGCGGTGGAGCTGGGGTTGGCTGATCGGTCGTTGGATGGGGGGCGGCTGGAGTTCGAGCGGCGGGTGCTGGAGTACGCGGAGCGGTTGGCGGCGGATCCGGGTTATGATCGGCTGCTGGCGGGGCGTCGGCAGGCGCGGGAGGTTGACGAGCGGCGTAAGCCGTTGGATGCTTTCCGGGCTGAGGAGTTGGCGGAGATGAGCCGGGACATGTTCGAGGATCGGCATGGGTTCCGGGAGGCGCGGCGGTTGTTCGTGCACAAGGTGAAGGCGCAGGCTACTCCGGCGCATTTGGCGGGTCATCGGGAGTTGTCCGGCGAGTCGGCGACCGCGGGTGCGGGTGCATCTCATATGTGAGATATGGTCTCGTGTTGTGGCAGATGACTACCTTGTGCGGATCGGCCGGCTGATCCGGGACGCGCGCCAGCATCGTGGTTGGACGCAGCTTCAGCTCGCGGATGCTCTGGCGACGAGTCAGAGTGCGGTGAACCGGATCGAGCGCGGTAACCAGAACATCAGTCTTGAGATGATCGCCCGGATCGGTGAGGCGCTCGACAGCGAGATCGTGTCGCTGGGGTATGCGGGGCCGATGCATTTGCGGGTGGTGGGCGGCCGGCGGTTGTCGGGCAGCATCGATGTCAAGACCTCGAAGAACGCGTGTGTGGCGTTGCTGTGCGCGTCGCTGCTGAACTCGGGGCGGACGATCTTGCGTAAGGTGGCGCGGATCGAGGAGGTGTACCGGATCCTGGAGGTGCTGGCCTCGATCGGGGTGCGGGCGCGGTGGATCAACGAGGGCAGCGATCTGGAGATCGTGCCTCCGGCGCGGTTGGAGCTGGAGGCGATGGACACCGAGGCGGCTCGCCGTACCAGGAGTGTGATCATGTTCCTGGGGCCGTTGATGCATCGGACGGAGCAGTTCCAGATTCCGTACGCGGGTGGGTGTGATCTGGGGACGCGGACGGTGCAGCCGCACATGTCGGCGCTTCGTCATTTCGGGCTGGACATCACGGCGACGGGTGGGTTCTATCACGCGCGGGTGGATCGGGGGGCGGCGCCGTCGCGTCCGATCGTGCTGACCGAGCGGGGTGACACCGTGACGGAGAACGCGTTGCTGGCGGCGGCGCGGCATGACGGGGTGACGGTGATCCGTAATGCCTCTTCCAATTACATGGTGCAGGATCTGTGTTTCTTCCTGGAGCAGCTCGGGGTGCGGGTGGAGGGCATCGGCACGACGACGCTGACGGTGCATGGCCTGGCGGAGATCGAGCGGGATGTGGACTACTCCCCTTCTGAGGATCCGGTGGAGGCGATGAGTCTGCTGGCGGCGGCGGTGGTGACGTCGTCGGAGCTGACGATCTGCCGGGTGCCGGTGGAGTTCCTGGAGATCGAGCTGGCGGTGCTGGAGGAGATGGGGCTCGATCATGATCGGGGGCGGGAGTACGCGGCGGCGAATGGGCGTACGCGGCTGGTGGATCTGACGGTGCGGCCGTCGAAGCTCGTCTCCCCCATCGACAAGATCCATCCGATGCCGTTCCCGGGGCTGAACATCGACAATGTGCCGTTTTTCGCGGCGATCGCGGCCGCGGCTCAGGGGTCGACGCTGATTCACGACTGGGTGTATGACAATCGGGCGATCTATCTGACGGAGCTGACGCGGCTGGGTGCGTCGGTGAAGTTGCTGGATCCGCATCGGGTGCTGGTGGAGGGTCCGACGCGGTGGCGTAGTGCGGAGATGATGTGCCCGCCGGCGTTGCGGCCGGCGGTGGTGGTGCTGCTGGCGATGATGGCGGCCGAGGGCACGTCGGTGCTGCGGAATGTGTATGTGATCAACCGGGGGTATGAGGATCTGGCGGAGCGGCTGAACGCGTTGGGGGCGCGCATCGAGACGTTCCGCGACATCTGAGTTTCTGTCGGTGCGGGCCGCTACCGTCGTCCTTGCGAGTCGTGGTGTGCGACGAGGTGAGGGAGGATGCGGGTGCGGCCTGCGGAGCTGGTTCGGGTGACGGTGGCGGAGGCGGCTGATCGTTATGTGGAGCTGGTGCGGGCGCGGACGGTGACGGGGGCGTTGTCGGCGTCGACGGCGGAGGTGTATGCGCGGGATGTGGCGACGTTGGTGGTGCTGGCCGGTGCGGGGGCGGTGCTGGATGATCTGACGGGTGAGGATGTGGACGCCGTTCTTTTGGCGTTCGCGCGTAAGCCGGATGGGCGCAGTGCGGCCGGTGGTGGCGGCAGGGGGCAGTCGCCGTCGTCGCAGGCGCGTTTCCGGCGCTCGATTTCGGCGTTGTTCAAGCATGCGGAGCTGGTGGGGTGGGTGCAGGTCAATCCGATGACGCGCTCGACGGTGACGGCCAAGGAGCGGGGCGGGTTGCGGCCGCAGCGGCGGGCGTTGACGCGGGAGCAGGCGCAGGGGTTGATCGGGGCGGCGCGGGATCTGCAGGAGGCTCCCGTGGCGGAGGGTAAGCGGCGTGATCAGCGTACGGAGTTGCGGGATGCGTTGATCGTGTTGTTGTTGTCGACGGTGGGGCCTCGGGTGTCGGAGTTGGTGCGGGCGAATGTGGAGGATTTCTTCACCAACGACGGGGTGCGGTATTGGCGGATTTTCGGTAAGGGCGGGCGGACGCGGGATGTGCCGTTGCCGGATGATGTGGCGCTTGTGTTGCAGGTGTATCTGGCGCGGGGGCGGCCGGGGGTGGAGGACAAGGCGTTGTTGTTGTCGTGGCGGGGGCGGCGGTTGGCGCGTGGGGATGTGCAGGCGGTGATTGATCGGGTGCAGCGGCGGGTGGATCCTGATCAGCGGCGTTCGGTGACGCCGCATGGGTTGCGGCATACGACGGCGACGCATTTGCTGGCCGATGCGGTGGACATGGATGCGGTGCGGCGGGTGCTGGGGCACAGTGATCTGTCGACGTTGGGGCGTTATCGGGATGAGCTGCCGGGTGAGCTGGAGGTGGCGATGCGGGCGCATCCGTTGTTGCGGGGCAAACGGGGGCAGTGATCTGGGGGGCGCTCCCCCGCTGATGGGCCGGTGTGGTCTTCGTTGATACGACGCCGGGGTGCCGGGGGCGGAAGCTTCGCTGAGATGGCCGCCGCCCCACGCGGCTACTCCCGGGAGGGGCGCTATGGGGTTGCGTTTTGGGGGACGTCCGCCTCTGGTCGTCTTCCTCTCCCCCGTGACGGGGTTGCCGTAGCATCCGCCGAACATCCAACGCATCTGGCTGACCACCGGAAACGTTGACCTGGGACCGTTGAAACACGGCCTGCCCAAACGCGGGCCAGCCGAGCTGAGCACAGACCCCGGCCTACGGCGCAGTCCTTGAGGAGGACATGCGCTACCTCGGCGACATCATGACCCGCGTGCGCGACCAGCCGCCCCGCTCGGCGGGCCCGCGCAAGCGCCGCACTCGGTCAGAGATCCAGCACGGCCTCGAGGTCGTCGATGGCCGCCAGGGGCTGGGCGAGCTGCTCGCGTTCTGCCTCGGTCAGGGTGAGGGTGCGCGCCCGGGCCAGGGCGTGCCCGGCGGCGGCGTGGTCCTTGGCGCGGACGGCGAGCTCGGCCCGGTAGACCAGCGCCTCCAGCAGCTCGGCCGCCGGCGCGGTGTCCTTGTCCCGTTCCAGGGCGCCGTCCAGGATCTCGGCCGCCCGCTCGTGATTGCCGTTGGAGTCGCCCATCACGACCGCCCGGTTCAGCGAGGTGGTGAGCCTGCTCGTGGCCTCCTCCTTCTCCGGCAGGGGGCGGGCGGCCATGAAGCGGATCCAGTTGCCGCCGGGGTCGATGACGGCGAAGCCGGAGTGGTTGTCGTCGTTCTTCCGCCTGCGCGGCCGGGTCATCCGGGGGATGCCGGAGACCAGGAGCTTGCCGTGCGCCGCGCGCATGCCCGCGGCGAACGCCTCGAACAGCTCTCCGGTGTCCGGCACGACGATCACGCAGGTCCCGTAGGAGTCTTCGGGCTTGAACGCCTCCGGCATGCCGAAGAAGCCCAGCTGGAGATCCTCGCGCTTGAGCAACACGTACGGGTTCGGCCGGACCTGGTAGTAGACCCGGCGGAAACCGAGCATCGTGTAGAAGTCGGCCATCTCGTCGATGGAGCGGCAGGGAAGCAGCGGTATGGCGATCTCGTTGGCCATCGGGGGAACTCCTATTCGCCGGCCATGGTGAACGCGCCCTCTTCCAGGCGGCGGATCATCCGGTCGGTCCACTGGGCGCCGGCGTCGGCGGTGCTCAGCCACAGGGACAGCACCTCGCCCACCGGGCCCCAGGCCGCCAGATCCGTGCCCTCGGGCAGGTACGCGGTGATGCTCGCGCGCCACTCGCGCATGGCGCGGGCCCGCTCGCGCAGCAACTCCAGGGCCCGCTCCCGGGGAAGGTCCTCGATGAGGCCGACAGCGGCGCCCAGCACGTCCAGGCTCGGCTCGCGGTCGGCCAGCGCCTGACCCAGCAGGTCGAGGTATTCCCGCTCGCCCTGCTGGGTCAGCTCGTACTCGATCCGCGGCGGCCCCCCGGCCTCGGAGGCGACCGTCTCGTGCGTCACCAGCAGGCCCTGACCGGCCATGCTCTTGAGCGCGTGATAGACCGAGCCCGAGGTGGCGGTCGACCACTCGTGCGCGCCCCACGACTCCAGATCCGCGCGGACCTGGTAGCCGTGGGCGCGCCCGCGCCTGCGCAGCGCGCCCAGGACCAGCAGCCGTACCGGCTTCATCGAACCCTCCCGAACTTCGCTAGCCAAATTTGGCTAGCTGCTATCGGGAGCTTACCGCACCAAGGCAGCGGTACAGGACCTGGGCACGGAGATCAGGCGGCACGCGGTCGCCAACCGCCGGAGCAGGACGATAGGCCTGGTCGCCGTACCCTTGGGCGCGCTCGCCGCATTCGTCGGCGCCGCGTCGATCGTGTTCCTCGACAGCGGGTCCGCTCCTGCCGGAGCCGGCGTCTTCCCGTCCATGCTCTGCGGGGCCGGGCTGGGCGCCTTCGGTATGGGCCTGGTGCTGGGCTGGCCGTCGATCACCCGCTCGGATGAGGTTTTCATCCTGTACGAGCACGGCCTCGTCCACGCCTACGGCGGCACGTCCTGGGCGTTCGGCTGGGAGGAGATGGCCACGGTCACGATCCCGGAAGCCCGCGAGAACGCGCTCGCCCGGCTGCTCGGCGGAGGTGTCCGCTGCCAGATCCGGCTGGCTACCGCCGCTGGTGGCGGGCGGAACGTGGTGATCACAGGTCTGAGCGAGGCCGCCGAGTGGCTCGCTGAGACCGTGCGGCAGGCGGTGCAGGACGGCGTTCACCCGAAACTACGTCGCGTGGCGATAAGTAGCGACTTGTAACGGTTGTGTTGTTCTGATGATGCTGTGCACGCGGCTGTACTGGCGACGATGATCACGGCCTGCTCGTCTCGGAGCCCTCAGGAGGAACCTTCATGCACCTGGCCCTGCTGATCGCGTCGATCGTCCTGGCGGTCCTTGTCGTCGTCATCTTCCGCTCGCTCGGCCGCGAAGTCGCCGTCCTCAAGGCCGGCGTGCCCGTCTTCCAGCCGCGCGAACTCACGCCGTACGAGCTGGCCTACCTGGCCAACGGAGCGTGGCACACCGCGTTCGCCGTCATCGCGACCCAGGTGGCGGCGCAGACGCTGCGCGCGTCCCGGGACGGCCGCGTCCATGAGGTCAGATCCGGGCGTGAGCCGAGCGACCCTCTTGACGAGCAGGTGCTGCAGCTCGTCGCCGGTCATCCCGGAGGCCGGGACACGTATCAGGTACGCGAGGAGCTGTTTCACGGGCCGTATCTGGAACTTCTGGGACGCCGCCTGACCGATCCGCTGGTGCTCGCCGCGTGTGTCCTCGCGGTGGCGTTGCTGACCGTGCTGATCACGTCGTTCAAGTACGACGACTGGCGCTTGCAGAGGCCGACACCCGCAGGTCAACACGTTCTTGAGTCGGCCAGGAAGGACAATCCCCCGCAGGCCGCTCAAGGGCCCGTCGCGATCGCTCTGTACGACCAGCGAGAGCTGTATGAGGCGCTTTACGGCCCGCCGCCGACCTCGTACCGGCGCCCAGGCAGTAGAGGCAGCGGTGACGCACCGGGCGGCGGCGGGTGCGGCGGGGGTTGCGGCGGCCCCTGACCGCTTCAGCGGCAGGAGCGGATCGCGGCCGGCCCGCACGCCCCCGGGACGCGAAGAAGGCGGACATTCAGCGCCTCGTGGCGCACTGGGGCTCATGACACGTTTCTTACCGGCCCTGCAACGGCCACGGCAGCACCTGGGTCTACGCCCGCGTCGCAGGTACGAAGAGGCAAGGCTGGATCGCCTTCACGAGGCTGGAGCACGAACCTCATCGGGCACTGCGACGGGTAGAGGGGAGTCGCCCTCCCTCAGAAGCCCATGGATCGGAACGACCCTGTCACCACACCGCGCCAGAACGCCTGGGCCTGTTTCACGGCCTCGCCGTCGATGTCACGAAAAAGGAAGCCGTGCGCGAGTTCATCGTCGAGACCAACCGCGCCGGGCGCACCACCGTCATCCTCACCACGCACGATCTGGCCGATGTCGAAGCGCTGTGCAAGCGGATCATCCTCATCGACCACGGCAAAGTGCTCTTCGACGGCGCCATTGACGTCCTGGTCAACGAGCCCCGGCGGCTGGTGGTCACGCTGGAATCCGACCCGGAGGAGGTGCGCGGCGTGTCACGGGACGGCGAGGGCCGCTACGTCTTCGAAATCCACGACGACCTGCCGGGCATGATCGCCTCAATCGCCGCCGAACACATCATCCGCGACCTGTCGATCGTGGAACCCGACCTGGAGAGCGTGATCAAAGGGATCTACACCCGATGACGCGCATCGGCTTCCGCCTCGCCCTGGCATACCGCAGCAACATCACCATCACCTGCGTCACGCTGGTCGCCCAAGTGTTCCTGCTGCGCATGATCTGGACTTCGGTGTACGGCTCGCGGGCCTCGGCAGCCGGGCTCACGCTGGACGCGCTGCTGATCTACTTGACCCTGGCCAACCTGCAGGCCTTCGCCACCCACACCATCGTCGCCCGCACCATGCACGACCGCATCCGCACCGGCATGGTCTTCTTCGACCTGGCCCGCCCGGTCGGCTACCTGAGGCAGATGGCCGCTTTCCAGATCGGCAACACCTTGGGCGGGCTGCTGCTGCTCGCCCCGGTGATCCCGGTGGTTCTCCTGGTCGGCTCGATCACCGTGCCGGTCAACGGCCTCGGTTACCTGATCACTCTGGCGCTCGGGTACGTGATCGCCGTGCAACTGGCGCTGCTGGTCAGCCTGATTGGCTTCTGGACGATGGAGACCGGTGCCATCTCGCTGCTCTACTGGCTGGTCAGCCAGTTCTTCGCCGGGACGATGGTGCCGCTCGCCTTCTTCCCCGGCTTCCTCGGCGTGCTGGCCGAGATCCTGCCCTTCAAGTACATGGGCTACGTGCCCGCGGCCGTCTACATCGGACACATCCCCGACGTCTCAGGACCTGTCCTGGTCGAGGTTGGCTGGATCGCGGGGCTGTCGGGTTTGCTCGTGCTGACGTGGTTCCGGGCTCACCGGCGGGTGGTGATCCAGGGTGGCTGAGGTCTTCCGTTCCCTGCGCCTGTACGTCATGCTCCAGCGCGCCTCCGCCCGCGGCGCCATGCAGTACCGCCTGAACACCGTGATCGGCATCCTCAGCGGCGCGCTCTGGCAGGGCACCGGGTTCGCCTTCATCTGGGTGGTGATGCACACCTTCCCCTCGTTGGCGGGCTGGGGCCTGGCGGAGATCGCCTTTCTGTACGGCCTGCGCCTGACCGCCCACGCCCTGGCGATGATACCCCTGATGAGCGTGAACGACATCCACTGGGTGGTACGCAACGGGGAGTTCGACCGCTTCCTGCTACGCCCGCTCAACCCCCTCGTCCAGCTCATGGGCAATCGGATGGGCATCGTCCAGTTCGGCGACCTGCTCGTGGGCGTGACACTGCTCGCCGTCGCCGGGCGGAACGCGCAGATCGATTGGAACGCCTGGCTCATCGCCTTCTGCTTTCTGGCGATCGTCGGCGGCGCACTCATCGAGGCCGCCTTCTTCCTGACGCTGTGCTCATTGGCGCTACGCATGATCGACACCTTCGCCCTGCGCGTCTTCGTCGACGACATCTTCAGCAAGTTCGGGTCCTACCCGATGAAGATCTTCGGCGGGGTGACCGAATGGCTGCTCACCTTCGTGCTGCCGGTCGCCTTTGTGGCGTACGTACCCGCGAGCGTCGTGCTGGGCAAGCTGGACAACCCGTGGGCGCTGGCTGGCCCGCTGCTGGGCGTGGTCCTGGTCGCGCTGGCGTACCTCATTTGGAGACGTCAGCTCGACCACTACCAAAGCGTCGGTCATTAAGCCCAGTTAAGAAATGCCCACCCGGGGATTGATGGGGGGCAGACCAAGTATGGGAGAAAGGGATAGTGGGGTGTTGAGATGCTGCTCAGAGGGCTCGTTTGTCGGGTGACGTGACCCTCCGCTTGGGTTTGGTTGCGGTTTGATGAACACGGCCGTTCGGCAGGGAGGAGGTGGCCTGGGCCGAACAGCGCACCGGCAGCCCGGAGTCGTGTTTCGCGCTGGTGCTGGCGTTGAAGTGCTTTCAGAAGATGGCGCGCTTTCCGTCCATGGACGAGATTCCCGAGGTGGTGATCGACCACGTTCGGCGCTGTCTGGAGTTGGCCGAGGACGTCTGGCCGGAGCATGGCTCCTCCGGCAGCGCGAAGGCGCATCGCAAGCTGGTGCGTCAGCGTCAAGGCGTGAAGTACGACGCGGGCCGGGCCCGGGCGATCGCCGCGGCGGCGATCCGGAAGGCGGCTCAGGCCAAGAACAACCCGGCGGACCTGATCAACGTGGCGATCGAGGAGTTGCATGTGGTGCGCGAGCTCATCCGGCCTCGTGCTCGTGGGGCCGGATGAGCCGGTGCTATTGAGCGGTCATCGTGATCTCGGCGGGCACATCTCCGCTTCCATTTCCTTGGTGAGGATGCTGATCGGGTTGCCCCAGTCGCCGTTGATGTTGGAGACGAGCATGTGCTTGCCGTCTCGGGTGTCCATCGCGTACGTCCAGGAGTCGTGGATCCTGCCGCCGTTGCCCCAGACCATCACGCCGCAGGACAGCTTCTGAGCTTGTTCTTTATCCTCCGGATTGTTGTAGGGCTGCGAGGGTGCGGCCGCGTTTGACGGTTTTGCTGACGTCGTAGCGGAGTGCGGGGTGGCAGTTGGGTATGCCGGGTGGGCGTCCGGGGCCGAGCCTGGAGGGTTTGGGTGCACTGGCCGGCTGGGCGAGTGCGGGACGCAGGTTCCGAAACCCACGACCCCGCCCGGTCACGCTCAGGACGCGGGGCAGGAGATGTCGTGCTGGGGCATCCGGCCGTCGACCAGGTAGCTCGTGGCGACGTTCCACGCGCAGGCGTTGCCGCCGAGGAGGTAGGCGCCGTGGCCTGCGGCGTCGACGCTCACCAGGCGGGCGCGGTCGCCGAGCTTCTCGCGGAACATCTCACCGCCGCGGTGCGGGGTGGGGACGTCCCGCTCGTTCTGGACGAGCAGGATGTTGGCCGGCCCCTCGTCGGTCAGCTTGACCGGGGGCTCGGCCGGCTCGTGCGGCCAGTAGGCGCACGGGGTGATGTTCGCGGCGGCGGCGCCGTACAGCGGGTACCGCTTGCGGTCCTGGGCCACGGCGCGGCGATACGTGTTCACGTCCTCGGGCCAGTTGACGTCGTTGCAGGTCACGGCCAGGAACACGGTCCAGGAGTTGTCGTAGGACGACAGGTCGGGCTGGTCGTCGGGCGGGTTGCCGCCGGTGAGCAGGGTCTGCCAGAGCTGCGCCGCCGAGGTGTACAGCGTCTTGTTGTAGAGGATCGCGAACATGGAGTTCCGGAAGAGAGCGCCGTCGAGGCCCGGCACCGGCTGCTTGTCGAGGCGTTCGGCGATCTTGAAGTACGTGGCGCGCACCTCCTGCGGCGTACGGCCCAGGCCGTAGCTGCCGTGCCGCTGCGCCGCCCACTTGGCGAAGTCCGGGAAGGTCTGCTCCATGCCCAGGGCGTAGCGGCGCAGGCCGTCGGGGTCGAGGTGGGTGTCGCCGATGTTGCTGTCGAGCACGACCCGATCGGACCGCTCGGGGAACATCGACGCGTAGGCGGCGCCCAGCGCCGTACCGTAGGAGAGCCCGAGGAAACTGGCCTTCCGCTCGCCGAGCGCGGCGCGGATCCGGTCCAGGTCGCGAGCGGTGTTCGCGGTCGTCAGGTGGCGCAGGCGGTCGTCACGGTCCTTCTTCGCGCACTGCTCCGCCACCCCCTTGACGACCTTCGCCTGCTTGAGGACCGCCGCGTCGTCGACCGCGTACGGCGGCAGGTTCCCGACGTACGGTCCCTTGCCGGTGAATCCGCAGCTCACGGGTGCCGAATGCCCGATGCCTCTGGTGTCCATGCCGATCACGTCGTAGCTGTCGGTCACGCTCACCGGCATCCCCCGGGCCACCAGGAACCCGGGGAACGCCAGCCCGGACCCGCCGGGGCCACCCGGGTTGAGCAGCAGGATGCCGCGCCGCTTGGCCGGTTTTTTGCTGGCCAGCCGGGAGATCATGATTTTGATCTCGCCGCTCGCCGGATCGGCGTAGTCCAGCGGCACCGGCACGGTGGCACAGTCCAGCTTGGACGGCGCGGCCGCGGTCACGACGTCCTTGGGACACTCGCCCCACGACACCTCTGCGGCGGACTCGGCCGCGGTGGGTGCTGCGGCCGATGTGCCGGCGATGCCGATCACTGACATCACCGCCATCGCCGCCAGTTTTCGTGGCATGCTGCGCTGTCTGATCACGTAGCTCCTCCTCGGGCTGCTTGTGACAGCGAGCTAACAGCGTGCCCTTGGGGCACGGTCAAGCAGTGCCCCGCATCCGGGCGCAAAGTGGTTCAGGCGGCCCACCGCCATGTGGGCGTCGTTTTGACCGTGCCCCAGGGGCATGGTGTGAACTTGCAGTCAAGGACGCGTGAGGCGTCGGCGAGGGAGGTGGAGACATGGCGTGGAGCACTCGGCGACTGGCCAAACTCACGGACTCGACGGTGAAGGCCATTCGGCACTACCACGAGATCGGGCTGCTGGACGAGCCGGAGCGCGCGGCCAACGGCTACAAGCAGTACCAGGTCGCGCACCTGATCCGGATGTTGCAGATCAAGCGGCTGCGTGATCTGGGGGTGTCGCTGTCGCAGATCGCGGCGATGGAGCGGGCCGACGAGGATCCGGACGAGGCGATCAGGCTGCTGGACGCCGAGCTGGCGGCGACGATCGAACGCCTCAATCGGATACGCGCGGAGCTGGCCGTCATCCTGCGCCACCGCGCGCCGATGCATGTGCCACCCATGCTCGCCCCCATTTCCCAAGACCTCTCCGACAGAGAGCAGTCCTTGCTCACCGTCTTTTCGGCCGTCTTCAGCGAGGAGAGCATGGAGAAAGTCCGCCAGATCATCGCCGAGGACGACGACATCCAGGCCGCGCTCGATGCCCTTCCCCCGGATGCCGACGATGCCGCGGTCGCCCGGCTCGCCGAGCGGATGGCGCCGATGGTCCGCAGGTCGCGGGAGAAGCACCCGTGGCTGAACGACCTGCTGGCGGATTCGCCACTGGGGGTGGAGCTGGCAGGGAACACGCTGGGGCACGCGGTGGTGGAGTTCTACAACCCCGCTCAGATCCGTGTCATGCAGCGCATGAACGCCATCCTCGAGAAGGAGACAGCCGCAGATGACGATCAGACCCGCCAAAGCCTCACGCGCAAGCGTGAACGAAGAACGACGACCGGAGCCTGACATGTTCAAGGAGCGGCGCAGAAGCCGGGCCATGCAACGAGTTCAGCCGGGAGACGGCCCAGGCTCCCCGCTGTCTTTCCCGTCCAGGACGGCGTGATCGAAGTGGCGGGGACCGCCTTCGGCCTCAAGCGCTGCCACTACGTCACCGCCGAGGGGGCGCGAGCAGCAACTCGTCCCGGACCGGCGCTCCGGCGAAGGGCGCCGCGCCTACCTCGACCACGAGCACCCCGGACTCAGCCGCTTGATCAGTTTCACCTCGCTGATCAAGCTCGTCACCCCGCTGCTGCTGCTCATCCCGCAGCTCATCGAGGTGGCCTTCAAGTTGCCCCCGGTGTTCGAGCGCTTCGGGACCTTCACCTTACCCATCAAGCTGCCGGTGTGGCTCAACATCGCGCTCACCATCGGTGGTGCGGCGGCCGGCTGCGCTCAGGTGCAACCACATGTGCACCAGTGAGGCTTGGTCGCCGCTGGGGTGGGTGTGCCAGGACACCGTCACCTGGAGCAGCCTTCGGCTGACGAGCTCATCCGCGGAGACCACGACGCCTATGGTGTCACGGTGGTCCGGGCGCTTCCGCGGTTATCTCGGTCTGCGGAGGTAGCGGACGGCGTTGGCGTTACGGATGGCGGTCTTGTCATCGATGCCGAACACGGTGGCCAGATGCAGGGGATCGGGGCCGCGGGTCAGAGCCTCTTCGAGTTGGCGGTCGATGCGAAGGCGCCCCAGGGTGGCCGGTCAGACCCCTGACGGCGCTTGACGGGTGAGCTCGTCGAGAGGGCCCGGAACTCCTATGGCTCCGGCGAGCCGTCACTCAGTTGATCAGTGAGTACGGCGGCGGGGTGCCAGAACCTCGGTGACCTTGGCGATGGCCTCAGCACCGGGTTTGACGTAGCGCATGGCGGTGCGGGGGTTCTTGTGGCGGGTCTTGCCCATGATGAGCTGCAGCGGGATCTCGGCCTCGCCGAGGTGGGTGGCGGCGGAGTGGCGCAACTGGTGCAGATCGAGGCCGGCGTACTTGTCCAGCAGGACGCGGGCGCGGTCGTATCCGAGGCGGGCGCGGCCGGTGTACGGGCAGATGTCGGCGGCCGCCGGGCGGCGAGCGGGCACGGGGCGGCGTTCGGACAGGAACAGCGGGCCGTGCGTGCGGGTGCTCCCGTCCGGGAGCCGGAGGAGGCGGGGCAGCAGGTGGGCGGTGCCGCGGTCCCAGTACACCCATTCGACGGCGCCGCCCTTGGAGCGGACGGGTGCGCGGCGGTGCTCCAGGTCGAGGTCCTCGACATTGAGCGCGAGGATCTCGGCGGCCCGGGCCGCGGTCTCGTACAGCATCCGCCAGAGCGCCCGCTCGCGGAGCGGGATGTCGCGGCGCGACAGCAGCCGGTGGATGGTGGTCTTGGCGACCGCGCGGGTTTCGTCCGCGCTTTCCTTGCGGCGTTCGGCGTCGGCCGGGACCGAGGGGGCGGCCCAGTGCTTCTTGGCCTGGCACCAGGCGAGCCAGGAGGTGACGGCGGCGCGGTTGCGGTTCCAGGTCGCCGGCGCGCTAGCCCCCCACAGCTCGGTGAGCGCGGCGCCGATCTCGGCGTCGGTGACGTCGGCGAGCGGCCGGTCGCGGCCCAGCAGGGCGATGACGCGGTCGATGGCCGAGGCGTAGGCGCGGTGGGTGTTGGGGTTGGCGGTGCGTGGGGTGGTCAGGAAGGCGTCGGCCGCCGCCGCGAGCGTGACGCGCCCGCCGCGTAGGGCGGTGATCTTCGGGGCGGCGGTCATGCCGGTCGCCGGGTGACGGTCGTTGCACCAACCTGGGTGATGTACCGGATAACGTGCCGGAGTCGCGCCCTGTCGCCGGAGGCGGTTCTCCTGGTCGGTGCGCCGCCTTGATCGCTCATGTACGTGATAATAGACCATTATCACGTACATGAGAGAAGGTGGGAAGTATGCCTCGCACGGCTTTGCCTCTCCTCCTCGCCGATCTGGGATCGCTCGCAATCTCCAGCGCAACGAGGACGCCAGGCCGGAAGGGACGTGGCTCGCGGCGTTGAATGCCGGGCGCCAGCAGTGCCGGGAGAGGAGCCTTGCTGACATCCCCGCCGCTCCGGCAAAAGATATGCAGAAAGGGGGACGCCTGGACGGGGCGGCCACGGCGATCCTTCCAGCATGAACATCGTTGCCTCACTCGTCATCGGCGCGGTCACCGCCGTTGCCCCGGCCTCTGCCACGCCGCTGTCATGGCAGGACTGCGGAGACGGTTTGCAGTGCGCACAGATCCAGGTGCCGGCGGACTGGGCCCGCCGATCAGGGCAGGAGGTGACGATCGGTCTCGCCAAGCTGCCCGCCCAGGACCAGGCTGACAAGAAGGGCGTGCTGCTGGTCAACACCGGCGGGCCTGGCGAGCAGATCGCGCTTCTCCGCCAGGCGAAGCAGTCCTTCGCAGATCTCACCAAATGGTTCGACGTGGTGATTTTCGACCCGCGAGGGTTCGGCAAGTCCAGCGCGATCAACTGCCCTATACCGGCACCTTTCGCCACCGAGTGGGTGTTTCCGGACAAGGATGCATACGAAGCGTACGCTGCGAAGAACCGCGTTTTCGGGCAAGCATGCGCCAAAGAGGCGGGGCCGCTGTCGGGAAGTCTCAACTCCTGGCAGATCGCGCACGACATGGAGGCGATCAGAAAGGCCCTGAGACAGGCCAAGCTGACCTACCTGGGCAACTCGCACGGCACCGTGCTCGGGCAGGCCTACGCTGAGTTGTTCCCCCGCAAGGTCGGCCGGATGTACCTCGACAGCGTCTTCGACCACACCACCCCCGACCTTCGCACCTGGCTCCAGCCGCGAGCCGAGGCCCTGGAGGCCAACTTCAGGCGCTTCGCCGCGTGGTGCCGGAACACTGCCACCTGCGCGCTGCACGACAAGGATCCGGTGGCCGTCTGGGACGAGGTGATGGCCAAGGCCCGCCGCGAGCCCATCCCCGCTCCCGAAGCCGGCCCGGACGTGCGCATCAGCGACACCCAGATCGCCTCCCGCGCCTTCTTCACCTTCGAGGCCACTTGGGAGCGCCTGGCCGCCGGGCTCGCGCGGGCGCAGGCCGGCGACGCCTCGTTCTTCGCCAAGGTGCAAGGGGCTCCGGACCCCGACCTGTCGCGCGTCATCCTCTGCGCGGATCTGCCCTACCCCGGCTACGCGAAGGTCAAGCAGCTGGAGGGCGTCCTGCGTCGCGATACGCCCCGCATCGGGTGGCGGGCCGTGTGGCTGATGGCCAACCACTGCGCCGGCCTCCCACGGACCAGGACGTACGCGCCTCACCCCATCAAGGCGCCGGGCCTGCCGTCCGTGCTCATCGCGGGCGGCGAGTACGACGACAACACCCCGGCCGCGGGCGGCCGCCGGCTGGCCGCCCAGCTTCCCGGGGCCCGTTTCCTGTCGGCCATCGGCGGACATGCGCTCTACCTCGCCGGTCACCCGTGCGTACGCGAGCACGTGCACCGCTACCTGACCACGGGCCAGATGCCGCCGCGCGGCGCCTCCTGCGGACCGGCGAAGTAGCGTTGCCGCTGTGTACGCCAGACAGGGACTCTTCGTGCTCGCGGCCACGGCTGCGCTCACCGCATTCGCCGTGATCGACGGTCCGCCTCCGCCGTGGCCTGGGCTGCCCCTGCTGGCGGGTGCCAGCCTCGCCGCAGCCCTGCCCCTGACGCTGCGTGCCCGTTTCCCGCTGACAGGAGCGCTGCTCTCAGCGGCGATAGCTGTGCTCGGGCTGGCGATCCCAGGCTGGCAAGGCCGGCTGGTGACCATGGTCATGTTCGGCGCGGCGGCCTTCCGCCTGCCGCGCCGTGCCTGGCTGGTGATGAGCCTGTCCATCGTCTGGACCACCGGTTACGGCCTGCTCATCCCGCGCGTCCAGGCAGGGCTGTCCGTGGTCACTGACCTGGTGATCATGGGTGTCGCTCCGGTCGCGATCGGTCTCGCCCTGCGCCTGTACGGCGAGCGGACCGCGCAGGCGGCACGGCTCGACCACGCCGAGGCCCAGCGCGACATGGCGGAGGAACGTGCCGCGCTCGCCCGCGACGTCCACGACAGCGTCGGCCACCACCTCACCGCCATCCGCATGCAGGCCACCGCCACCCGGCGAGCACTGCGCGGCCAGGCGCAGACCGCCGACAAGGCACTAGGCACCATCGCCGAACTGTCCGCAACCGCGTTGAACGAGGTGCGCGTCCTTCTCGACTCACTGCGCGAGGCACCCACCGGACGTGACCTGGAAGAGATCGAGAACCTGGCCAGGCGGCTTTCCACCCCACAGATGCCGATCTCGGTCCACCGCGCCGGCCCCGGCACCACGCTGCCGCCCGCGGTCGGCCATACGGTCTACCGGGTCGTGCAAGAAGCGCTCACCAACGCCGCCCGCCATTCCGGGGCCGGCCATGTGGACGTGCGCGTGCTGTGCGACCCGGTCGCTGTGACGGTCTCGATCACCGACGACGGTCACGGACGTGCCGGAGCGGAGGGCCGAGGCATCAGAGGCATGCGCGAACGTGTAGACCAGCATGGCGGCACGTTCGTGGCGGGCCCGCGGCAGGATCACGGCTGGCGGGTAGAGGCCGTCGTGCCGACCAGGCCAGTCGATTCGAAGGAGGCGGCGTGACGATTCGCGTGGTCATCGCCGATGATCAGCCGGCCGTACGTGACGCGTTGCGCATGACACTGGACGGCGAGCCCGACATCAAGGTAGTCGGTGAGGCGGCCGACGGAGCCGAGGCCGTCCACCAGACGATGTGGCGGCGCCCCGACGTGGTGGTGCTGGACCTGCGCATGCCGTACGTCGACGGGATCTCCGCGATCCGGCAACTGGCCGACGTGGAAACCCCACCGCGAATGCTCGCGCTGACGACGTTCGACACCGATGAGTACCTCTTCGAGGCACTCCAGTCGGGGGCGTCGGCGTTCCTGCTCAAGGACAGCGACCCTGAACTGCTCCTGGAGGCGGTGCGAGCGCTGCACCGCGGGCACGGACTGGTGGACCCTCAGGTCACCACCCGGTTGATCCACCGCTTCGCGAGCCTGTCGCCCGCCTCCGCCGCCGACGCGCAACAGCGGCTCACCGCTCGTGAGCTGGAGGTGCTCCGGCACCTGGCCCACGGGCTGAGCAACGCGCAGATAGCCCGAGCCCTGACCATCGAGGAAGGCACGGTCAAGAACCACGTCGCAAGTCTCTTGCGCAAACTTGGGCTCCCCACGCGGGTGCACGCCGTCATCTATGCCTACGAGCACGGCCTGGCCCCGCGCCACTCAGACACCCAACCGCCAAGGAGGTTCACATGCCCTTGATCCCTCAGGGGGCAAGCCGCCACCGGAGAGGCTGGTGGATCGCGGGCACGATCACCGCGGTTCTCCTCACCGCAGCCGTGGCGCTGACCGCGATCGCCTTCCCGTCCGTCGCGGCCACCACCTGTCCCGGCTGTTATGGCCTGGAGCGGCTCCAGCCCGGCGTGTACGCCGAACCGGGCCGAGCGCCGGCCGAGCGCCGGCACGTGGTGGAGGCCGTCGAGCAGGCGAACAAGCGGGTACGCGACTTCTTCGGCGGTCGGGCAAGCACAGCTGACATCCTCGTGTGCCTAACGGAGGACTGCTACCGCAGGATCGGCGGCGGCCGGGAACGCGGCATCGCCGTGCTCAACCGGTCGGTGATGCTGTCTCCGCGCGGCGTCGATCCCGTGATCGCCTCGCACGAGCTGACCCATGTGGAGCTGCACGCCCGGCTGGACGGCGCCGAAGTCCCGCAGTGGTTCGACGAGGGCCTGGCCGTCCTGGTCAGTGACGATCCCCGATACCTTGCCCCCACCGGCGACCGCTGTCTGCTCGACTCCCGCCGGCCCTTGCCGGCGACACTCGATGACTGGCTGCGCGCGGCATCAGCGAATCCCCAGGTATACGCCGAAGCCGCCTGCCAGGTGAGTCGCTGGGCAGGAACCAATGGCGGGAAAGAGGCTCTACTAACTCTCATCGAACGGGTTTCAACAGGACAGGCCTTCCCAGACATGCAGATGCCGGCCGCAGCCGCAACCACAACTTGATCTCTTCCCTCCCGATCAACGACGACCGGGGCCCCAACACCACCGCGCCCTCCGGATCGAGCCGGCGGGCGTGACGTGCACCGCCGCAGCTGCCGCAGGCCGCCCAAGACCTCCTCAAGGCCCCTGGCCAACGCCGGCCGCCAGCAGATCATGCTGCCGTTCGCCCAGGGCGCCGCCGAGCGCGTCGGCATCAGCCAGTCCGCTGCCTCCCAGCAACTGCCCTGCCGCGCCGTGGCGGCATCGTCGCCTCCCGCCGCGACGGCAAGGAGGTGTTGTATCGCGGCAACCGCGACGGCCTCGCCCACATGCCCGGCGACCTGCAGAACTATCTGAAGTTCTGCTGCTGACCAACGTCGCGAAGGGGGCTCGGCCGGCCCCTGCGCGGATGGAGGCGTGGCGGCGCACAAAGCATGAGGCAATGCCAGAATCGGCTGCGCCGTTCCGTCGGAGGTTCGCTCACTCCGCGGTGAGGTCGAGCCGGGTTTCCATGTCCAGCCGGAACCGGCCGTAGGGGTTCACGTGAGCCCAGAACAGCGGGCTGAGCGCGCGCCGGTCTTCCTCCGTGAGTTTGCCGGCCCACTGCGGATCTCGCAGAACGGCCTGTAGGAGCTGGGTATTGATGAACACCAATGAGGATTGCAGTAGGTGCAAGGTGAGCATGGACACCTCGGCGTGCTCGCGGTCGGCGCCGGTCAGCACGCCTTCGCGCCCGTAGAAGATCTTGTCATTGGCGCTGTTCCAGTTCTCCACAACCTGCAGGCCGCTGTTGATCTCCCGGCGCAGTTGCTCGTCGCCGAGATAGTCGCAGGCGAAGATGGTGCGTACCACCCGGCCGAGTTCCTCCAGGGCCAGGTAGACCGGGTGCTTGGGGCCGTTGCCCTTCATGAAACGGCGCAAGACCTGCTCGGTTTCCGCTGTCCGCAGCCGCAGCGCCGTCGCGTACTTGATCATCTGGTCGTAGTTGCGGGCGATGAGGTCCCAGTCGATCGGCCGCTTCTTGAGGATCTTGTCCACCTTCGGCCAGGCGGTCTGGATGGCGCCGGGACTGTACAGCTCGATCGCGCCGATGTTCTTCAGCCGGGGCAGCAGCTTGAAGCCCAGCAGTTCGGTGAAGGCGAACCCGACGGTGGTGGCGCCGTGGGTGTCGGTGTAGTTCGCCTCGACCTCGGCGTTGGTGCAGTGCCGCAGCAGGCCCTCGATCATCGCCGCGACCTCGGAGGAGGAACACGATTTGAGCTGGGAGTAGATGCACAGGCGGCCTTTGTCGACGTGCCAGTAGATCATGACGCCGTAACCGCCGTAGCGGGCGTGGAACTCGGTCATCAGATTGGAGTCCCAGGAGGCGAATCGCTTGGAGTCTGAGGCGGTACTGGTCACCTCTCCCCACCACGTGGGGTCGCGGGCTTCCAGGGTGGCGTTGACCACAGCGACGATCGCCGCCCGCAGGTTCTGGCGGGTGACGTAGGTTGCGCGCACGTGCCGCAGCGCGGCCTCGTCCTGGCCGTGGTCGCCGGTCGCGGCCATCTGCCGGATGCCCATGTTCGTGCCGAGTGCGAAGAGTACGAGCAGCAACCGGCGGTTGAGCGTCTGCTTGTCCAGCACCTCGCGGGTGGCCACCGAGGTGAAGGCGTCGGTGAAGTCGGTGAGGAAGGCGGTGTCCTTGAGGATGTCGAGCAGGTCGATGGTGCCCCACCGGCGCTGGACCTCGGCCTTGAGCTTGCCGAGGTTCCTCGGCTCGGGCAGCTTGTCGAGCTTGGGGACGCTCACCCACGGCTTGCCGGCCCGGGTGATGATCCGCACCCCGCCGGTGCTGCCGGCGGTCAGTCCGGTGTTCAGCTTGTCCAGGGCGGCTCGCATCCGCGTCTTCAGGCCGGTGACGAACTCCGTGGCGTCCAGCGGTTTGGCCAGCGCCGCGTAGTGCACGTCCCGGTTGTCCTCGAAGTCGCCGGGCAGGTCCTCGTCGGGATCACGCCATCGGTCGGCGCCCTCGACATAGATCTCACGGCGGCGCAGCGCGTCCTTCAGCGCGATCAGCACGCACAGCTCGTACGGGATCCGCTCCACCCGGCCGCCGTCGTCGACGACGCCGTCCAGCCACGCCCTGGGCACTACCCCGTCGATCGGCACCGTCTCGGCCGCGGCGTAGTGCCGCTGGTCGGAATCGACGCCCGCGTAGCGAGCCAGCAGTTCGATCGCGTCCATCACCGGCCGATAGGCGGTGTTGTGGCACTTGAACTCCAGCGCGGCCAGCAGCGGTGCCAGCATCCGCCGGTAGTAGTACGAGTAGGAACCCCGCAGCTGGTAGCGGATCCGCTCGGCGACCACACGCTCGGTCGCCATCAGCTCCTTGGCCAGCGCCCGCAGCGTCTTCTCTCCGCCCGGCACCGCGGGGAAGACCACCTGCCGGACCGTCTCATCGGGCTTGCTCAGCGCGGCGTTCACGATCTTGGTGAAAATGCCGCGCTTGCCGGGCACCGCGGCCAGCTGCCGGATCAGCTCCTTCTCCACCCGCCGCTCAGCACGTGCGTTGATCCGGTGGATCAGCCCGATCAACAGCTCCACCAGCCCGTCCACCAGCTCGGCCTGCCGCGTCCAGCACAACGCCGCCAGCAGCGTATAGCGCACCGGCAGCGAGCAGGCGGCAAAATCCGAGGGATACATCCGCATCGCCCGGCCCCGCCACGCCGCCACGATCTGATCGGAGATCTCGGCGAACACCGCCTCGCCCAGCCCCAGGGAGCGAGCGGTCGTATGCTTCCCGATCTCCACCAGTAGAGTGTCCAGCCCCAGCGGCCCAGGGTCGGCCTTCAACTCGGCCAGCACATGCGGCCGCCCCAGCAACTTCTCCAGACGGCCGCACACGGCCGGCCCGAGCCGCGTCATCACCTGCTCGGCGAAGGTCTCCTCGAAACGGCGGCACCCGGAATTAACCACCCGGTCCACCTGGCCACTACTCGGCGGTTCGATCCTGGTACTCCGGCACCGCTCACGCACCGCCTCGGCCAGGCGATCACGGTTCGTCTCGATCGGGCACACCTTGTCGGCTAGCCACTGCGCCAGCCGCTCCTCATCGTCCTCAGACGCCGGACGGGTGCCGAATCGCTTGCGGATCCGCGCCCGGTGACGCTCGATCGTCCGGCTCCGCCAGGAGTACTTCGCCAGCAGCTCCGGCTCGACCTCCACCAGCGACGCCACGTACTCCACCGCAGCCGCCGGTATCTCCTCGGGATAGGCGGGAAACCGCCCCTCAATCTCATAGAACTTCAAGATCAAGGCGAAACCGAGCCTACCCGCCCCCACCTTCTCCCCGACCAGGTCCCAATCACCCTTGACCAACATCCACGCACTGATCAGCTCATCCTGTTCCCAGTCCGCACGCACCTCGGAGCTCCTCCCAAGCCAGCGCTATCAGCGGCCCGAACACCCTTGAGGAGGTCGAGAGGGTTACCGGAAGGTATGCACCACCTGAGATAACTACGTGGCGAAACTGATAGCTAACTCTTCGCATATCCCCGCTTTGGCCCTCAAGGCTGGCCGGGGTGGCGGCTCGCCGTAGCTATAGGAGGTCCAGGCCGAGAGGGCGAGGGTGACCGCCGATGGGAGTTTTCGACGCCTTCACCGAAGGAAGTCGGTGACCAGCAAGGACGGATGGCGAGCGTTCGTCGCCGAGCACCCGCTGCCTCAGCCATTCCGCGTAGCCGTGGAACGCCTCGGCCTTGTTGGTGATCGCGGTGATCTTCTCCCGCAAGCCCGGTTCCGACAAGAACCGCAGCAGCGTGATCGTGCGGATCACGCGTCCCAGCTCGCGAAATGCCCGGTACAGGCGGTTCTTGTGCGAGTGGTTGCCCAGCCAGCGTAGCAGTGTCACCGAGGAGACCCGGCCTTCGCGGATCGAGATGCTGGTGCGCAGCAGGTCGATCCAGTGGCGTTCGATCAACTCCCAGTCGATGGCGTTGTCGCCGAACAGCGAGTCGATGTGCTGATAGAGGGTGGCCGGGGACGGCCGGTAGAAGTTCAGGTCGTGCCAGTTGCGGATGCGCGGCAACAACTCGAACCCCAGCAGCGCGGCGAGTCCGAAGACCGGCAGCGACTGGCCTTGCGTGTCCGCATGGATGGTGTCCGGTTGGACGTCGGAGTCGTTGCGCAGCAACCCGTCGATGATGTAGACGGCCTCCCACGCCCCGCACGGAACGAAATGAGAGAACAGGGCGATGTAGGAGTCGGACACGAACCGCATGGCCAGCCCACCATAGCCCCCGTACCGGATGTGCGACTCGGCAAGAAGGTTGTTCTCCCAGGTGTCCACCTGCGAGCCGTCCACCGCGACGATCTGCCCATCGCCCCACACCCCGGCCACGTCCAACATGGTGAACGCGTTGATCACGTCCGCCGAACACTTGTGGACCTTGCCCGCGGTGTAGAGCTCGTGCGCGGAGACCTGACCGCGCATGTGCCGGGCGACCTCTGCGGCGCCGAGGTTCGCGCCGTAGGCGTAGGCCGTCAGCACGTAGCGCCCGAGCGCGTCGCCGCGGATCTTCGGATCGGATCCGGAGGCCGGGCCAAGGTGGCTATACCACCCGGTCAGGTACGCGGCGCGGGTAAGGATGTCGAGCAGGCTGCGCTCGGGAAGGCGCTGGTGGATCGCCTGTTCCAGCCCCAATGCGGACGGCCTCCGGTCGGCCCCTCTGCGGCGCTTGAGCACCGGGCGGCCTTCCTCGAGAACCAGGTCGGTGTTGGCCGGGTACCCCCCATCTACTCGCGCGGCGGTAGTGTCCAGTTCCCGGCGATAGAACGCCACGAGCTCGCCCGCCTCGGTCGGGATGCCGGCCTGCTCGCAGAACTGCGCGGCCAGTGGTGCGCACTCCTCCCACGACATCAACTGCGCACCCAGGTCCGCATACGAGTCCGACCCGGCCACCGCGACGTCTCCTGACCGCAGTTCGGCAGCCAGGTGAGAGAACACGCACACCTCTAAGTGGCGTCGGGCGAGCATCCCCGGCCGGTCCTTGTGCCGCAGCACCTTGCGCCAGGCCACCGTGGCGAACGCATCCACGTCGATGGTGACCGTGATCTGCTGTCCCTCACAGGTGTGCACCGTCGTCTGCGGGATCCATTCACTGCGCCGGTCCCGGTTGGCGCGAATGAACTCCACCGCCGCTTGGCGTCGCCGGTCTTGCGCATGTCGTCGACGTTGGCGACACGGGCCTCGCCGGCGAAGTGAGCGATCTTGCCCGGCGGTACCCCATCCAGCCACCGCTCGGTCGGACCGATCGCGTCCAGCGCCTGTAAGTGCGCCAGTCGCTTCTTGAACTTGCCCAGGGTGGGTGCCTGTGCCGGCGTCTTGATCCGATCGAATTCGCTGCGCCGCGTCGCGGGGTCCACCACCAGCATCCGTTCAAGCCGCGCACGCTCGGCCCGGTCCGGCCGGGACGCCATCATCGCAAAGAACCCGCCGTTGACCTCAGCGCGGATGCCGGCGGCCATCGCGTCCAACGTCGTGTAGCCCGGCAGTTCACAGCGCTGCCGGACCAACTCCTCCAGCGCCACGTTGATTAGATCGGCCGGGTTGTCCTTGGTCTGCACCGCGGAACGAATGGCTTGCTCGGCCACCGCCCGCACCCGAACCGCCTCGTACTTCACGCCCAGGCGCTCGCGCACGAACTGCCGGTGCCGCTTGGCCGTGCGATCCGCATCGGTCTCCGCGACGACCGCGTCCGGCAACTCCAGCATGCCGCGCACGTGATCGGCTACCACAGCCGGAACGTCGGTGAGTTTCGCGAAATACCCCAGCCGCTGATAGCACTTCAGCCGGACCAACAGGGTGAGCAGGTGCTGTTCGCTCTGTGTCTTGCCATGTGCCCACGTGATCTCATCGGATGTGGGCGTGAACGCCTCGGCGAGCTCGCGCACCGACACCCCGCGTTTGAACCGCGGGTAAGCCGTGCGATCGATCGACGCCAACCCGACACCCCAGCAAGATCAACCACTTGGACGAGAACACCTTAACCGTGTTCACGGCCGCGGATACAGATCTCCCCCCGACCAGCGGTTACGCCTGACCGCGGCCCCTTTCTTGCGTATTCGGTGGAGATGAACGTGGGACCGTCCCCGAAATGGTCGAAGGTGAGGTAGCCGCCGACCCGCTCGGGAATCCCGATCTCAGTGATCACCCGTTTGGCCGTCTCGTCCGTCACCCGTCCGGCGAGCGTGTGGAGTGGTGATGTGGTCACTTCCAGCCCCATGACGTCGAACGTGGCCACAAGTCTTTCGCGATCGGGCATCGGGCAGTCGACTCCTCAGGGGGAACCGTGATCGGGATGGTACTTGAGCGCTCCTACGCGAGGGTGGCCCGCCGCGATGAGTTCCGGCCGGCTCGCGAGTCTGTCCCGGGGAGCGTCGTACGACGCCGCCCAGTACGAGACACGATGGTGACGCCGGCGTCGCGGGCGGCGGCGATCAGGCAGGGTCAGCAGGTCCCCGGCCCCGGCCTGGATCAATGAACTCCACATCCGCCGCCGTCAACGTGAAGAACCGGATCAGCTCCTCTCGGCTGATCTCCGGGAACGATCGCAAGCGCGCGATCTCTTCGTCAGCGAACACTCGGGTCGCCAACGCGCCTCACCCGCCCTGGTCAGCCCCCGAAGCAACGCAGCCCGATCCGGCTGCAGGCCCACGCTAAGACGTATGAAACCGTGTGTGATCGGCCTTCATCGGACTGTTATACGTGCAGGTCAGTCATATCCGTTGGGTGTTCGGCGGATATGACGGCAACCCCGTGGCGCGGGAGTGGCCATGCCGCCGGTGTGCCCTGGGGGCTTTCCTGTGGGCGTGGTGATAGCCCGTCGTGTCCTGGGGCGGGCCGGGTGTGGCGCCGTGTCAGGTGGCGGCGGGTGCGGCGCGGACGGCGAGGTGGTCGAGCGAGATGTCGAGCACGTCGGCCAGGGCCGCGATCGTGAAGAACGCGGGTGTGGCGATGCGTCCGGTCTCGATTTTGCGCAGGGTCTCGGCGGACATGCCGGCGGCGGCGGCGACCTCGACGATGCTGCGCTCGCCGCGGGCCTGCCGCAGCACCCTGCCGAGCTGCTCGCCGCGGAGCCGCTCTTCAAGGGTCAGCGGAGGTCGCACCATGTTTCAACTCTATACCCGCGTGGGCCGGGGTGGGGTAGCCGAGGGCCGTACGCCCCGGCGCATCCGGAAGGGCCGGGGTGGGCAAGTCGTCCGTGGTGTTCGACACGGGGGTTCGGGGGGTGGCGTGTTGGTCTGCGCCCCGTCAACCGGCTGCTCTGCGGCGAGAATTTCTGACAGAACGCTTGAGGTTCCACTGGGTGGAAGGTGCAGATTCGAGCCATGAACGGCCTGGCGGGTCTTTACACGATCGGGCAGCCGGCCCGGTGTACGGGGCCGCGGGCGCGCACGATCCGTACCGGCAAAGAGATCGCTGCCCGCCTCTTCCTGTCCCCGCGAACGGTCTTCCCCCGCCTCTGCCAGGTCTCCCCCAAACTCAGTGGCACTCCCGGGCCGCCCGCCACCCAATTGACCCGCCCGAGAAGCCGGGCCGGTTGCTCTTGGGCATCATCCTGGAGCTGACGATCCTTCGTGGCAGGCGGCGCGGGCCGGGACGCCGTCGACGTCGTCGGGGGTTCGTGCGGGTCGGCCGGTCGATGGGTGGCCCTGCGGCGGTCGCGCGCAGCGCCGCCTCGATCTCGCGCTGGGCATCGCAGGAGGGGTGATGTCGGCCGAGTCAGGGTCGTTGTTGTCGCAGGGCGGTGGTGGTGTGCAGGTAGCCGGCCGCGGCGGCCAGCAGTGACACGCCCCAGAGCAGGAAGACGGGATACGTCGCGGCGAACCCCCAGCTGCCGTCGAGAACCTCGGCGCCGCCGTTGGGCGCGCACGTCTGGGTGAGGCCGAAGGCCAGGCACGTCGTCATCATCGTTCCGTACTGACCGACCAACAGCCCGACCGCCACCGGCGGGACGACGGCGATGAGGCGCGGCACCCGCCGTCCCGCCACCACCTGGCTCCACCGGCTGATCAGCCCGAGCGTCAGCGCCGCCCCCGCAACCGGCCCGGCCACGAGCAGCACCCAGAACACCGCAGACCCGCGCAACTCCGCCAAGCTGGTCTCCTCCCCCACTCCAAAGGGCACACCGAGCCCCCAAAGCAGGTGCGGAACCGAGAAGCCCACCACCGGTACGCCCGCCGCCACCCACGTCACCGCCCGCGCCCAGAGCGCGGGCCGGACCGCTGTGTCGTCCCACGGTTGCGGCCGGCGCGGCCTGCCGCGCTCGCCGTAGCGGATGACGGCCAGGGCGAGCAGCAGCCCGAGCGTGGTCAGCAGCGTCTGCCGGAGGAGCTGCGGGTCCTCCAGCTTGCCGAACACCAGCCGCATGACCAGATTGCCGGGCGCCACCAGCGCCAGCGCCGCCGCCCCCACCCAGCCCGCGATCAGTAACGCGGGCCGTGCATGTGATCTCATGTCGGTCCACCGTAATCCGGGGCTTATCACGCGGGTTCCCTCCTGAAGGGGAGAGACGTCCCCCATGCGGGGGGCCGTCCCACCTGTCCGGCCGGCCGCAGGAGGTGCGGTTGCCGCTCTCCAGACAAGACGTACACCCCGCTGGGGCCCCCTGGCGGCTCTCTGGGTCGTCATCTACACCGCCGTACGGGCGGCGATCCGCCACAGCAGGTGACACCCCGGCCGACGCTCGTCCGAACCCGCACGCATCCGTCTGGGGTCGTGATCACGTGGCCGGGAAAGGATTGGACGGGGTGATGCTCGGGCTTGTAGCTTGCAGTTGACCGTGACACCGCCCGAGGAGGTGAGACCCATGAACGCTGTATCGATGTGGGTGCTCCCCCTTCCCGTCACGGCCGGGCGATTGAGGTAGGTGTCGCCGGGAGCGCCTCGCCAACAAGGCACTCCCGAAAGGCAACACCTATGCACTCTCCGCAGGTCACCGCCGAGCCGTCGTCGAACGATTCGGTCGAGCGCGACTTCACCGCGGGCGACGTCTCCGGCGCCGATCGCGCGCCCCTCATGTTCGACGTGATCATTGCCGGGTGCGGGCCGACCGGTGCGATGCTGGCCGCCGAACTGCGGCTGCACGATGTGCGGGTACTCGTTCTGGAGAAGGACACCGAGCCCAAGTCGTTCGTCCGCATCGTCGGCCTGCATATTCGCAGTCTCGAGCTGATGGCGATGCGCGGACTGCTGGAGCGCCTTCTCCAGCATGGAAGACGGCGTCCGGCGGGCGGTTTCTTCGCCGCCATCCCCAAACCCGCGCCCAAGGGCCTGGATTCCGCGCACGCCTATCTGCTGGGCATCCCGCAGCCGGTCATCGAACGCCTGCTCGAAGAGCATGCGATCGAACGGGGTGCGCAGGTCCGGCACGGTTGCGCGGTGGCCGGTTTCGAGCAGGACGACGAGGGGGTGACCGTCGAGCTGGCCGACGGGGAACAGTTGCGTGCGCGCTATCTCGTCGGCTGCGACGGCGGGCGCAGTACGGTGCGCAAACTGCTCGGCGTCGGCTTCCCCGGCGAGCCCGCGCGGACCGAGACGCTGATGGGCGAGATGGAAGCAGGCGTGCCGCAGGAGGAGATCGCCGCCAAGCTGGCCGGAATCAGCGAGGTCCATCAGCGATTCTGGCTGCGGCCCTTCGGCGAAGGGATCTACAGCGTCGTCGTCCCCGCCGCGGGAGTCGGCGACCGCGCCGCACCGCCCACCCTCGAGGATTTCAAACAACAGTTGCGCACCATCGCCGGAACCGATTTCGGCGTGCACTCCCCGCGCTGGATGTCCCGTTTCGGGGATGCCACCCGGCTGGCCGAACGGTATCGGGTCGGGCGGGTGCTGCTGGCCGGCGATGCGGCACACGTCCATCCGCCCATCGGCGGGCAGGGCCTCAACCTGGGCGTTCAGGACGCGTTCAACCTCGGCTGGAAACTGGCCGCACAGATCCGCGGCTGGGCGCCGGAAACGCTGCTGGACACCTACCAGGCCGAACGTCATCCGATCGCCGAGGACGTGCTGGACAACACCCGCGCCCAGATGGAACTGCTGTCCGCCGAACCGGGCCCGCGGGCCGTGCGCAGGCTGCTCACCGAGCTGATGGACTTCGAGGAGGTGAACCGCCATCTGATCGAGAAGATCACCGCGATCGGCATCCGCTACGACTTCGGCCAAGGCCCCGACCTGCTCGGCCGCCGCCTGCGCGACATCGACGTGAAACAGGGCCACCTCTACGGTCTGCTGCATCGCGGCCGCGGCCTGCTGCTGGACCGCACCGAACGCCTGACCGCCGGCGGCTGGTCGGACCGGGTCGACTACCTCGCCGATCCCACTGCGGGACTGGATGTCGCGTGCGTCCTGCTACGCCCCGACGGCCACGTCGCCTGGATCGGCGACGATCAGCAGGACCTGGACGAGCACCTCTCCCGTTGGTTCGGCAAACCCGCCACCTGATAGCGAACTGTCCTCAACCCCGCCGGACTACTGGTCCGCTGCTGCCGCCGCACATGAATGGGCGGAGCGTCAGTCTGCTCGCGTTGGCAGCGTGGAGAACGTCGGCGGCGCAATCAAGGGGGCGGGGTTGGTCAGTTCGGCGTCGGCTGGGTGCGTCGGGCGTAGGCACGGGCGGCGCGGGCGCGGTCACCGCAACGGGTGGAGCACCAGTGGCGGCGGCCGTGGCGCAGCAGGTAGCGGTTGCAGGGATTGGATCGGCAATGGGTGAGGCGTTCGGCGTCGGGGCCGGTGAGCAGGTCGGCCGTGTTGGCCGCGAGGGTCGCCAGAGCGTGGTCGAGGATCTCGTTGGTGGGGCAGGGCGCCGCACGGTAGGGGCCGTTCTTGTCGTCCCAGTACAGCAGGGCGGCCGTGGGGGCCTTGCTCAGCGCGTCATTGACGGCGGACAGAGCCGCGGGCAGGGCGGGCAGGGCGGCGACATGGGCGGCGAACAATGCCCTGACGTGCTCGCGTAGCGAGCGCAGTTGCGTCACGCACATCTCCTGCACCCCGGCGTCGGCCGGAGCGAGGCCGCGTTGGGTGAGCCAGTGGTTCGTCGCCTCGGGGGTGCCGAGGAGATCGATGAACTGCCCTCCGGGCAGCGCGACGGCGCTGTTGACGAAGTCGAGGGCGAGGTGGTCCTCCGCCCCTGGCGCGGGCGGCAACGCGGAGGCGGCGGTCGGGGTCTCGCTCATAGCTCTCATGGTACGGCTTGCGTTCGTCCGTGAGACGCCGCTACCTTCATCACGGATAAACCGTTTCTCATCCGTGAGGTGTCTGGATGGCCAGTTTCAGCACGACCACCGAGCCGATCCCCGTCCGCGTCTTCGGCGGCCCCACCGCCCTTTTCGAATACGGTGGCCTGCGGTTCTTGACCGACCCGACCTTCGACGCTCCCGGCGACTATCACGTGCCGGGCGGCCGGCTGATCAAGACGGCTCCCCCCTCCGCCACACCGGCCGACCTCGGCCGTATCGATGTGGTCCTGCTCTCCCATGACGAGCATCCCGACAACCTCGACAACTCCGGCCGAACGCTGCTCGCCGACGTCCCGCTCACGCTCACCACGCCCGGCGGCGGGCAACGCCTGGGGAACGGGGCCAAGGGGCTGGCCGACTGGGAGCCGATCGAGCTGGACCGCCCCGGCGGCGGCACGATCACCGTCACCGGCGTGCCCGCCATCCACGGACCCGGCCCACGCGAGAAGGTCGAACCGATCACCGGCCAAGTCGTCGGATTCGTCCTGACCGGGCAGGGCCTGCCCACGGTCTACGTCAGCGGCGACAACGCCTCACTCGACCTGGTCAAGCAGATCGCCGACCGATTCGGCCCGGTGCACACCGCCATCCTCTTCGCCGGAGCCCCCCGATTCCCCATCCTCTTCGACGGCGAGCCGATCGTCCTGGACAGCGCACAGGCCGCCGAGGCCGCCAAGATCCTCGGCGCCCGCCGGGTGGTTCCCGTCCACTACGACAGCTGGGCCCACTTCACCGAGGGCCGTGACGAACTGGTGGCCGCCTTCACCGACGGCGGGGTGGCCGACCGCCTGGACCTGGGCGACCGGGGCTGACCGCGCAGCCGCGCAGGCCGGTACCTCGGCAGGACCGGCCGGCCGGCCCGCCCCGCCGGCTCGGCCTGCCACAGCGGTGTCCGCCACGCCGTCTCGGGTGTCTTGCGCCGTTGTCTTCCGCTATGGGCTTGGACGCGTCTTCCGCCATGGGCTTGGGACGCCGAGCGCGATGCGCTGTCGCTTCTCCCCCGGTCTCCGCCGCGTCGCCTCCCGTCGACCTCACCTGTCGAAACCGCGCCATTGGCGGCGCCCGGTCGGATCACCCCAATCGAAAGAACTCTCTCGTGACGACTGACGTGCCTGCCCGGATCAAGGACGCCCCGCGCCTTCAGGCGCAGCGCCGCTCCCTGACCGTCCTGGTCGCCGCCCAAGTCCTCAGCGGCGTGGGACTGGCGGCCGGCGTGACCGTCGGCGCCCTGCTCGCCCAGGACATGCTCAGCTCCACCAGCCTCGCCGGCCTGCCCAGCGCCGCGGGCACCGCAGGCTCCGCGCTGGCCGCCGTCGCCGTCGGGCGCATCTCCCAAGCCCGCGGCCGCCGCCCCGGCCTTGCCGCCGGGTACCTCGCCGGTGCCGTCGGCAGCGCCGGCGTCATCGCCGCCGCCGTCGCCGGCAACCCCGCCCTGCTGTTCCTGGCCCTGTTCGTCTACGGCGCCGGCGCCTGCCTCACGCGGGCCGCACCGGCTGCCGCAGTACCGTGCGCGGCCGCGGATCGTCCAGCGCCGTCAGATACACCTCATGGTGCAGCCCGTTGGCGACCAGCCCCCGCTCGGCCATGAACGCCTCCATCACCGCCAGCGACACGTGCTCCTGGCTGAACGGCCCCATGTGCACGACCTCCACGCACTCCCCCTCGGTGAACGTCACCACCCGGACCCGGTCGACCGCGGCCCCCGACGCCCGGGCCGCCTCCCGCGCCCGTTCGGCCGCCCCCGGCTCCGGCGCCGCCGCCAGCGGCAGCAGCAGATGCCAGCGCCACTCCTGACGCGGCACCGTCAGGGGCGGCCGGTCGTCCTCCACGAACCACTGGCCCTCCAGCGGGCCGCCCGGCCCGCCCATCCGCGCGGCCACGGCATACAGCGCGCCAATCGCCGCGGTGTGCTCGGCTCCGCCCGGCTCCCCCACACCGGTGACGTTCAGGCAGTTCACCGGACCGTACTCGGCCAGCACAGGATTCATGACTCCTCCTCCAACGAAACCATCACATGAGTGACCAACTGGTCAGGAGAGGTGACGGCCGGATCCGACACATACACCTCACGAAGCCGGCCCCGCACCGGGAGCCGGCGCTCGGCGCACCAGGCCAGCACGGCGTGCGCGGTCAACGACATCTGGTCGTAGGGGCCCACGTGCGTCGCGCACGCGAACGCGCCCCCGGGCAGCACCCGCACCTGCCCCACCGGGGCCGCTCCCGTCTCCAGCACGGCGGCCACCTCCACCTCGAACGCCTCGTCCACGTCCACGGGGAACAGCCCGATCAGCTCCAGCGGCGCGCCCTGCCAGGCGGTCACCAGCCGGGCCGCGGCCGACGACGTCGCCCGGCCCACGTCCAGGAGGCCATCGGCCCGTTCCCGCACCACGGCCGCCCGTCGCGACGGCTCGCGCACCACGCGCACCCGCGCCGACGGCAGCCCTTCGGCCATCACCCGCTCCAGCCAGGCCAGCGTGCGCCGCCGGCGCGCCAGCTCCGCCTCCAGCCCGTCGCGGACCGCCTCCAGCGCCTGCGGCGAGCCCGCCAGCACCTCGTCGATCACGGCCAGCGGCACGTCCAGCGAGCGCAGCAGCCCGATCGACAGCGCCGTGCGGGCCTGCGAGGCCCGGTAGTAGCGGTAGCCGGTCTCGGCGTCCACGTACGCGGGCCGCAGCAGCCCCAGCTCGTCGTAGTGCCGCAGCTGCTTGACGCTCAGCCGGCCGAGCCGGGCGAACTGCCCGATGGGCAGCAGATCCTCTTCCACGCCCCAAGCATGGGCCCTCCCATGGGGGAAGAGTCCAATGCGCCGCACGCTCCTGCCGTGCCGGGTGGTGGGAGGCGGACGAACTGCGCCGGCAGCTCGCCGCCTCCGGCGGTGAGGCCCGCGTCGAACGCCGGCCCGGCCGACGAGGTGTGGCGGCTGCCTGAGCCGTTCATCGTCCCCGGCCCGGGGCGGGCAAGCTTGTGGAGTAACGTCACGCCGCACGGGCCGGCGCGTCAGGGCGGAGGTTCTGGCTGCTGCTCTGGTTGAGGGTTGAGCATGTTGAAATCGGACAAAATTCTCCAACCCCCTCAACTTTACAATGTAGATCAAATCATGCGGTAAGCCCCAGTGCGGCCGCTGTCAGCGTCCGCGCCCGCCCCGGCGTTGTCAGCAGGTCCGTCGAGTCCGACAACTGGTCCGCGCACCCTGCCATCGGCAACGCCCGGATCGCCGGATCGGCCACCGAGTCCATCAACGCCCGCACGAACCGATCCCCGCCGATCACCTGGAACGGCCGGTCGAAATACCCCCGCACGTCCTCATCCAGGCGCTCGGCCAGCGCCAGCCGGTTCTGCAGCGCCGCCAGGCGCGTGTAGGCGCCCGACAGCCCCTGCTCCCGTTCCCGCCACGACCGCGCCGCCACCGCCGTCCCCAGGCACTCCCCCAGTTCCGTCGAGCCGGGCATCCGCGCCAGCGCGCTGCCCAGCCATTTGGCGTACGGGGGGTAGCGCCGGCGCAGCAGCAGCGCCAGCCGCATCACCTCCCGAGCCAGCCGCATGCCCACCACCGCCGAGCCGAGTTCGTCGCCGACCTCGCCGCACCGGCCGGGGAAGGCCTCCTCCTGGGCGATGCGCCGCCACTGACAGGCCAGCACGTAGCGCCACACGTCCTGCGGATACCAGCGCAACGCCGCCCTCACCGCCTCCAGCCCGCCCTCGGCCAGGCCGTCGTGGAAGACCTCCCCGCTGGTCACCTCGGCCAGCCGCTGCCAGGGCGCCGACAACCAGTCCAGCAGCGACACCCCTGATCGCGGGTCGAACCCGAGCTGCTCACGCAGCCACGCCCCCAGCTCGCTCACGACCACCCCGGGCCGGACCTCGCCGTGGTAGCCGAACACCGTCGGGTAGCCGCGGAAACGTTGCGGCAGCGCCGCGGCGACCTTCGCCTCCACCTCGGCCGCCATGCCGGCCGGCACGAACACCAGGACTCTCGGCCCCCAGTCGTGGTCGGCCGAGCGGGCGGTGTCGAACGCCAGCACCTCCGAGCCCGGCCCGACCAGCGCGGCGCTGTGCGCCAGCCCGCGCACCGACGGAGCGACGACCTCGGTGTAGAAGGCGCGCGACAACTCAATACCAGGCACAAAATCGGACATCACCCCGTCCACTCTGCCCCAGCGCAGCCCGAACCTCACCCGGTTTTCCCCGGCGCCGACCGGCTGTCAGCCAGGCCCGTCAGCCGGTCGCGGAGGTGGCCATCACCCGCACCCGCCGGTAGCCGATCCGCTCGTAGACGCCGATCGCGGCGCGGTTGTCGTCGTCCACCATCAATGCCGCCCGCCCGTGCGAGCGCATCAGCTCGCGCGAGGTCCACCGGCACACCCGCTCGGCCAGCCCGCGCCCGCGAAAGCCCGCCCCGGTCGCCACCCCGGCCAGGAATCCGACCGTGGGGGCCGACCAGGCGTCGGCCGCGACCGCGGCCAGCACGCCGCGTATACGCAGCCCGGCCCAGCGGCGCACCCCGGCCGCGCCGGGGATGGCGTAGGAGTCGGGCGCGGCCACCGCCAGCAGCGCGGCGATGTCCGCTCCGGCTCCGGCGCCCAGCCAGGCGACCCCCGCGCCGGAGCCGTCCCCGGCGCCGTCTTCGTGGCCGGCGTGTTCATGGACGGCGGCGGGCAGGCTCATCCAGGAGAACTGGCCGCCCGGCCGCACCCCGTCCACCCGCGCGCTCACGCGCCGCATCAGCTCCCGCTCCCCGAACGGCCGGTAGGAGGGCCCGAGCTCGGCCAGCGCGTGCCGCACCAGCTCCGCCGCGCAGCTGGCGCCGCCCCACACCGCCATCCGGTCGCGCCGCGACACCGACGGGCTCGCGGCCACCACGGCATCCCCCAGCGCCCATGCCCGCGCCCCCGGGCGCAGCCCCTGCGCCGCCCACACCAGCAGATCGTCGTCGCCGCAGGCGGCCCGAACCTCGCCGTCGGTGGCCAGCGCCCTGATCACAAGATCGCGCCTGGACGGTAGGCGGCCGCCTCGGGGTGGGCCGCCACGACCTGGCCCACCTGCCGCACGACCGCCTCCACCTGCTCGGCCGCCGCCCCGGTGAACGAGACCCGATCGGCCAGCAGCGCCTGCAGCTCGGCCCGCCCGAGCGGGAAGCGCTCGTCGCCGGCCAGCCGCTCCAGCAGCTCGTTGGCCGCGCCCCGCGAGCGCATCTCCAGCGCCGCCGCGACCGCGTGCTCCTTGATCAGCTCGTGGGCGCTTTCCCGCCCGACGCCGGCCCGCACGGCCGCCATCAGCATCTTCGTCGTGGCCAGGAACGGCAGGTAGCGGTCCAGCTCGGACGAGATCACCGCGGGGAAGGCGCCGAACTCCTCCAGCACCGTCAGCATCGTCTCCACCAGCCCGTCGAAGGCGAAGAACGCGTCCGGCAGCGCCACCCGCCGCACCACCGAGCACGACACGTCGCCCTCGTTCCACTGGTCTCCGGCCAGCTCCCCGACCATCGAGGCGTAGCCGCGCAGCACCACGGCCAGGCCGTTGACGCGCTCGCACGAGCGGGTGTTCATCTTGTGCGGCATCGCCGAGGAGCCGACCTGGCCCGCTTTGAACCCCTCGGTCACCAGCTCGTGGCCGGCCATGAGCCGGATCGTCGTGGCCAGCGACGACGGCGCGGCCGCCGCCTGCACCAGGGCGGTGACCACCTCGAAGTCGAGCGAGCGCGGGTAGACCTGCCCGACGCTGGTCAGGCGGCGGGTGAAGCCCAGGTGGGCGGCCAGGCGCTCTTCCAGCTCTGCCAGCTTGGCCCGGTCGCCGCCCAGCAGGTCGAGCATGTCCTGCGCGGTGCCGACGGGGCCTTTGAGGCCGCGCAGCGGGTAGCGGCCGATGAGCTCCTGCAGCCGGTGGTAGGCGACCAGCAGCTCATCGGCCGCGCTGGCGAACCTTTTGCCCAGGGTGGTGGCCTGCGCGGCGACGTTGTGGGAGCGCCCGGCCACGACCGTGGCCTGGTGCTGGGTGGCCAGGCTCGCCAGGCGGGCCAGCAGCGCCACCACCCGGTCACGCGCCAGCAGCAGGCTGTCGCGCACCTGCATCTGTTCGACGTTCTCGGTCAGGTCGCGCGAGGTCATGCCCTTGTGCACCTGCTCGTGCCCGGCCAGCGCGTTGAACTCCTCGATGCGGGCCTTGACGTCGTGGCGGGTGACGCGCTCGCGGGCCGCGATGGAGGCCAGATCGACGTGCTCGACGACCTTGTCGTAGTCGGCGATCGCCTCGGCGGGCACCGCGACCCCGAGCTCGGCCTGGGCCCGCAGCACCGCCAGCCACAACCGCCGCTCAGCGACGATCTTGTACTCGGGAGACCACAGGCGGGTCAGCTCCGGCGAGGCGTAACGCGCGGCCAGGACGTCGGGGATACGCGGCTTGGAAGTCACGTTGGACAAGTGTATTCACCACGGTGCGCCCGCACGGCACCAGGCCGTGCGGGCGCACCGTGCCGAGCCGCCTACGAGGCGGGCGTCAGGACTTTGGCCTCCGGCTCGGGCGCGGCCGGCGTGCGCCGCATCCGCTCCTTGGCCCGCTCGACCATCGTGTACAGGGTCGGCACCAGCACCAGGGTGAGCAGCGTGGAGGAGATCAGCCCGCCGATCACCACGATCGCCAGCGGCTGGGAGATGAACCCGCCGGAGCCGGTCACCCCCAGCGCCATCGGCGTCAGCGCGCAGATCGTGGCCACCGCGGTCATCAGGATCGGCCGCAACCTGCGCCGGCCGCCCTCGATGACCGCGTCCTTCACGTCCATGCCTTGGTCGCGGTACTGGTTGATCAGGTCGATGAGCACGATCGCGTTGGTCACCACGATGCCGATCAGCATCAGCATCCCGATCAGCGCCGGCACGCCCAGCGCCGTGTCGGTGGCCACCAGCAGCCCGACCGCGCCCGTGGCCGCGAACGGGACCGACACCAGCAGGATCAGCGGCTGGATGAAGCTCCGGAACGTCGCCACCATGATCATGAACACGATCGCGATCGCCGCCAGCATCGCCAGCCCCAGGTCCGAGAACGCCTGCGCCTGGTCGGCCGAGGCGCCGCCGATCTCGAACGTCGCGCCGCCGGCCAGCGCCAGGCCGTCCAGCTTCGTCGTCAGCGCCTGCGTCACGCTGCCCAGGTCGCCGGCCTGGGTCTTGGCCGACACCGTCGCCGAGCGTTCGCCGTCGATGCGCGACACCTGCGTCGGCCCGGCCACCTCGCGCACCTCGGCCACCGTCGACAGTTTCACCGTCCCGGCCGCCGTGGCCAGCTTCAACTCCTCGATCGCCTTGATGTCGTCCGGCTCGTCGGCGCCGCGCAGCACCAGGTCGCTGGTGCGGCCGTCCAGCGTGATCTGGCCCAGCGGCGCGCCGCGGAACGCCTGCGCCACCGCCTGGCCGACCTGCGCCTCCGACAGGCCCCGCTCGGCGGCCTCCTGCCGGTCGACCACGACCTCGACCCTCGGCGCGCTGGCCTCCAGGTTGGAGGAGACCTCCCGCAGCCCCGTCACCTGGCTCATCGCGGTCTTGACCGTGTCGGTCGCCGTGCGCAGCGTCTGGGTGTCGGGCGCCTGCACGATCACGTCGATCGTGTCGGAGGAGAACCCGCCGCCGCCGGCCCCGCCGACGGTCACCTCGCCGACCCCCGACAGGCCCGCGATCCGCTCGCGCAGCCGCTGCTCGACCGCGGCGGTGTCCACGCCGTCGGCCAGCGTGACCGAGTAGGAGGCGCGGTCCGCGCCGCCGCCGACCGCGCCGCCCTGCATGGCGTTGCCGCCGCCCACGTTCACCTGATAGGTCTGGACGCCGTCCAGGTCGGCCAGCACGCCCTCGACCTTTTTGGCCGCCTTGTCGGTGGTGGCCAGGTCGGTGCCGACGGGCATCCGCTGCGACACCGAGATCGTGTTCTGCCCGGCGGCGTCCAGGAAGTTGGTCTGCAGGCTGCCGGCCAGGCCCATCGTGCCGATGAACACCGCCACGCCGATCAGCAGCGTCACCAGCTTGAAGCGGGTCGCGAAACGCAGCACCGGCAGGTAGGCCCGCTGCAGCGGCGAGCGCAGCTCCTTGGCCTCGGCCTCCTCGCGCTGCTTGCGTGCCTGCTCCGGCGTCAGCTCCGGCGCCTTCAAGAACCAGTAGGCCAGCACCGGCACCACCGTCAGCGACACCACCAGTGAGGCCAGCAGCGCCACCGCCACCGTGATCGCGAACGGGCTGAACAGCTCGCCTACCATGCCGCCGACCACGGCGATCGGCGCGAACACCGCCACCGTCGTCAGTGTCGAGGCCGTGACCGCCCCCGACACCTCGCGCACCGCCGTCAAGATCGCCTGTAGTTTGGCCTCGCCGTAGGCGAGATGGCGTTTGATGTTCTCCAGCACCACGATCGAGTCGTCCACGACCCGGCCGACCGCGATCGTCAGCGCGCCCAGGGTCAGCATGTTCAGCGAGTAGTCGCCTGCCCACAACACGATGAGCGCGATCACGACCGACAGGGGGATCGACACCGCCGTGACCACCGTCGAGCGCACCGACAGCAGGAACACCAAGATGACCAGCACCGCGAAGGCCAGTCCGAGCAGCCCTTCTGTGGTCAGGTTCTCGATCGACTCCTCCACGTAGGGGGCCTGGTCGAAGACGACCGACACCGCCGTGTCGGAGGAGTCGCCCAGCGCCTTGGTCAGCTCCGGCAGCTTCTGGCGGACCTCGTGCGAGATCGTCACCGCGTTGCCGTCGGGCACCATCGTCACCGACACGCCGAGGCTCGTCTTGCCGTCGGTCCGCGTGATCGTCGTGGCCTCGGCCAGGCCGCGCGTGATCGTGGCCACCTCGCCCAGTTTCACCGGCTTGAGCGGCTTGGGCGCCGCCGCCCGCTGCTGGGCCAGGGCGGCCTGTGCCGCCGGCCCGTTCTGGCCCGGCTGGGGGCGGGCCTGCTGCTGGGCGGGCTGCTGCTGGGCGGGCTGCTGCTGGGCCGCCGGCTGGGCCGGCGTCAGGTACAGATCCTTCAGCTTGGCCACCGAATCGACCCGGCTGCCGACCTGCACCGTCAGCGAGGTGCCGTCGGAGGTCAGCGTGCCCGCCGGGATCGGCGTGCCGTTGGCCTTGAGCACGTCGGGGATCTGCGCCGCCGACACCCCCGCCTTGGCCATCTTCTCGGTGTCCGGCTCGATCGTGACGACCTCGTCGCGGGTGCCGGTGACCGACGCCTCGCGCACCCCCTCCACGCCCTGCAGCTCCGGCACGGCGATGGTGCGCAGCTTGTCGGCCATCGCCCGCTCGTCGCCGCCGTCGCCCACCGCCAGCACCAGCACCGGGATGTCGTCGGTGTTGCCCGCCACGACCTGCGGGTCCACCCCGTCGGGCAGGGCAGCCCGGTCGATGGCCTGCTGCATCTTGTTCAGCGAGGCCTCGACGTCGGTGCCGTAGGTGAAGGCGACCTGGATCTGCGCCAGGCCCTCCTTCGACGTCGAGGTCATCTGCTCCATCCCGGCCAGCCCCTGGAAGGAGTCCTCGATCGGCTTGGTGATCTCGTCCTCGACGATCTCCGGCGACGCGCCGGGATAGGAGGCGACCACGAAAGCGCCGGGAAAGGCCAAAGATGGCAGCAACTGCTGTTTCAACTGCGGGATCGTGAACGCGCCGAACGCGCTGAGCACGACCGCGACCAGGATCACAAGACTTCGGTTGACCAGACTCAACCGTGCCAAAGCGGTCATAGGCGTCCCCTCCAAGAGTTCGCCACAGACTAACACTTTGCCTTGAACGAATATTTAGATCACTCAAGCTTTCCTGATAACCTTCTCAGGAAAGCGAGAGGTGAGCGTGAACGACGAACGGGAAGACCTGATCCGCCGGATCACCGAAAGCCAGCGTGGCCTGGGCCGGCTGTTCGCCCAGCATCAATCCCCCCTGTTCTCCTCCAACCTCACCATGCGCCAGCTCAAGGTCGTGATGATCCTGGCCGCGAGCGGCTCGGCCTCCGGCCAGGACCTCGCCGGCGACCTCGGCGTCAGCCTCGGCACCGTCACCGGCATCGTCGACCGCCTCGTCGCCCAGGGCCTGGTCAGCCGGCACGAGGACCCGCACGACCGCCGGGTGCGCCGCGTCGAGCTCACCGCGAAGGGCGCCGCCCTCGTCGAGGAGATCAACAACGCCGGCATCGAGCACTTCCGCAGCGTCATGCGGCACCTCGACACCGAGACGCTGCGCGCCCTCGACCACGTCACCCGCACCATCCGGGCCGTGGCCGACAAGCTCTACAACGGCTGATCCGCTGCCGCGGTTCCCGGCTTTTCGGGCTGGACGAATCGGACATCCAGCCCGAATGCCTTTACTTAGTAGATTCGGGATAGGACGTCGGGGAGGCCGTCCTCGTGCACCACCGTCAGCCGCCGCGTCGCCCGCGTCACCGCCACATACAGGTCCTGGCCGCCCATCGCCGACTGCGCGAGGATCCCCGCCGGATCGACCACCACGACCGCGTCGAACTCCAGCCCCTTGGCCTGCCCGACCGTCAGCACCGCCACCGCCGCCTCCAGGTCCGCCGCCGGCAACAACCGCGACGCCTCCGCGTGGCGGGCATCAGAGGTCACCACGCCCACCCGGCCCTCACCGATGCGCGCCAGCTCCTCCTCCACCAGCGCCGGCAGCCCCGACAGCGGCATCCGCACCGCCCGCGGCACCTGGCCGCCCTCACGCACCGACTCCGGCGGCGCCTGCTCCGGCGCGAAGGAGGCCAGCACGTCGGCCGCCACCGCCATGATCTCCGCCGGCGTGCGGTAGTTCACCAGCAGCCGCTCCTCCCGCCAGCGGCCCCGCAGATACGGATCCAGCACCTGGCCCCACGAGCGCGCCCCCGCCGACGACCCCGTCTGCGCCAGGTCGCCCACCACCGTCAGCGACTTGGCCGGCACCCGCCGCATGACCATCCGCCAGGCCATCGCCGACAACTCCTGCGCCTCGTCCACGATCACATGCCCATAGGCCCAGGAGCGGTCGGCCGCCGCCCGCTCGGCCGTCGTCAGCTCCGCGCCGTCGTCGGCGTGCCGCCCAGCCAGCACGTCGGCCCGCTCGAACACCCCCTGCTCCAGCACGCCGGTCGAGGTCAGCACCTCCTGGGCGTACAGCTCCCGCTCGGCCCTCTCGCGCCCTGCCTCGCGGGCCGAGGCCCGCTCGGCCGAGTCGTCCTCGCCCAGCAGCTCGGCCGCCTCATCCAGCAGCGGCACATCCCCCACCGTCCAGGCGGCCCCCCGCGGACGCAGCAGCTGCCGCCAGTCCAGCCCCGAGGGCGCCACCGACCACAGCGCGTCCGGCGAGGACAACAGCTCCCCGATCAGGCGCTGCGGCGTCAGCTCCGGCCACAGCCCATCCACCGCCCGCCGCACCTGCGGCTCACCCCACAGCCGCGCCGAGGCCACGTCCAGGTCCACCTCGTCCAGGTCGCCCTCCAGATCCAGCGGCTGCGACAGCTCAGGCTCATCGTCCACCTCGAGCTCGTCGATGCGCAGCGACTCCTCCAGCGCCCGCGCCTCGGCCCTGGCCAGCTCCTTGAGCATCTCGGTCACAAACAGCTTGCGCGCCATGTTGTGCGGCAGCCGCACCGCCCGCGCCCGATCGCGCAGCAGCAGGCACGTGCGCCGCGGCACCCGCAGCGCCAGCCCGTCCAGCTCCACCACCAGGTCGCCGTCCGGCGCCGCCTGGCGCAGCTCCAGCGCCCCGGCCACCACCTGCGCCATCCGCGCATCGCCCTTGACCACCGCCGCCGCCGGAGTGTCCGCCCCGCTCGCCCGCACCCCCGGGAACATCTCCCCGACCGTGGTCATCACCACCTGCGTCTCCCCCAGCGCCGGCAGCACCTGGCCGATGTAGCGCAGGAACATCGGGTTGGGGCCAACCACCAGCACCCCGCGCCGCTCCAGCGCCTCGCGGTGGGTGTAGAGCAGGTAGGCCGCCCGGTGCAGCGCCGCCACCGTCTTGCCGGTGCCCGGCCCGCCCTGCACCACCAGCGCCCCCTGCAGCGAGGAGCGGATCACCCGGTCCTGCTCGATCTGGATGGTCGCCACCACATCGCCCATCCGGCCCGTACGGCCCCGCCGCAACGCCGCCAGCAGCGCCGCCTCGCCCACCAGCGTGCGCCGGTCGCCCTCGCTCATCCCCTCCAGGTCGAACACCTCATCATCGATGCCCACCACCCGCCGCTCCTTCAGATGCAGATGCCGGCGCCGCACCAGGCCGCCCGGATCGGTGGCCGTGGCCACGTAGAACGGCCGCGCCGCCGGCGCCCGCCAGTCGATCAGGACCGACTCGTGCTCCTCATCACGCAGCCCGATCCTGCCGACGTAGGTGCTGCCTCCCGCGCCGTCGTCGATGCGGCCGAAACACAGGCCCCGCTCGACCGCGTTCAGTTGCGCCAGCCGGCGCGTCTGCTCGCCGGCCAGCACCTCGCGCTCGACCCGCGCCTGCCGGGTGCCGCCGCTCCTGCCGTACACCTCGCGCAGCGCCGCCTGCGCCCGCGCTCTGGCGGTGTCGAGCCGGCCGTACAGCCACGAGACAGTACGCTGCTCGCTGTCAAGGGCTTGCGCGAAACCATCTTGACGATTAGTCATCCGGTGCTATACTCCTAACGGGAGGCGTGTGGAGTTCGCTTGCCATTGGGCAGTGTTCGAGCTTAGCCCTCCACCCCCTGCGCGCGCAAACCCTCGCCGTCGACCCCTCCGGCACAGACCTTCCCGCCTCTTCGAGCAACCTCAGCTACGTCTGCGGGGGTGGGGCGGTGGAGCGGCGGGGGACCAGGGTCGGGGTGATGGAGAAGCGCACCGACGACGTCCGGCCCTCGATCCGCTCCAGCAGCAGGCGCCCCGCCGTCCGTCCCATCACATCCCCGTCCTGATCCACGCTGGTCAGTGAGATGGTCGACAGCGCCGCCAGGCGCGTGTTGTCGTAGCCGGCCAGCGACACCTCCCCCGGCACCGCCAGCCCCGCCTCGTGCAGCGCCGTCAGCGCCCCGAAGGCCGCCAGGTCGGCCCCCGCGAAGATCGCCGTCGGCCGGGGCGAGCGCCCGAGCAGCTCGCGCGCCCCCCGGTAGCCGCCCTCCTCGCTGTAGGAGGTGGTGGCGATCGCGATCTCGTCATCCAGGCCGTGTTCGCGCATGACGCGCTCGTAGGTGCGCGCCCTGATCGTGTGCAGCATCGCCGCCGCCCGCCGCGGCGTGCCCTCGCGCTGGCCGATGTGCGCGATCCGGCGGTGCCCCAGCCCGATCAGGTGCCGCACCACCAGCTCGGCCCCGACCTCGTCGTCGTCGAGGACCGCGTCGTACAGGGCCGACTTCTCGTGCGGGCCGAGCACGACGGTCGGCAGCCCGCAGGCGACCTCCTCCAGCCGGGCCCGCGCCACCCGGGGCGCCACCATGAGGATGCCGTCGACCTGCCGGTCGACCAGGGCGTCGATGGCGCGGTTCTCCGCCTTGGCGTCGGGGCCGCCGGTGACGATGATCACCTGGTAGTCGGTGCCGGACAGCTGCGCGTACAGACCGTCCAGGATGTCGGGGAAGAACGGGTTGCGCAGTTCGGGGAGCAGCACCCCGATCGTGTACGTGCGGCCGCGCATCGCCCGCGCCGCCGCGTGCGGCCGGTAGCCGAGCTCCTCGATGGCGGCCTTGACCCGCTCGCGCATCGCGGCGCTGACCCCGTAGGCGTTGCGCAGCACCTTCGACACGGCCGTGGTCGACACCCCCGCGTGGCGTGCCACGTCGGCGATCGTCACCCGCCGTCGCCGCCCGCCCGTGCTCATCGGCTCGCCTCTTCCCTTTTACAACGTGCCGATTGTACGAGCAACTGCTTAATCGCTTCAGCCAGAGCAGGCGCTCACGGGGTTGTCGCATCCTGCTGCACCCCGGCCCGAGCGGCGAGTCGTTCGCGCACCTGCGACAGCCGGGCGATCTGCGCGTCCAGGGCGGCGAGCCGGGCTTCCACCACGCCGTCGGCCGTGGAGCAGCCGGGCCCGCCGCGTGCCGGGAGCGTGTCGCCGTCCAGCAGGTGCAGGCGATCGGCGCAGCCCCGTACGTCCTGGACGGTCAGCCCGAGCGAGAGCAGTTCGCGGATGACGCGCACGAGGGCGACCTCGCGCGGCCCGTACTCGCGCTGCCCGGACGCCGTGCGCGGGGGCGGCCTCAGCAGCCCGCGCTGCTCGTAGAAGCGCAGTGCCCTGGGTGTGGTGCCCGCCGCTGCCGCCGCGTCGCCGATGCGCATCAACGCTCCCCGTTGGTCTCCAGTTCGACGATGACGGTCCCGAAATGCCGTCCCTCGATCACTTCCCGCAACGCCCGCGGCGCGTTTTCGATGCCCGTGACCCGGACGTGCGGGAAGGTGATGTCGCCCGCGCGCAGCCGGCCGCGTCCGGGGCGGGCGGTGAGAATGCGGGGACGGTGGCGAGCCTGATCTGTCTCGACGTTCGGGGCGGGGATGGCACGGTCGCGCTCCTCGGATGGACGGGCAGAGACCGTAACTCCTGACGTGCGCGTCAAGGGCAACCCGAACCGGGGACGCGGGCGGCGTTCACGCCGGACGCCGTGATCGTCAGCGTGTTTCTGGGGTGCGGGCCGCGAGACGACTTGCCTGAAATTCCGCTAAAAGTCGTGAAATCTCGGATGTGAGGTCGCAGATCCTCCCCGGAATTTTCCGTTAGCTGGTCCCACCAGCTACAAGCGGAGGTGATCCCGATGCTCACGAACCAGCTACGGCACGACCTTCAGTGGCTCAAGCGACAGGCCCGCAAGGACAGATGGATCACCATCGCCCTGCAGAGCGGCCTGGTGGCCGCCTGGGCCCGCCAACTGCCCCTCCCGCAGGCGCCCGGCCCGATCCTGTGGGCCCTCTCGCTCGCCCTGGTCGCCGGCTCGGCGATCACCTGGCTGGCCTCGGCGCTCCTGACCGCCGCGACCGTCCGGGAACGCCGGGAGCCGGTGGAGGCCCTGCGCTGGATCTCGCGGATCCAGCGCGGCAAGACGTGGGCGTTCTGGTCGGCCGGCGCCTACACGGCCTGGCACCTGCTGCAGTTCGTCACGGCACTGGTGCTGGGCTGACCCCTTGACGACGGCGGGGCCTCACCCAGGTACGGGGCCGGGTGAGGCCCCGCCGTCCCCCCTGCCGGGCCCGGCGGGTGCTAGCTTCTGCGAGCGTGTCTGACTATCTGCGCGACCTGTTCTCCCTGAACGGCCGCCGGGCCCTGGTCACCGGCGGCAGCTCCGGCATCGGCCTGGTCATGGCCGAGGCCATCGGACGCGCCGGCGCCGAGGTCGTCCTGGTCGCCCGTCGCGAGGCCGAACTCGACCGGGCCGTCGCCCGGCTGCGCGCCCACGGCGTCACCGCCTCCCGGATCAGCGCCGACGTCGGCGTGCGCGAGGACCTGCGGCGCGTGTGCGACGAGGCGGGCGACATCGACATCCTCGTCAACGACGCCGGCGCCAACATCCGCAAGCCCATGGCCGAGCTCACCGAGGACGACTACGACCTCAGCATCGCCGTCAACCTGACCGCCCCCTACCTGCTCGGCCAGCACCACGGCCCGAAGATGGCCGGCCGCGGCTGGGGCCGCATCATCAACGTCGGCTCGCAGCAGTCCATCAGCGCCTTCGGCGACAGCGGCGCCTACGGGGCGGCCAAGGCCGGGCTCGCCGGGCTGACCCGCTCCCAGGCCGAGGCGTGGTCGGCCGACGGCGTGTGCGTCAACACGATCATCCCCGGATTCGTGCTGACGCCGCTGACCGCCGCGGCCCAGGCCATTCCCGGCCGCCTCGAAGCGCTCGCCGCGCGCCACATGAGCGGGCGCAACGGGCTGCCCGAGGACTTCGCGGGCGCCGCGGTGTTCCTGGCCGGTGAGGCCTGCGCGTTCGTCACCGGCCAGATGCTCTTCGTGGACGGCGGTTTCGCGGTCCACTGACGGGCGAGGCGCTTGACAGCGGATCAAACTGAACAGTAACGAGATCGCCACCTTCCAGGCCCTGCGGTGCAAGGAGATCTGGTGGTCGGCGCCCATTCCTTCCGCGACCCGGAGGAGAACCTGCCCGCCGACCTCACCGCCCGCCGCATCGAGAACTACGCCGAGCTGGAGGCGTAAGAACAAATTTAAAACGAGTTACCCCGTTTACTGGACAATCCCCGCGCACTATGGCCTGGCGGTCGAGCGAATAGTCAGTGGCCGGAGAGAAACAGATGAGCATTGAGACATCTCTCTCGTTGCGCGACGCGGAATTTCATGCCCTTGCCAGTGGAGTCGACCCGCCGCCGACCCTTCTGACCTGGGGTTGGCCACCTTGGGAGGCAGAATGAGTGCGCGACTTCGGCCCACCAAGGTAGCCGTTTAGAATTTGCCGGGCGGATGCGGGCGACTTGTGCGGGGACGAGCGTCTGCCGCAGGCCGTTAGAGTCAAATTTTATGGAATGGAATTTTCAGGCGGCCGAAGAACTCGCGGCTGCCTTGCGTGCCGGTGAAGTGAGCTCGGTGGAACTGACCGACGCGACGATCGCCCGTATCGAGCGGGACGACAAGGTGATCAACGCGATTTGCGTGCCGGACTTCGACCGTGCGCGGACTGCCGCGCGCGGTGCCGACCAGGCGCGCGCCCGCGGCGAGGTCCGGCCGCTGCTCGGCGTTCCGGTGACGGTCAAAGAGTCCTACAACATGGCCGGGCTGCCCACGACCTGGGGCATGCCGCCGCAGGCGACCTTCATGCCGGCCGAGGACGCGGTACAGGTGTCGCGGCTCAAGGCCGCGGGCGCGGTGGTGCTCGGCAAGACCAATGTGCCCTTGGGGCTGCAGGATATCCAGAGCTTCAACGACATCTACGGCACCACCAACAACCCGTGGGATCACGGTCGCACGCCGGGTGGGTCCTCGGGCGGATCGGCGGCGGCTCTGGCGTCCGGGTTCGGCGCGCTGTCCATCGGCTCCGACCTCGCCGGTTCGCTGCGCACCCCCGCGCATTTCTGCGGTGTCTACGCGCACAAGCCGACACTCGGACTGGCGGCAACCCGCGGCATGGTCGCGCCGCCGGCACCGCCATTGCCGGTCGACCTCGACCTCGCCGTCGTCGGCCCGATGGCGCGCACCGCCCGCGACCTCACGCTCCTGCTCGACGTCATGGCCGGCCCGGACCCGCTGACGCACGGTGTGGCGCACGAGGTGACGCTGCCGCCCGCGCGCCACGAGCGGCTCGGCGACTTCCGCGTCTTGGTGCTCGAGGAGCATCCGCTCATTCCGACCGGGTCCGCCGTGCGGGCGGGCGTGAACCGGGTGGCCGACGCGCTTGCCGACGGCGGCGCCCGCGTCGAACGGCACAGTCCGCTGCTGCCCGATCTGACCGAAGCCGCGCTGCTCTACATGCAGTTGCTGATTTCGGGCTCCGTTGCGCGTTTTCCCATCGAATCGCACGAGCAGCTGCGGACCCGCGCCGCCGAACTGAGCGCGGAGGACCAGAGTCTTGACGCCGCGCGGCTGCGCGCCATGATGTTCAGCCACCGCGACTGGATGGAGGCGAACAACCGCCGCGAAGTCCACCGCCACGGCTGGCGGCAGCTGTTCGCCGAGTTCGACGCCGTGGTGTGCCCGATCACGCCGACGCCCGCGTTCCCGCACGACCACGACCCCAATCCGTTGGAACGGCGCATCGACATCGACGGCGTCGAGTACCCGTACTTCGACCAGCTCGTCTGGGCCGGTCTGGCCACCATGCCCGGCCTGCCCGCCACCGCCATACCAGCGGGCCGGTCCCCCGAGGGTCTGCCGGTCGGAGTGCAGCTCATCGGTCCGATGTTCGAGGACCGCACCCCGCTACGGCTGGCCGAACTGCTCGAGCAGAAGATCGGCGGCTTCCAGGCACCGAAATAGGGCCCACCTCTGAGTGTCCGTCGCGGACGAGGTGCGGATCAGTCCCTGACATCCGGGGTGTCCGAATTGAGCGCCTTTACTTAGTAGATTACTTACGCCGGATCTGCCGGACACCCACCCCTTCGCGCCAGGCGTCCATGACGATCTCGTCGCCCTCGACCCTCGTCCACACCACCTCGACCAGTTCCACCCGGAACAGATGGGAGTCGCCGCTCGGCAACTCAAAGGACGCCAGTACCGCCTCGTCGAGGACCTCCACCGCCCGGCCCGCCAGCTTCAGGTCCCCCTCCCACGCCGAAGGGTCGTCGCCCTCGGGCTCCCTCGAGGTCACGTGGATCGCCATCCGGGGATCGCGCCGCAGGTCGGCGGCCTTGACCGCGCGCGGCATCGAGCCGGTCCACAGCTCGCCGTCGCGCAGCGTCGTCTCGGTATGGACCGCGCCCCCGGCAAAATCCCGCTTTGCGCGCCGGGGGGCGGCTCGCTAGTTTATAAACGAATCGACATTTACTATTGGGGGTTCTCATGACGTTCACGTCCTCGGTGTTCATCGGCACGAGCCTCGACGGGTTCATCGCCCGCCAGGACGGCGACCTGCACTGGCTCACCAGCCGGGGCGAGGCCGCCGGCGACTACGGCTACGACGCCTTCATCGCCGGCATCGACGCCGTCGTCATGGGCCGCGGCACCTACGAGCCGGCGCTCGGCTATGACACCTGGCCCCACGAGGGCCTGCACGTGGCCGTGCTGAGCACCACGCTGCAAGCCGGCGCCGACCCGCGCATCACCGTCTACCGCGACCTCGACCGGCTCCTGCGCGGGCTCGAAGAGCGCGGCGCCAGGAGCGTGTACGTGGACGGCGGGCAGGTCATCCGCGCCTTCCTGCGCGCCGGGCTGATCGACGAGATCACCATCACCACGGTCCCGGTGGTGCTGGGCACGGGCGTGCCCCTGTTCGGCCCGGTCGGCGGCGACATCCCGCTGTCCCACGTGCGGACCAAGGTGCTCGGGGCGGGAGTCGTCCAGTCGACCTACAAGGTCGAACGACAAGCGGCGCCCTGCACCCCGTAGTACTTCAGAGCTACGCCGCCAGGTGCCCTCCGCAGCGGGACGCCGACGACGCGAGGTGACCCCTACCGTTCGAGGCCGGACGATCTCCGGCCTCGAAAGGACACCGACCCCCCATGGCGACCCGCTCCCGCCGCACCCTGTTCGCCGCGCTCCTGGCCGCCTCGGTGGCGGGGCCGGTGACGGGCGCGGCCCGGCCCGGGGCGGTGCCCGCGCCCATCCCCGCCCCCGTCCCGCCCCTGGCCGCCGCGACGCCGGCCGTGCTCGCCGCACGGTACGCGGCAAGCCGCGCGCAGATCGGCGCGGCCGGGCAGACGGCGGCCCGGCACGGCCACCGGTGGCGGGCCGCGCGCCTGCGCGAGATGGCCGATCCCGCCCGCTCTTTCCTGTCCTTCGACGGCCGTGACGGCGGACGCACGGTGGAGGTGTTCGGCGAGCTGTCCCGCGCCGAGCGCATCGCCGTGCTGGTCCCCGGCGCCGACATCAACCTGGACAAGTACGGGCTGCTGCGCGGCGGCTCGCTGAGGCTGCGGGCCGCGCTCGACGAGCGCTCGGCGGTGATCGCCTGGCTCGGGTACGCCACACCCGCCAGTGTGAGCCTCCAGGCGCTGACCCCGTCCGGCGCCCGCAGGGCCGCGCCCGCCCTGCGGGCCTTCGTCCGGGAGTTACGCGCGGCCAGGCCCGGCGCCCGGATCTCGCTGCTGTGCCACTCCTACGGCTCGGTGGTGTGCGGCCTGGCCGCGCCGGGCCTGGACGTGGCCGACATCGTGCTGTTCGGCAGCCCCGGCGCGGGCGTGAGCCAGGCCGCCCAGCTGCGTACCCGGGCCAGGGTGTGGGCCGGGCGCACGTCGGGGGACTGGGTCGGCGGCCTGCCGCACGCCCTGATCGAGCTGCCGTTCGCCACGGTGGGGCTGGGCGCCGACCCGCTCTCGCCCGCCTTCGGCGCCCGGATCTTCGCGGCGGGCGGCGGCGGGCACAGCGACTACCTGGCGGCCGGGTCCACGGCGCTGGCGAGCATCGCGCGGATCGTCTGCGGGCGGGCCGGCGACGATGCGTGAGCTCGCCGCCCGGATCGAGGCGCGAACGCCGCCAGAGCGCGACCGCGCCCTGGACGCCCTGCGCGCTCTGGCCATCGCCGGGGTGGTCGCCGGGCACTGGCTGGTGACCGCGCTGGTCACCGACAGCGGCGCGGTGCGCGTCACCAGCCCGCTGACGTTCATGCCGCAGCTCGCCCCGGCCTCCTGGCTGCTGCAGACCCTCGCGCTCTTCTTCCTGGTGGGCGGGGCTGTCGCGACGCGCAGCCACCTGCGCGCCCGGGCCGAGGGCCTCTCCTATGGGCGCTGGCTCGCGGCGCGCACGGCCCGGCTGGCGCGGCCTGTGGCGGCCGTGGCCGCGGTGTGGGCCGTGGCCGCGATCGCGATGCTCGCCGGCGGGGCCGGGACGCAGACCGTGCGGGCGCTGGTCAAGCTGGTGTGGTCGCCGATGTGGTTCCTGCTGGTGCTGGTGGCGCTGAGCGCGGCGACGCCGCTGGTGGCGCGGCTGCATCCGGGCTGGCCGCTGGCCGTCGTGGTGTGCGCCGACCTGATGCGGTTCTGCGGGGGGCCGCAGGCCGGGTGGGTCAACGTGGCGGCCGGGTGGCTGGTGCCCTACTGCCTGGGGGCGGCCTGGGCCCGTGGCGGGCTGCGCGGGCGCGCGAGCGGGTGGGCGCTGCTGCTCGGCGGCGCGGCCGCCGCCGCCGCGCTCGTCACCTGGGGCGGCTACCCCGCCGCCATGGTGGGGGTGCCGGGGGCGCCGCTGTCGAACCTCGACCCGCCCTCCCTGGCCGCCGTCGCCTGGGGGCTGGCCCAGAGCGGCGCGGCGCTGCTGCTGGCCGGCCCGCTGCGGCGGCTGCTGCGCCGCCCGGCGGCCTGGGCCGCGGTGGCACTGGTGAACCTGTCCGCGCTGACGATCTTCCTGTGGCACCAGAGCGCGATGATCGCCGTCACCGCCATCGGGCTGCTCGGCGGCGGGAGGCTGCCCGGCCTGCACACCGTCCCCGACGGTCCTGGCTGGGTGGCGGCGCGGGCGGCGTGGCTGCCGGTGTTCGCGGCGGCGCTGGTGGCGTGCTGCGCGGCCTTCGGCGCCCGCCAGCGGGGGCGTCCGGGCACGAAACCGACCGCAGGTCATGGTTAGGGTGGAACATCATGACCAACGGGGACGGGCCGCGCGGGCTCTTCGGCACGCTGCGCGCCGACCCGCTCCCCCGCCACCGGCGCTCGTGGCTCGCGCATGCCGTGGTCGTCGTGTACGCGACGGCCATGGGCCTGTTCCCCTCCGGGCAAGGCGTCGATCCGACGGTGCCGCTGATCGCCATGGCGCACGGGGCGGTGCTCGTGCTCGCGCGGCTGCGTCCGCTGCCCGCCTGGTGGGCCTCGCTCGCCGTCGTGGTCGCCGGCGCGCGCACGGGGATGACCCACAACTCGCTGGTCCCGCTCTTCCCCTGGATGGTGTCCGAGGCGGCCCCCGGCCGGCTGCCCCCCTACCCGGGGGTCGAGGCGGTGGCCTTCCCCTGGACGGGGTCCGGCCTGGCCCTGCAGGGCGGCGTGCTGTTCCTGCTGGCCCTGCGGGTGCGCCCCCGCGCCGCGGCCGAGGCGCTGGCGATCACCGTGCTGACGGCGGGGCTGTGCATGGTGTTCCTGCCCGACGGCAGCAGGGGCGGCTTCCCGCTGATCGCCATGGTCGTCTACGCGATCGCGGTCGCGGCCGGGGCCGCTGTGCGTGCGCTCAGGACGACCCGCACCCGGCTGGAGGCCCAGCAGGAGCTGACCGCCGAGGAACGGGCCCGCCGCACGCTGCTGGAGGAACGCAACAGGATCGCCCGCGAGCTGCACGACGTGGTCGCCCACCACATGTCCGTCATCTCCATTCAGGCGCAGGTCGCGCCGCACCTGGTGGACAACCCGTCGCAGGAGCTGAAGGAGAACCTGGCGGGCATCCGCGACAACGCCGTCCAGGCGCTGAGCGAGCTGCGCCGCGTGCTGGGCCTGCTGCGCGCGCAGGACACCCCCGCCGACGCCCCGCAGCCCACGCTGGAGCGGCTGGAGGAGCTGCTGGCGAACGTGCGCGGCGCGGGCGTCGCGCTCACCGCCGAGATCGCCGGCCGGCGGCGCCCGCTCTCGCCCGGGGTGGAGCTGTCGGCGTTCAGGATCGTGCAGGAGGCGCTCAGCAACGCCATGCGGCACGCGCCCGGCGCGCCGGTGCGCCTGCGGCTGTCCTACCGGCCCGGCGCCCTGACCATCCGGGTCGTCAACGACGCGCCCGCCGCCTCGCCGCCGCCGGCGCGCGGCGACGGGCACGGGCTGCTGGGGATGCGTGAGCGGGCCGCGATGCTGGGCGGCGACCTGGTCGCGGGGCCGACGCCGGACGGCGGTTACGAAGTGAGCGTGTTCCTGCCCGCCGACTCGCAGAAAGGCATCCAGGCCACACCATGAGGAGCATCCGCGTGCTCATCGCCGACGACCAGGTGATGGTCCGTCAGGGGTTCACCGTGCTGCTGAACGCCGAGCCCGGCATCGAGGTCGTCGGCCAGGCCGTCAACGGCCTCGACGCCCTCGCGCAGGCCGCAGAGCTGAACCCCGACGTGGTCCTCATGGACGTGCGGATGCCCGAACTGGGCGGCATCGAGGCGACCCGCCGCATCGCCGCCCGGCCGGACACCACCGTGAAAGTCCTGGTCCTGACCACCTTCGACCTCGACGACTACGTGTATGAGGCGCTGCGCGCGGGCGCGTCCGGGTTCCTGCTCAAGGACGCCTCGGCGGCCGAACTGGCCCACGCGGTGCGCGTGGTGGCGGCCGGGGACGCCCTGCTGGCGCCGAACCTCACCAAGCGGCTCATCGCCGAGTTCGCCCGTGTCAGCGGCGCGCCGCGCGCCCCGCTGAAGGAGCGCGTGGGGGACCTGACCGAGCGGGAGAGCGAGGTGCTGTCGCTGATCGCGCAGGGGCTGTCGAACGCGGAGATCGCCGCGTGCCTGGTGGTGGCCGAGCAGACGGTCAAGACGCACGTGAGCAGGATCCTGGTCAAGCTCGGGCTCCGTGACCGCACCCAGGCGGCCGTCTTCGCCTACGAGTCGGGCCTGGTACGCCCGTCGGGCTACTGATCGGGGCGGGTCAGGTCGGCTCGCGGGGTTCGCGGTCCCACGCGTCGAGGAGTTTGGGGAACTCGCGGCCCATGAACGCGTGCATGTCGCGCATCAGCTCCAGCCGCGCCCGGCCTTTGGGGTTGTCGCCGACGACGCTCAGCCCCTGCTCGGCAAGCTGGGCGAATGCCGTGAACTCGGCCATCTTTGCCCGGAACGCGCGCCCGAAGACGTCCTCGACCAGGCGGTAGTGGTCTCGCCGGCCCCGGGGCGGGCGGAAACGTTCGATGAGGCCGCCCCGTTCGAGCTGTCCCAGCGCGACACTCATGCTGCTCTTGGCGACGCCCAGGCTCTCGCACAGGGCCGGGGCGTCGGCCGAGTCGCCGGGGTCGACCAGCAGCAGGCCGATGACGCGACCGGCGGTCCGGCTCAGCCCCAGCCGCTCGAAGTACAGCCCCGCGCTTTCGACGAATTCCTCGACGCCTGCCACACCAAGATTCTAACTTGTTCGGATCATTCCGAACACTTAGCATTCCGAGCATGCCCAGGACCGCGGGTCGCTCAGCCCCACGTCAGGCAGCCCCGCCTCGCCCAGTAGGTCTCGGGGTCCTCGGCCAGCGCGGCCAGGCATTCCTCCAGCTCGGCGTCCCAGGTGATGCCGGCGGCGGCCAGGTTGCTGTGCAGCTGGGCCGCCGAGACGGCCCCGCTCAGCACCACCCCCGCCCACGGCCTGGCCACAACGGCGGCCAGCGCCAGCGCGTCGGGGGTGACGGCGCGCTCGCGGGCGGCGCGGGCGAGCTCCCGCGGCGCGGCATCGGCGGTGAGACGGCCGTTCGCCACGCCCTCCTTGACGATCACGCCCAGGCCGGCCGCGTGCGCCCGCGCCAGGGCCGGGCCCGCGGAGCGCTCCAGCAGATTCCAGGTCGCCTGAACCGTGTCGAACACATCGGCCTCGAGCGCGCGATCGATGGTGTCCGCCTGACCGGGACCGGTCGTGGACAGGCCGATCGCCACACCGCCGGCGCGCAGCTCGCGCAGGCAGGCCAGCACGTCCTCATCATCGAACACACCGCTGTCGGCGGTGGCCGAATGAATCTGGTAAAGCGACAGGTGCTCGCCCAGCAACGCCCGGGTCTGGCCGAGCTGGCCCCGCAACCGGCCGGCCGACAGCTCCTTGACCTCGTGCCGCTCGGCGTCCATGCGCCAATCGCCGACGTAGGCGTACCCCCATTTGGATCCGATGGTCAGCGTGCCCGGCGCGATGCCGCGCTCACGCAGCCAGCCCGCCAAAAACTCCTCCGCCCTGCCGTAGGAGCGGGCGACGTCGACGTAGCCGATGCCCGCCGCCAGCGCCGCGTCCAGCACCTGCCAGCAGCGCGCCCGCATCGCCGCGACACTGCGGTCCTCCCCCAGGTCCTGCGCGCGGCCGAGCGTGATGTAGGCCGGCCGGCCGAGGGCGGCCAGCCCGATCCCCATGGACGTCACCCGCAAGGCGCTCCTGCCCAGCTCGTTCATCCCGCCAGTTCACCACACGCCGCCTCCACGACCACACATCGAGCCCGCCCGCTCACCGGGGCGGCGCATGGCGGGGGCCCGCCGCGGGAATGCCCCTCCTGACCGCAGGGGCGGCGCTTTCCGGTCCGCACCCGATGCGACAGGAGGCTCCCGTCATGTCCGTGAGCGAAGCCGGGCGCCTGCTCGCCACGCCCGCCGCCTACACCGACGACAGGCGGCTCCACGAGGCACTGGCGCTGCTGCGCCGCCAATCCCCCGTGCACTGGGTGGACGTCCCCGGCTACACCCCGTTCTGGGCGATCACCCGGCACGCCGACGTGCTGGCGATCGAGCGCGACCACGCCCTGTGGCTCAGCGCCCCGCGTCCCGTGCTGCGCGCCGCCGCACTCGACGCCGAGCTCGAAACGCGCCGGGCCCGCAGCGCCGGGCTGAGGACCCTCGTGCACATGGACGATCCCGAGCACCACGCCCTGCGCGCCGTCGGCGCCGACTGGTTCAGGCCCAAAGCCATGCGCGCCCTGCAGGCGCGGGCAGGCGAACTCGCCAGGCGCCACGTCGACAGGATGGCCGCCTACGACGGCAGGTGCGACTTCGTCCGGCAGGTCGCCGCGCACTACCCGCTGTACGTCATCCTGTCCCTGCTGGGCCTGCCCGAGTCGGACTTCCCCCGCATGCTGCGCCTGACGCAGGAACTGTTCGGCCAAGACGACGCAGAGACCGGCCGCGGCGGCACCCCCCAGGACCACACCTCCGTGCTGGAGGACTTCCTCGCCTACTTCCGCGACCTGACCGCCGAGCGCCGGGCCCGCCCGACCGGCGACCTCGCCTCACAGATCGCCAACGCCCGCCTCGACGGCGCGCCGCTGGACGACAACGTCGCCGCCTCCTACTACGTCCTCATCGCCACGGCCGGACACGACACCACCAGCTCCACCATCGCGGGCGGGCTGGAAGCGCTCATCCGCCACCCGGACCAACTGCGGCGCCTGCGCGCCGACCCCGGCCTGCTGCCCTCAGCCGCCGAAGAGATGATCCGGTGGGTCAGCCCCGTCAAGGAGTTCATGCGCACCGCCTCCGCCGACACCCACGTGGGCGGCACGCCCATCAGGAAGGGCGAATCGGTGCTGTTGTCATACCCGTCCGCCAACCGCGACGAGCAGGTCTTCGCCGACCCGTTCCGCTTCGACGTCGCACGCGACCCCAACCGGCACCTGGCCTTCGGCTCCGGCGTGCACTACTGCCTGGGCGCCGCCCTGGCCAGGATGGAGATCCGCGCGCTGTTCGCCGAACTCCTGCCCCGGCTGGCCGAGGTCGAACTCGACGGCGAGCCCGCCTGGACCGCCACCACGTTCGTCGGCGGCCTCAAACGCCTGCCGATCCGCTACACCCTCACCTGAGAACGCCACCGGGCGCGGCGGCCCCGGGCCGGGGCCGCCGCGCAGGCGTTTGCGTCAGGGAAGCTTGTACAGCAGTTTCTCCATCTGCTCCATCTCGGCCTCCTGCGTCTTCTCCATCTTCTCGGCCAGCTCCTTGGCCTGCGGATTCTTCCCGTGATCCAACTCAGCCCGAGCCATGGTCATCGCCTCCTTGTGGTGGGCGATCATCAAGGTGAGGAACTCCTTGTCGAAGGCCGGGCCCTTGGCGGCCAGCAGCTTCTTCACATCGCCGTCGGACGAGCCGCCCGCCGAGGCATGCGCCGCATCGGCCGCCGGCAGCGGCTCCCCCCAGGCCGACAACCAGCCCCTCATCGTCTGAACCTCCGCCTGCCGCGTGGCACTCATCTTCGCCGCCAGCTTCTTGACCTCCTTGCTCGACGCCCGCGTCCGGGCCGCATCGGCCATCTCGATGGCCTCCTGGTGGTGCGTGGTCATCATCTGCGCGAACATCACGTCGGCCTCGTTGAAGTCTGCCTCCGGCCGGGCCGTCGCCGTCGTCACCGTCGCTGTCGGCGCGGACCCGGACATCATGGTCGTGTCCTGTCCTGCCGTATCGCCGCAGGCGGTGAGCACAAGCACACCCGCCGCCAAGGTCGTGGCCAGTGCGATGCCGCGCACTGCCGTTCGTTTTCTGGTCATGGCCGCTGAACCCCCCGATTCCAGCACGTCAGCCTGCCCCCTCAATCCGGGCTGACCTGCCCATATGTTCCCTGCGGCGACCCATCGCTACCGTGTGCGGGCACGCCCGGTCCTCAACGCGCCAAAGATGAGCCGCTCGTAGGCCGCCGCGCACCCTCGACCACCGCACCAGGCAGGACGCTCTCCGTCCCGAATGGGCGGCCGGCCTGCGGACCGAGCGCGCCACGGGCCTGTCCCAGCACGACTGGCAGCGCGCCCCTCTCATCGATCTGAGGCAGACCTGCGGATGCATCGGTCCGGCTAGATAGCAAAGCAGCCGCGGCGGATGCGCCAGTGGCGGCCGGCCCTCAGGTGGTCGACGATCGCGCGCTGGAGCACGGTGCGGCGCGGCAGCCGGTCGAGCGGCGTGGTCAGGGTGCGGAAGACGAACCGCAGCACCTCGACGTCGGCGTCCAGCCCTTCCGGCTCCTCGTAGGGCTCCAGCTCGAACCTCCGCTGAAACCGGACGATGTTGGAGTCCTCGGGCAGGTACTCCAGGAGTTGCGGGTCGAGCAGCCACGAGCCGCAGGAGAACGCCGTGTAGCGCTCGTCGGGAAAGTGGCGCGGGAAGAACGCGCGGGCCTCATCGAGCGAGGCCGCAACCGCCTGCGGGGTCATCGGCCCCGACTCGGGGATGTGCAGCTCGATGGTGGTGGCGCCGCGTTGGTGCTGCAGCCGGCCCAGCTCGTAGAGGCCGCCGCGCGCGTGCAGCGTCAGCCAGCTCTGCATGACCGGCCAGCCCTCACGGTGCATCCGCCGGTCGATCATGAGGTTGCGGCCCAGATCCGCGAGGGTCACCCACGACACCGCATCGTCGATGCCGTGCTCGCGGTGGTACCCCATGACGACGTCGACCAGGGCCAGGTACGCGTACACGTACAGATGCCGCCAGGCGGGGCCCCGTTCGCGCGGCAGCTCCGGACCCGGCGACAGCCAATCGTGGCCCCCGAGATCGGCGCGGACCAGCGCGATCGAGCGGTCGAGCAGCCAGCGCAGCTCCGCAGTCCACAGGGGAGAGCCGGGGTCGGGCCAGCCCGCCATGATCTCGGCGGCGTCGTCCGGCCGCACCGCGAGCCGGTCAAGGATCGCGGGCGCGTCGGCCTTGGCAGGCAGCGGAGCCGACGGCCGGTCGCCGGCGAGCCGGTGCACGCGCTCGACGTCCTCGACGGGTACCCCGAGCCGGGCGGCGGTGTCGTCCAGATCCACGAGACGATCCTACGATCACCGGCAAAGCCACGAAAGCGATGGCGATCGGTCGGCGTGAGCAGACGGCAGCCCTCGACAGTGTCCATTGGCATCATGATCGGCATGCCAGAGTTCATCGATCCGACCGTACGGGTGCGGGCGTCGTTCCTGACGGCGATGGCGGAGTTCCGCGCCAACCGCGACTACCCGGCCTCCTGGTTCGTCGACGACGTCGACCCGCCGGCCCTGACCGACCCGCAAGCGTTCGCGGCGTACGTCACCCGCGTGCTCGGCGAGCGGACCCAGAGCGGCGTCCAAAGCGGCTACGTGCCGATGACCACGCTGTGGTGGGCCGACGGCGAACGATTCCTGGGCCGCCTGGCCATCCGGCACCAGCTCACCCCCGCTCTGGAGGAGCTCGGCGGGCACATCGGCTACGACGTGCGGCCCAGCGCCCGCCGCCGGGGGCACGCGACGGCCATGCTCGCCGCGGCCCTGCCCATCGCCCGCGCCCTGGGCATCTCCGAGGCCCTGGTGATGTGCGACAGGACCAACGCCGCCTCACGGCGCGTCATCGAGACCAACGGCGGCCGGCTGATCGACGTCACCGCCAAGAAGCGCCGCTACTGGGTACCGACCACGCGACCCTGACACCCAGACCGCCGGCCCCGACCGGGGTCGTGGTGACGCGCCGCATCTGGTCGTCGAGCCATGTCCCAGGCTCAGTTCCTGGCGAGCGCTTCGGTGCGGATCCACTGGAGCAAGGTGGGATTGTCGATGGTGGTGACGACGCTGACGGTGGTGTCGCCGGCGCCTCGAACACGATCAGCTCGAAGCCGGTGGGCGTGGGCGGTCTTGGCGGCGAAGTCCTCCCGGCGTCTGCGGATCTTCCGCGTCAGATGGGCAACCCGTGCGACGGCTTTCTTGCGCCGGGCTGATCCCTTCGTCGTCCTGGCCACGTCCCGCTGGAGCTTCCTGACATGCTCGACTTCCCGGTCCCGGGCGAACACCTGGTGGTGGAAACGTCCGTCCGAACGGGTTGCGACCTTGGCCACGCCCCGGTCGATGCCGACGGCGCTGCCCGGATTGTCGCCGGTGTTCATCGCAGGGTGAGCGAGGTCGCGGATGCGATGCGGGTCAGTTTCTGCGGGTTGCGGACGTAGTAGAGGCCGGTGATGCGGGCGTCCTCGACCCGGACCGCTATGACGCCGTCGATCTCGCCGTCCACGCGGAGGACGAGCGCCGGGCTGCCGTTGATCACGGTGGGCTCGGTGGTGAGCGCGAGCCGGGCCTTGCCGAGGCCGCTGACGATCATGCGGGCCACCTTGGCGGCGCCGGTGACCGGCCGCGGCACGGCCTGCTTGACGCCGCCGCCGTCGCTCACCAGGACGACCTGCGGGGCGAGCACGTCCAGCAGGCCCTGCAGGTCCCTGGTTTCCAACGCGCGCTGGAACGACTCCAGAGCGGCCCGGGCCTGGCCTGGGGAGACCACCTCGCGAGGCCGGCGGGCATCGACGTGCCTGCGGGCCCGGTGCGCGATCTGCCGGACGGCCGCCGGGGTCTTGCCGACGGCGGCCGCGATCTCCTCGTAGCCGACGTCGAAGACCTCGCGCAGCACGAAGACGGCACGCTCCGTCGGTGAGAGCGTCTCCAGGACGAGCATGAGCGCCATCGACACACTCTCGGCGAGCTCGACGTCCTCGGCCACGTCCGGCGCGGTGAGCAGCGGCTCGGGCAGCCAGGGACCGACATACACCTCCTTGCGGCGCTTCATGGTGCGCAGCCGGTCCAGTGAGCGCCGGGCCGTGATCCGCACCAGGTAGGCGCGCTGGTCGCGCACCTGCCCCACGTCGACCTTGACCCACCGCAGCCAGGTTTCCTGCAGGACGTCCTCGGCGTCGGCCGCCGAGCCGAGCATCTCGTAGGCGACGGTGAACAGCAGGTTGCGGTGGGCGAGGAACGCCTCGGTTTCCGGGTCCGTCCCGCCACCAGCCATCGGCTCGGCTGTGCCCGTCGTCGCATCCCCGCGCTCGTTCATAGCTGGCTCCTCGCAATTCCTGCTCTATGCACAAGGCGTCGGCGGCTGCCGTTGTGTGACACCCGTGATCGGTGACACACCTCACATGACCGCCCTGTCACAAAGTCCGGGGCGCCGACGCCGCATGGTCGTCAGGACGCCGCGCGAAACGCCACTCCCCCAGCGATCACCTTGGCCCCGTTGCGTGGTGACCACCGCGCAACCGCCACCGCAGAAAGAACGGAAAGACATCATGAGCAAGGTCTGGTTCGTCACCGGCTCGTCTCGCGGCCTGGGCCGCAACTTCGTCGAGGCCGCCCTGTCACGCGGCGACAAGGTGGCCGCCACCGCCCGGACCACCGCAAGCCTTGACGAGCTCCTCGCCGCCTACGGCGAGGCGATGCTTCCGCTGAAGCTGGACGTGACCGGCAAGGCCGCCGTCTTCGAGAGCGTGAAGCGAGCCGCCGAGCACTTCGGCCGTCTCGACGTCATCGTGAACAACGCCGGCTACGCCCAGGTCGGCGCGATCGAGGAACTGACCGAGCAGGAACTGCGCGACCAGCTGGAGACCAACCTGTTCGGCGCGGTGTGGGTGATCCAGGCCGCGCTGCCCTACCTGCGCGAGCAGCGCTCGGGGCACATCATCCAGCTGTCCTCGGCGGCCGGGCTCATGGCCATGCCGCTCAGCGGCGCCTACAGCGCCTCCAAGTGGGCCCTGGAAGCCCTCAACGAATCCCTCGCCCAAGAGGTCGCCGACCTCGGCATCAAGGTGACCGTCATCGAGCCCGGCGGCTTCGCCACCCGGTCCGGCAACAACCCCGATCCCCTCAACAACGGCCACCTGGCCGAGCCCAATCCGATCTACGACGGCCTCCGCCGGCGCATCGCCGCGTTCGCGGGAAAGCAGCCCGCCGGCGACCCCGCCGCCGCGGCCCAGACCCTCCTCAAGATCGTCGACTCCGGCAACCCGCCCCTGCGGGTGCTCTTCGGCCAGGGCTTCTACCCGATGCTCCAGCAGGTCTACGCCGACCGGCTCAAGACCTGGGCCGACCGGCAGGACCTTTCGGCGCAGGCTCACGGCAACCTCGATCAAGAAAATCCCTGACCCGGGGCCGAACCAACTCGCCGAGAGCAAGCGAACCGACAGGAGCAACACATGAAGCACCGCATCCTCGTCCTCGGCGCCGGCTATGCCGGGGCCTACACGGCCGGGAACCTGGCCCGCCGGCTGTCCCCGAAGGACACCGAGATCACCGTGGTCAACGCCATGCCGGACTTCGTCCAGCGAATGCGGCTGCACCAACTCGCGGCCGGCCAGGACATCGAGGCTCCGAAGCTCGCCGACGTCTTCGCGGACACGGGGATACGGCTGCGCCTGGCCCGTGTCACCGCCGTCGACCCCAAGCGCCAGGTCGTCGCCGTGGCCGACGGCGAACTCGGCTACGACACGCTTGTCTACGCGCTCGGCAGCCACGGGGACGTCGAAGGCGTCCCCGGCGTGGCCGAGCACGCCTTCGACGTCGCCGCCCGGCCCTCGGCGCTGCGCCTGCGCGAGCGCCTGGACAGGTGGGGCGAGGGCGGGAGCGTGGTGGTCGTCGGCGACGGGCTGACCGGCATCGAGACCGCCACCGAGATCGCCGAATCCCGCCCCGGCCTGTCGGTGACGCTCATCGCCCGCGGCGAACTGGGCGCCCGGCTCTCCGCTGGAGCCCGCGGCCACCTGCGCCGGGCCTGCGACCGGCTGGGCGTCACCGTCCTGGAGCACACCAACGTCGAAGCCGTCGAAGCGACGCGGGTGCTGTGCGCCGACGGCACCACCCTGGCGTCCGACGCGACCGTGTGGACGGCCGGGTTCGCGGTCAACCCCATCGCCGCCGCCGGCGGGCTGGAGGTCGCCGGGAACGGTCAGATCATCGTCGAGCGCACCATGCGGTCGGTCTCACACCCGAACGTGTACGCCATCGGCGACAGCGTCCACGCCATCGGCGGCAACGGCCGGCCGCTGCCGATGTCCTGCGCGTCGGCCGGCTACACCGGCCGGCAGGCCATCGAGGCGATCGTGGGACGACTGACCGGGCGCACGATCGCGAACACCAAGCTGGTCTACACCTACAACCACATCAGCCTCGGACGGCGGGACGGGATCCTGCAGACGATCGACGACGAAGGCCGAGCACAACCGAAGTACAAGGGCGGCCGCAAGGGCGCCCACATCAAGGCGGGCATCCTCAAGATGGCGCTGTGGGCCACCTCGCACCCCACCTACGGCATACCCAAGCGCAAGCACCGACTGGCCGCCGAGAAGGTGCTCGCGTAGCCGCCTCATAAGGTGTGGTCCGCGTGGACAACACCGCCACTGATCGCTTCCGGAACCGGGGCCCACCGGCTGCTGGGCTCCGCCACCGACGCAGAAGGCACCATAAAGGACGCGTTCCCGCACTGGCAGGTCGCCGACCGGCAGCGTCACCATCAGGGGCTGAGCAGGGAGGTGGTGCCTGACTCCGGCCGCCGCCGGCTGTCAGGCCGCCCGCAGCACCGCGGCCAGGTCGGCGGGCATCGGCATGGGCTGGGTGAGGCCCACCCCGGCGCGCCCCGTGTTGCCCTCCGGATAGCGGCCCAGCGCGCTGCCGGGAGCGGCCACGATGATCCGGACGACCTGGCCGAACGCCTCACGCCGGTCCCGCTGCGCGACGGCCAGGGCGAACATCGCGACATGGTTGGCCGTGTGCGGCCACGCCCAGGGCTGCGACAGGATGTGCGCCCGCTCCAGATGCCGCCAGCGCGCATCAGGATCCTTCGCGGCACGGGCGGCACGCATCTCGGCACGGTAGGCGGCGCGAACGCGGGCAGGCATCATGACTCCTCCCAAAGGGCCGAACGGACGATCACGGCGCCTGGGTTCCATGAACGGGACACAGCACCACCTCGTGCCCGGTGGCGGCCAGCAGATGCTCGGCCGAGGCCAGCAGGTCCATCAACTCCGGCCGGGTCAGACTGTAGAACGACTGCCGTCCCTCGGCCCGGTAGTCGACCAGGCCGCAGTCGCGCAGGCACGCCAGATGCTTGGAAACCGTGGACTGGGCCAGGCCGAGCTGGTCGGTCAGATCCACCACCCGGGCCTCGCCACGGGCCAGGCGCTGCACGATGCGCAGCCGGGTCTCATCGGCCAGCGAGTGGAACAGCGCCGCCGCCGGTGACACCCCGGCGGCGATGTCCGCACTGACGCACCGGCCACCTTCAGAATCAATCGCCATATAGCGATGATAGCCCACACTCATGATGGGATCGCACGCAGGTTCAACACCTATTTCCGGGCAGAAGCGACCTCCTCAAGCTGCCGAACAACCACCTCAACCGACGCCGACGCGTCGATCACCACAGAGGACGTGGCCCGAAGCAACGGCTCGACCTCGGCCAGATCACGCAAAACAGCCGCACGCTCCTCCGGCCGCTTACCGAAAGGATTGTTGGTCCGCGCCGCGATCCGCGCCAGCATGATCTCGGCGGGCGCGCTGAGCAGCACGACATGGTCGAAGCGCGCATAGAACCGACCCTGGTTGGACTTGCACCCGGCCACGAACAGATGACCCTCCCGGTGACCGGCGAGCAGTTCGTCCATGGCCTCCTCGCGCCACACCCAGTCCGCCTCGCCGTCCGTCGAGGTCACCCAATGGCTCCACTCGTCGGCGTCGGTGTCGACGGTCCGATGCCCGCGCGCGCCCAGAACCTCTACAGCGGTGGATTTGCCGGTGCCCGACATCCCGGTGATCAAGATTTTCGACATGGCGGGGAGACTACGCTACAGGCCCCACGCCTTTACATTGTAGATTTATAAGCCAGATCAGCCCAGTTCGGCCGGCAGATCGTGGGGGTTGACCTTCGCCACGATCAGCGCCGCCGCGGAGCTCGACTTCGCCGCGGCGAGCGCCTGGTCCAGAGCCGCCGCCGTGGTGACCGACGTCGCGTTCGAGACCCCGAGCGCGCCCGCGAACATGACGAAGTCCCAGCCGTTGAGCACCACGTACGGCTTCGGTTGCGCACTCGGGTTGGAGAAGTACGCCGCGTCGATGAGGAACTGCTCGAAGGCGTAGATGCCGTTGTCGATCACGATGACGACCGGGTCGCGCCCGTAACGCACCATCGTCGACAACGCCTGAGCGGTCATGTGGAAACCGCCGTCACCGCAGATGACCAACGGCCGCCGGCTCGTCCCGAACGACGCCCCGACCGCGGCGGCCACCGAATGCCCGATCGAGGCCCACACCGACGCGCACATGAACCCGTCGCGGCCCTTCACCGGCAGGTTCGCGGCCGACGGGATGCCGAGGAAGGTGTCGGGGACCACCAGCCACGACTCGTCCAGCGCGACGCCGACGCGTTCGAACACCTGCCGGTAGGTCAGCGGTCCCGCGGCCGGCGCGGGAGCCGGCGGATCCACGGCGGCGGGCGCCGGTTTCGGCGGCGCCTTCACCGCCTCGGCGGCCAGCGCGGTCACGAGGGCGCCGATCTCCGCGTCCTGCTTGGCGCCGCCCCTGATCCGGACCTTGCCGTCGTAGGCGGTGACGATGCGGTTGACGCCGCCGCTCACCAGGCTCGCGTAGCTGCTCGGGAAGACCACGCCCAGCATCACGAGCAGGTCCGCCCGCATGACGGCGTTGGTGGTGGCGGGCGAGGAGTTCGGCGGGGCGAACACCCCGGACCAGCCGTTCCCCCCTTCGGGCAGCACCGACTTCGCCTGCAGCGCGACCGACCAGCGCACGCCGAGCCCGGTGATGAGCTGGGCGAGCTTGTCGGCGAGCCCGTAACGCTGGATTTCGGTGCCGATGAGGACGAGCGGCCTGGAGGCGGCCCTGATCAGCCCGGCGATCGTGGCCGCGAGCTGCTGCTCGGTGCCGGCCGGCGGGATGGCCAGCGGCAGCGGGCCGGACGGCGCCGGGCAGGGCGCCGTCCAGATGTCCCTGTTGATCTCGACGTACACCGGCCGCTTGCGCGTGACGGCGGTCGTGATCGCGGTGTCGACCACGCCCGGCACGGCGGCGGCCGTGTCCGCGCGGGCGGCGTTCGCGGTGACGAGCCGGTAGGCGGTCAGATCCGTGTCGGGCTGCCCCGTCGAGTGCGAGAACAGGACGTCGTTGTCCTTCAGGTTCGCGAGGTTGACCGCGCTCGGGCCGCCGTTGATGACGACGACCGGGCTGCGTTCGACGAAGGCGCCCCCGATCGCGTTGATCATGCTGAGCATGCCGACGCCGTTGGCGACCGCCACCGCGCCGAGCCCCTTCGCCCGCGCGTACCCGTCCGCCGCGTATCCCGCTTCCAGGTCGCTCGCGGTGACGACCGCTGTGACACCGTGCGCGCCGACCGCGTCGAACAGGTCCGCGCAGAACGCCGCCGGCACGCCGAACAGCGTGTCGACCTGCAACTGGGTCAGCCGCTCGAGTATGTAGTCGGCGACGGTGAAGGCCACGGCCACTCCCCCATTGCATGCTCGCCGGACGCGGGACCTACCGAATGGACAGTCGCGGATCGACCAGCCGCTCGTTGCCCGGATGGTCGATGTGCCATTTCGGCAGCTTCACGGGCGCCGCGGGCACCACCACGCCGAACGCCGCGGCGATGTCGTGCACGAGCTGCTTGCACTTGGCCTTGGAGGGGGTCTCGTTGTTCACGTTCTTCTCAACGGTGCCGCCGATGACGACGTGATCGGTGCGCGGGAAGATCTGGCCGTTCCTGCCGTACAGGTACTGCAGGTTCAGCTGCGGATTCAGCATCGCGAGCTGCCCCTTGACCGGGATCACGTCGGAGTCGTTCCACAGGTCCATCGCGCCGAGCCCGGTGCAATTGATGATGATCTTCTGCGTCAGCGAGCCGAGCACGTCCGCCTTGCTGGTGAAGCGCCGGTTGACGAACGGGACCTGCTTCGTGTCCAGATCGGCCTTCAGCCGCCTGATGAACGTCGGCGGTTCGACGAGCAGGGTTTGGTACTCGAACCCGGGCATGTTGTGTCCCTGGAACGGCATGGGGTTCACATCCTGGCGAGGCGGCAGCAACCCGGGCACGAGTTCCAGCACCAGTTCGAGGCCGGGCGTCTCCTTGATGCTGAAGTTGGGCCGCTCGAAGACGCCCCAGCCCTTGCCGATGCCGTCCTTGAAGGTGTTGTAGGCGGTCTTGATGATGCCCTTGAGCTCATCCTCCTTGCCGGCGGTCTCGATGATGGAGACAGCCCACTGGCCGCCCGCCCGGAACGAGGTGGTGTCGATCGGGTCGCGGTCGGAGAAGATCGTGACGTTGAGGCCGAGTTCGAGCAGGCGCGTGGCGGCGGTCATCCCCATGACGCCGGCGCCGAGCACCGCCACCTCCGTCTCGGGCGACGTGGCGAGGAACGTCTGCACGATCTGCTTCACCTTGTCCGCGCAGCCCCAGCTCAGCGTGATGCCGGCGCCTCCGTGACCGTAGTTGTGGACGACGAACTTGCCGGATTCCTGCTCCGAGTCCAGCCGGTAGGCGCCCATGCGATACGGCCGCACGCCGGCGACGCACGCACCGGGCGCGTCGGCGTCGAAGGTGAAGTCCGGTGTCGGCAGGGTCGTGATCGTGCTCATGCGGTCGTCCGGCATTTCCAACCCCCGATTACGGTACGTATCGCCGCGAGTACGGCCATTCGTCCGCATACCCGGCAATGTACGCCGCGATTTCTCCGGAGTCAGACCTTGACCTCTTCATGCCAGGTGTTTCCGTCCGGTCACCGGCGCGGGCTCAGTTGACCAGCAGGTGCACGATGGCGACGCTGCCGACCGCCACGATGAGCAGGCGCAACACGGTGGGACTGAAACGGCGGCCGACCGAGGCCCCGGCGTAACCGCCGAGTGCCGAGCCGACCGCGATGAGCGCGACGGCCGTCCAGTTGTAGTCCGCGACGAACAGGAAGACTGCGGCGGCGACGGCGTTCACCACGGCGGCGAGCACGTTCTTGAGCGCGTTCAGGCGCTGCAGCGTCTCGTTCAGGAGGATGCCCATCATGGACACGTAGATGATCCCCTGGGCGGCGGCGAAGTAGCCGCCGTAGACGCTGGCGAGCATGAGACCACCGAAGAGCAGGATCCCTCCGTCGCGGCGGGCCGTCCCCTCGTGGTGGCGCTCGCGCAGTCTCTTGCTGAGGCGCGGTTGCAGAATAACCAGGACGAGGGCAAATCCCACCAGAATGGGCACGATTCCGTCGAACGCCGACTCCGGCAGCGTCAGCAGGAGCACGGCGCCCCCGAGGCCGCCGAACGCGCACGCGAGGCTCAGCTTCATGATCAGCCGGCGCATGCCGCGCAGCTCTCGCCGGTAGCCGACAACGCCGCTGATGGAACCCGGGATGAGGCCGAGCGCGTTGGAGACCACGGCGGTGACGGGCGGCAGGCCGACGGCGAGCAGGACCGGGAAGGTGATGAGGGTTCCCGAGCCCACCGCCGTGTTGACCGCGCCCGCGCTGACACCGGCCGCGAAGACGGCCATCATCTCCAGCAACGTCACTGTTCGTCCCCCGTGTCGGCGTTCAGGTCCTGTGCGGCCGACGCTGGGCGGGAAACGTTTTCGACGCTCAGCGAAGGATCGTGACCGCCTCTTGTGGCTGTCCAGCGGGTCGAAGGCGGGGGTGATGATCGCCGTACAGGGGATTCAGGATATCCAGCACCCTTACGCCGGTTTTCGCCGGACCCCTTCTGAGTGACGGCCGACCGGGCTAACCCCACGTGAGGGGGTCGAGGTGGAGGTAGAACCGCTCACGGTCACGGTCGAGGACGATCCCGTACCGCTTGGCGAACGTCTCATCCGCCCGGCTCGCCTGACGCTCGCCGGCCCACGTCTCCCGGGAGTTGGCGAGCAGAAGCGCGAGGTCGGCATAGGGGTCGGCGCGGCCGAGACGGCCCAGATCGATGAAGCCCGCCACGGTCAGGGTCTCGGGGTCGAGGATGATGTTCGGCAGGCACAGGTCCCCGTGGCAGACGACCGTCTGAGCGGCCTCCTGCGCCAGGCGCTGCCCGACCTGCGGAACCAGGCGCGCGAGCAGCTCGTCGGCGGGCGTGCCCTGCTGCTCTTCCGGGAGGAAGTCCGGGTTGACCGCACCCCGCGCGACGACGTCACGCGCCAGGGCGAACATCTGGGCGAGATCACGCGTGAACGGGCACTGCCGCGCGGGCAGATCATGCAGCCGGCGGACGGCGTCCGCGAGCGGCTCCCACGCCGCCTCCAGCTCAGCGGCCGACACCCGATCGGCGGGGACGCCTTCGACCGCGCTGGTCACCAGGCAGGCGCCGGCGTCGCCCGCCCGCCAGTCGAGCACCCTCGGGCCGGGGACGCCCTGCGTGCTGAGCCACTCCGCCCGATCCCGCTCCGCCTCCAACGCGGCCACATGGCCGGCGGGGACGCACTTGGCGTATCGGGAGCCGTCGCCGGAGCGGAAGACAGCGGCCCCGGACTCGCCGGTCGTGACGGGCTCCCACTCCCCGTCGTCGTGGGGCGGCAGCGTCCTGAAGGCGGCGGTCGGGTCGATCATGTCCACCAGCCTAGCCAGCGGCCCTTTCCCCCGGCGAAGGCCGCTGACCCGGACAGTTCGGCTCAGGGCGTCGAGAGCTGCCCGGTCCTGATGCCGGCGATGAGTTCGGCTCATCGATGGGGTGAGCGGTCCGCCGTTGTTCCCGCGCGGGCGAGCACGAACGATGAGAGCATGAGACATTCAGATCCCCCTTCCCGCCCCGGCCGCCTTTGGCTGACGAACGCCCGACTGTTCGACGGAACCGGCGGCCCGCTCCGGCCCGGCTCGGGCATCCTCATCGAGGACGGAGTGATCGAGTTCGTCGGGCGGGCCGGGGACGGCGTGCCCGAGGGCGCGGACGTCGTCGACGCGGCGGGCCGCACCGTCCTGCCGGGGTTGATCGACGCCCACGCGCACGTGTACACCACGCCGCCCGCGCGCGAGGAGGGGGCCGAGCCGCTGTGGCCGGACACGACCGCGCACTTCCTGGCCGGGCAGTTGCGGGAGACGTTGCGGATGGGGTTCACGACGCTGCGGGACGTCGGCTCCTACGGCGATGCGGTGTTCTCGGCGCGGCAGGCGATGCGATACGGCGCCTTTCGCGGGCCCCGGCTGCTGACCTGCGGCCGGATCGTGTCGGCCACCGCACCCGGCGGCCGCTACTTCGACGGGATGTACCGGGAGGCGGACGGCCCCGACGAGGTGCGCAAGGCCGTGCGCGAGCAGATTCGGCGCGGCGCCGACTTCATCAAGGTCATGTCCACCGGGGCACGCACTGTCGAGCTGGAGGACCCGCATCCCGCGCAGCTCACCGCCGAGGAGATGGCCGCGCTGGTCGAGGAGGCGCACCGGCTCGGCTACCCGGTCGCGGCGCACGCCGAAGGGCTGGCCGGCACGGAGCTGGCCCTCCGGCACGGCGTGCGCACCGTGGAGCACGGCATGTACCTCAACCAGCGCCCCGACCTGCTGGACATGATGGCCGCGGCCGGGCAGATCCTGGTGCCGACGCTGTCGTGCTACTACGGCGTGGCGGGCATCGGCGCCGAGGACTCCGGGTGGACGCCCGCCCTGGTGGATCTCAACAGGCACAACCTGGACGAGGCGGAAAAGACGCTGGCGGCGGCCCGCTCGGCCGGGGTGCCGATCGCGCTCGGCCACGACTGGACGCCGTTCTCCGAGGCCGCCGTCGAAGTCGTGCGCATGGTCAGGCACGGGATGAGCCCCGCCGAGACGCTGGTCGCGGCGACGGCGACCGCGGCCCGCGCCCTCGGGCTGGACGAACGGCTGGGCACCGTCGAGCCGGGCAAGCTCGCCGACCTGGTCGTGGTGGACGGCGACCCGCTGGCCGACCCGGAGCTGTTGCGGGACCGGACCCGGATCTGGCTCGTTCTTCAGCTCGGCGAACCGGTGGCCGGCCAGGCGCTGGAAACCCCGCTGAGCCGCCTGGCGAACGCGGCGAACGCGCGTACGGCCGCCGTCTCCCGCTCGGCCGCCCAGACCAGCGCGCTCTCCAGCGGCGGCAGTCCGCGCAGCGGGATCACCGACACCCCCGGATGAGCGTAGTAGTCGGCGAGCGAGACGACCGTCGGGTGGACGATCTCGCCGCGGGCCACCAGCGACAACATCTCGATCATCCGGCCCTCCCGGTAGCGGCGGACGATGCGGCGGCCGGTGGGCGTCGAGGGCGGATAGAGCGCCTCCAGCGTCTCGGCCGGCACCATGCCCTCGGCGTCGATCACGTGATGGTCGGCGAGGTCCTCCACGGTGGCGTGGCCGCGTTCGGCCAGCGGGTGGCCCTTCGGCACCACCAGCGCGCGCTCATCGCGTATCAGGACGGGGCCGACGACCAGGTCCGGCTGGCGCATCGGCAGCCAGTGGGCGACGACGTCCAGCTCGGCGCGGCGCAACCGGCCCAGCGCCTCGCCGGGGAACGCCTCGTACACGTCGACCTCGCAGCCCGGATGGGCTGTCGTGAACGCCCGTACGATCTCCGAGAACGCCGGGCCGCCTGCGGCGAAGTTGAGCAGGCTGACCCGCAGCACGCCGGTGATCCCCGAGGCGATCTCCCTGGCCTCGGCCAGGGCCAGGTGGATCTGCTCGAAGCCGGGACGCAGCCCGTCGCGCAGCCGCTCGCCCAGCGGCGTCAGCCGCACGCTGCGGGAGGTGCGCTCGAACAGCCGGCCGCCGACGCGCGTCTCCATGGCGCGGATGGTCTGGCTGACGCGCGACTGGGACAGGTACATCCGCTCCGCGGCGCGGCCGAAGTGCAGCTCCTCGGCCAGCGTCAGAAAGATCTCGATCTCCCGGAGCCCCACCTGTCCTCCCTTCCGCGACCAGATTAGGGAGTACCAGGCATTTCCTCCTAACCCACCTCAAATCCCCCGTTACGGCGCCTGCCGGGCCGCCCGCCACTCCGGCGCCAGCACCGACCAGACCTCCAGGTCGTGCCGCTTGCCCCGGTAGAGGTAACTCTCGCGCAGCACGCCGTCCCTCGACATCCCGAGCCGCCGGGCCACGGCGATGCTGGCCGTGTTCTCCGTCTTGGCGACCCACTCCACGCGATGGATGCCGCGCTCCTCGAAGGCCCAATCGATGATCACGCGCGCGGCCCTGCTCACCAGGCCCTTGCCCACCGCCGACGACTCCAGCCAGCAACCCACCTCGGCGACGCCGTGACTGAGATCCATCGTCCGGAAGAGCACGCTGCCGACCAGTTCGCCGTCCGACCAGATACCGTAGATCCTGCCGGTGTCGGACGCGGTCTTGTCCGCGTACGACTGCAGGAACGCGCGGCTCGACTCCAGGTCCGTGACGAGGTCCGGCACGACTATGTGCCGGCCGATGAACTCCCGCCCCCGATTCATGTGGGTCAGGAGCTCCTCGGCCCGCCACGGTTCGAGCGGGCGCAGCTCCGCGCCGTCGTCACCCAGGGATATCACGTACATCATCGCCCCTTATCGCCGCATACCGAGAGGGGATCTTCTCATGGACGGTGGTCGGTGGAGCCGTCAGGACGGGGCGTCGGGCAGTCGGCTGACCACCTGGCCGGCGGCGTCCAGCACGTTGATGGACGGCCGGTCGTCGCCGTCGATCTCCAGCACGATCCTGGGGCGCCCGCGTGAGTCGCTGAGCACGAGGAAGGCCCCTTCCGGCGTGCTGTAGCCGAGTTGCACCCGGGACGGCATGGGGGGCAGCTGTTCGACCGGGAGCGCCGGATCGGGCATCTGCCGCATGTCCAGCAGCGTCGCTCCGTTCGCGCCCTGCCAGCGGGTGGCCATCGTGATCGCCTGCCCGTTGGCGTAGTCGAGCGAGAAGCTCGCCTCGGTGGACGCGGCGGTGATGCCGCCCTTCTCGTTGCCGTCCTCGTCGTTGAAGATCAGGTACGTGCCGTCGGGCCCCTGGCGCTGGTCGGCGGGGTACGTCTTGCCGCCGATGATCGCCGGCGGCTTGGTCGAGCTCGCCAGGAACCGCTGCCACCCCCGGCGATCCACCACCCGGAACGACTCCCTGGCCTGCTCGCCGGAGGACTCGGCCTGGGCGGGCCCGGCACCCGCCACCATGGCGGCACCGCCCGCGAACAGCGCCGCCGCGGTCCCGATCGCGCCCCGCCGGTCGTATTGCTCCACTGGTTGTTTCCTTTCGTTTCGGAGGAAAGCCAGTTGATCATGAGGTGCGCCGCCGTGTCCCTACGCCCACCACGAGGATCGCGGGTGTGGCTGACCGGAGTTCGAGGGGGACGTGCCGCCGAGCGGGGTTCGGCGCGGAGCAGGGGGCCCGCGCGACCGCGTCCAGGCCGTGATCTTCACATACGAGAACGGCCGAAGGCGGTTGATCGCCTCCGGCCACTTTCCCGCGTCTACTTGAAGGTGCGCAGGCGCAGGCTGTTGCTGACCACGAACACGCTCGAGAACGC
>NZ_JBHSBI010000020.1:0-178991 GCF_042650645.1 Nonomuraea purpurea
GTCCAAGCAATCCGTCAAATGAATGACAGGGTTTTGCATGTAAATCATGCACTGGCTTTTAGCACACTGTTGAGTTCTCAAGAAACGGACGCGTACATCTTCACCGAGACTTTGTTTGTCTCGCTTCCGAGGCGTTCATTTCGTTGTGTCTTAATTCTTTCAGCCGTTCAAGTCTCTGTCAAATTGACCGGACTTGCTCGACCTGCGGGAATTAATCCTGCCCCCTTTCGGAGACAACCCCTCTAACTTACCAGCCCGTCCGAACTGATGCGAAATCAGCAGCGAACAACCTTGAAGGTAGTGGGATTTGCCGGACATCTCCGAGGTTCTGATGAACCTCTCGGCCGCCCTGCGCGAAGCAACTCTAGCAGCCCGCGGCACCCACTTCGCGCCACTCAGGTAATCACTAGGTTCTTCCCTCACCACCAGATCCTCAAACCTCGCCAAGGTATCCCCAGGCCGACGCCCGTAGTCAAGCCGTCGGCAAGTCATCCGCAATCGCCTCCAGGTACGAAGTAGGTACGAGCAGACTGCGCTCTCGGAGGTGTCCGCAATGACCCGCTCGGAGTTCGACGACATCCGTGCCTTCCTCGCCGACGAGGCGACCCACGCCGGAGACCTACTGAGAATCGCCAGGACCCTGATCGACGATCTCGAACACTCCCGCATGCGCGAGGCCGTTCTGCGCACCCATTACCTGCGCCTCCTCACGGCCGCGCGGGCGAGCGTCGCGGCGGAGAGCGTGAACGCGCCCGACCCCTTGGCCTTCGTCAAGCACGAGTTGTCCACACGGGATCAGATGCCCGCGGACGGTGAGGCCGTGCAGCGCATCCTCTCTGACGCCCGTACGGCGGCCGCGCTGCTCGCCTGCCTGGAGGAGCAGACTCCTCAGCGCCCGCGCGGGCTGCGCCTGCGCCGGTGCGTCGGCGCGCACAGAGCGCTCCCCAGGTAACCGGAGCCCGCCAACGTTGCCTCAGCGACGACCCCCGGCATACTCGCCCTTGGCGGGTCGGCTGCAAGACTTCGCATATGTGGCAACGGGGGCTGAACTGGGCAGCGATAGTCCTAGTTGGGACATTTGGCCTTATGTGGGTTGGCGTCGTGATTTATGCGGACCAGGCCTCGGCCCCCTGGATGCGAGTCTCCCAGGTGATCTTCGGATTCCTGCTGCTCGTCTGGGCGGTGCTGAAAGCACTCTCCATGAGGAGCAAGGCATAACGGCCCCCTGAAGCGAGGCTCAGGGCCGGAACCGGTACCCCATCCCCGGCTCTGTCAGTAAATGAACCGGATGGGCGGGATCGCGTTCCAGCTTGCGCCTCAACTGAGCCATGTACTGCCGCAGGTAGTGCGTCTCCTTGAGATACGACTCGCCCCAGACTTCCTTGAGCAACTGCCGCTGGCTGATCAGCTTGCCGGGGTTGCGCAGCAGGATCTCCAGGAAGTGCCATTCCGTGGGCGTCAGGCGCACCCCTCCTGAGATCGTCCTGGCGGACAGGTCGACCACGTGGTCGCCCAACCGCACCTCCGCGAGCTCCTCCTCGTGCCGGCCCGTGCGGCGGGTCACGGCGCGCACGCGCGCGAGCAGTTCGTCGATGCTGAACGGCTTCGTCACGTAGTCGTCGGCTCCCGCGTCGAGCGCGTCCACCTTGTCGGTGCTGTCGGCGCGCCCGGACAGGACGATGATCGGGACCGTGGTCCAGCCGCGCAGCCCCTGGATGACCTCCACGCCGTCGAGGTCGGGCAGGCCCAGGTCGAGGATGACCAGGTCGGGATGCCAGTCCGCGGCCTGGCGCAGCGCCGAGCCCCCGTCGGGGGCGAGCGCGACCTCGTACTGCCTGGCGGCCAGGTTGACGCGCAGCGCACGCAGGATCTGCGGCTCGTCGTCCACCACGAGCACCCGCGTCATGTGGCCCTCCGCAGTGAGACGGTCATGGTCAGTCCCCCTCCTGGCGTGTCCTCCAGGGCCAGCGTTCCCCCCATCGCCTCGGTCAGACCGCGTGAGAGCGCCAGGCCGAGCCCCACGCCGGTGTGGCTGCCGCGGTCGCCGAGCCGCTGGAAGGGCATGAACACCCTTTCCTGCGCATCCTGCGGGATGCCGGGGCCCCGGTCGATGATCCGGATCTCCACGTTGTCGCCGTGCCAGCTCGCGGTCACGAGTACGGGTTCGCCCTCGGGACTGTAGCGGACGGCGTTCGCCATCAGGTTGACCAGCACCCGCTCCAGCAGCGCCGGGTCGGCCATGATCCCGGGGATCTCGGGCGGGAGGTCGTCGCGGACCCTGTCGCGCACGGGGCCGAGGTCGGCGATGGTGCGCGGGAGGATGTCCTCGATCGCCACGGGCTCCAGGCGCACGCCGAGCACGCCGGCCTGGAGGCGGCTCATGTCGAGCAGGTTGGACACGAGCCGGTTCAGCTTGATCAGGGATTCGTCGGCGGTGGCGAGGAGTTCGGCGCGGTCCTCGTCCGACCAGGTGATGTCGGTGGCGCGCAGGCTCTCGACCGCCGCCTTGGCCGAGGCGAGCGGGGTGCGCAGGTCGTGGCTGACGGCGGCGAGCAGGGCCGTGCGCATCCTGTCGGCCTCGGCCAGCGGCTCGGCCTGCTCGGCCGCCTCGCGCAGCCGCTGTTGCCGCAGCGCGACCGCCGCCTCCGCCGCGAACGCCTCCAGCACCCGCCGGTCGCTCGCGTCCAGCAGGCGGCCGTGGGCGGCGAGCACGAGCCGCTCGTCGATGACGACGTCGGTGTCGGCCATGCCGGGGCTCGTGCACGGCACTCCGCCCGAGGTGGCGACGATCCGCCAGTCGTGGTCGCGTTCGAGCAGGGTCACGGAGGTCAGCCCGAACGTCTCGCGCATCCTGGCCAGCAGTGACGGCAGCGCCGCCGCGCCGCGCAGCACGTGACCCGCCAGCGTCGAGAGCACCTCGGCGTCGGCCCGCGACCGCGCCGCCTCCCTGCTGCGCCTGGCCGCCAGGTCGACGACGGTGCTGACCATGACCGCCACCAGCACGAAGATGGCCAGCGCGAGCACGTTGTCCGGCGCGGCGATCGTCAGCGTGTGCACCGGCGGCGTGAAGAACCAGTTGAGCAGCCCGAACCCGAGCACCGCCGCCGTCAGCGCCGGCCACATGCCGCCTGTCAGGGCGACGCAGACGACGAGCAGCAGGAAGATCAGGATCTCGCTGGGCAGCGTGAAGTCCAGCGGCAGGAGGGCGGCCGTCAGCAGCGGCAGCCCGAGCAGCGCCAGCCCCCAGCCGGCCGCGCGCCGGGTGCGGGTCAGCGCGGCCCTCGATCGGATCCGGGCGGCGCCCTTCCTGGTCGCCTCGTGCGTGACCATGTGCACGTCGATCGTTCCGGACAGGGCCGTCGTCGTGACGCCCACGCCGCGCGAGATGAGCTGCGCCAGCCGTCCCCGTCGTGACGCGCCGAGCACGAGCTGGGTGGCGTTCACGCCACGGGCGAAATCGAGCAGCGCGCGCGGGATGTCGTCGCCGACCACCTGGTGGTAGGTGCCGCCGAGGTTCTCGACGAGGGTGCGCTGGCGTACGAGGTTCGCGGGGTCGCCGCCGGAGTCGAGCCCTTCGGCGTTGGTGATGTGCACGGCCAGCAGGTCGGAGCCCTTGCTCCTGGCCGCGATGCGGGCGGCCCGGCGGATGAGCGTGTCGCCCTCCTGGCCGCCGGTCAGCGCGACCACCACGCGCTCGCGGGCCTCCCAGGTGCCGCCGATGGAGTGGTCGGTACGGTAGCGGTCGAGCTGCTCGTCCACCTTGTCCGCCACCCAGATGAGGGCGAGCTCCCGCAGAGCGGTCAGGTTGCCGACCCGGAAGTAGTTGGCCAGGGCGGCGTCCACCCGTTCCAGCGGATAGACGTTGCCGTGGGCCATGCGGCGGCGCAGCGCCTCGGGCGACATGTCGACGAGCTCGATCTGGTCGGCCCTGCGCACGACCTCGTCGGGCACGGTCTCCCGCTGCGGCACGCCGGTGATCTGCTCGACCACGTCGTTCAGCGATTCGAGGTGCTGGATGTTGAGGGTGGAGATGACGTCGATCCCGGCGTCGAGGATCTCCTCGATGTCCTGCCAGCGCTTGGCGTTACGGGAGCCTGGGACGTTCGTGTGGGCGAGCTCGTCGATCAGGGCGGCCTTGGGGGAACGTCTGATCACCGCGTCCGTGTCGAGCTCGGTGAACGTCGTGCCCCGGTAGGTCAGGGTCTGTCTGGGGACGATCTCCAGGCCGGCGAGCAGTTGGGCGGTGCGGGCCCGTTCGTGGGTTTCGACGAGGCCCACGACCACGTCCTTGCCGCGCTCGCGGGCGCGGCGCGCCTCGCTCAGCATGGCGAACGTCTTGCCGACCCCGGGTGCGGCACCGAGGTAGACGCGCCACTTGCCGCGCGGCCTGTCTCCCATTCCTCCAGGTTAAGGCTGGTGGGACAGGGCAAACGGCCCTGGTCGGGCTCGTCAGGAAGGCCCGCCTCATCGGCGGCGTCCATAAAAAAATACCCGGCCTCCGAAGAGGCCGGGTATTTCACTTGGTAGCGGGGACAGGATTTGAACCTGCGACCTCTGGGTTATGAGCCCAGCGAGCTACCGAACTGCTCCACCCCGCGTCGGTGTGTTGTTAATAACTATACCCCCTGCCGGGAGTGCTCGCGCCATCCACGATGGATCACATGCAAAAAGGTCCAGAGGCGAACCTCTGGACCTTTTTGGATTGGTAGCGGGGGCAGGATTTGAACCTGCGACCTCTGGGTTATGAGCCCAGCGAGCTACCGAACTGCTCCACCCCGCGTCGCGTTGTGTCTAAAGACTAGTGGGCGACGCGGGCTGGGCGCAAATTGATTGGGCTAAGACGTGTTGCCCGGCGGCGATGGTGACGCGCTCGGGGACGCCGGCGGTGTGGCCGGCGGCGAACTCGGGGGCGTCGTCGCCGTTGGCGAGGCCGACGGGGTGGCGGCCGGCGTGGCCTGCCGGGTGTTGGCGCCCTCGATCGCCTTCAGCGCGTCCTCCAGCTGCTTCTGCGCCTTGCCGTACTCGTCCCAGTTGGGCGGGCTGGCCTGCAGTGCTTTCTGCGCGTCCTGGTAGGCCTTCTGGGCGTTCGAGATCGCCGAACTCAGCGCCGCGTTGGCCTGGCTGGGCGTGGTCTGTTCCTGTTCCTGTTCCTGTTGCTGTTGTTGTTGTTCGTTCTGCTGGGTGTTCTGTGGCCCGCCGAAGACCTCTGCCAGCGCCTCCTCCAGCGTGCGTTTCACGCCGATCTTGTTGCCGAACGACACCAGGACCCGTTGCAGGATCGGGTACGGCTCCTGGCCGCCGCCCGCGGCCACCTGGATGTAGACGGGCTCGATGTAGACCAGCCCGCCCGCGTAGGGCAGCGTCAGCAGGTTGCCGTACCGCACCGACGAGGCGCCGACGCCGAGCAGGTTGAGCTCACCCGCGAACCGGCTCTGGAAGGCGTTCTGCGCCTGTCCCGGGCCGGGGACGGTGGACGGCATCCGCAGGATCCGCATGCGCCCGTATTCGGAGCCGCCCGAGGAGTCGACCGCCATGAACGCCGCCAGGTTGGGCCCCTGTCTGGGCACGAACGTGGTCGTCAGCGAGAACGCCGGCTTGCTGCCCGGCATCGTGGTGGTCAGGTAGTAGGGCGGCTGCTTGACGTTCGTGGTGCCCTGGGTGGGGTCGTTGGGGACGTTCCAGAAGTCCTGGCCGCTGTAGAAGGCGGCGGGGTTGGTGATGTGGTAGCGCGACAGGGTGTAGCGCTGCACCTTGAACAGGTCTTCCGGGTAGCGCACGTGGGAGCGCAGGTCGGCGCTCATCTCCGAGGCCGGGCGGATGATGCCGGGGAAGGCGTTGCTCCACGTCTTGAGCACCGGGTCGTTGGTGTCCCAGCCGTAGAGCTTGATCGTGCCGTCGTAGGCGTCGACCGTGGCCTTGACCGAGTTGCGGATGTAGTTGATCTTGTCGCTCGGCTGCTGGGCGATCACGCGGCGGTCGCTGGACGTGTCGCGGGTCATGTCGCCGAGGCTTTCGCTCTGCGAGTACGGGTAGTCGTTGGAGGTGGTGTAGCCGTCCACGATCCAGGTGATGCGCCCGTCGACGACGGCGGGGTACGGGTTGCCGTCGAGGGTCAGGAAGGGCGCGACCTGTTCGATCCTGTCACGCGGGTTGCGGACGTAAAGGATCTTGGAGTTGTCGTTGATGTCGCCCGACAGGACGATGTTCGCCTCGCCGTACTTGGCGGCGAAGAGGAGCCTGTTGAAGAACGAGCCGACGGGGACGCCGCCCTGACCGGTGTAGGTCGTGTTCTTCTGACCCGTGCCGCCGATCTCCGGATAGTCGAGTTCCTGCGGGTTGTTCGGGTTGCCGCCCGCGATCACGTACTGGGCCGACCCCGGGTCTTCGCCGTAGTAGACCCTCGGCTCCTGGAGCTTGGACTGGGACACCAGGGGGCCGCTGACCGGCATGTCCTTGGCGGTGTAGGCGGGCAGGCCGCCGGTGTCGACCTGGTTGCCGGGCGCGGCGACGAAGCCGTAGCCGTGGGTGTAGACCAGGTGCCGGTTGATCCAGTTGTCCTGGCCCTCGGGCGGGCCCGTCAGCTCGCGAACGCCGACGACGTGGTCGATCAGCTTGCCGTTGGCGTCGGGGTAGCGGTCGACGTCGAGGGTGTCGCCGAAGCTGTAGAAACCGCGGATGCGCTGCGTCTGCTCGTACGTCGAGGACACCAGCGCCGGGTCGAGCAGTCGCACGCCGGAGACCGAGGTGTCGCCGTCGTTGGCCTGGACCTTGGTCGGGTCGGCCTGGGCGTTGTAGGTCTCGACCTCGGTCTTGTCGACGTTGTACGCCTGCCGCGTGGCCTCGATGTTGCGCTCGATGTACTGCGCTTCCTTGCCCTGCTGGTTGGGCTTGACCTGGAACTGCTCGACCAGTGCGGGGTAGACGCCGCCGATCAGGATGGCCGAGAGCACGAGCAGGCCGAAGGAGACCCCGGGAATCATGCCGCCGGAGCGCACGACGCCGGCGAAGAACAGGGCGGCACAGATCAGCGCGATGATCGCGAGGATGGTCTTGGCCGGCAGGACGGCGTTGACGTCGGTGTAGGAGGCGCCGTGCACGAAACCGCGGTCGGAGAAGACCAGCCCGTAGCGGTCGATCCAGTAGGCGACGGCCTTGAGCAGCACGAAGACGCCCAGCAGCACCGACAGGTGCGTGCGCGCCGCCCTGGAGGCGTGCACGCCGGGCGACTGCAGGCGGAACCCGCCGTAGAGGTAGTGCGTGATCGCCGCCAGCACGATCGAGATGATCACCGCGGTGAACAGGAAGTTCAGGACCATCCGGATGAACGGGTAGTCGAACATGAAGAACGAGATGTCCATCCCGAACAGCTGGTCCTGCTTGCCGAACGGCACCCCGTTGATGAACTTCAGCCACGTTTCCCACTGCCCCGCGAACGAGGAGCCGGAGAAGAGCGCGAGCAGGCCCATGCCGACAATGAAGATCAACTTGCGGTGGGGGTCGAGCGCCAGGCGGTAGCGGTCGGCGCCGCTGCCTCCGCCGAACATCGCCGGGCCGAACATCGGCCGCATGCGGAAGGCCAGCAGCATGTTGCCGCCCGCGATGCCGACCATCAGCACCGCTCCGACCAGGAACAGCACGATCTTCGTCAGGAGCACACCGGTGAAGACCGAAGTGAAGTTGGTCGAGTCAAACCATAGATAGTCCGTATAAATGCCCGAAAAGAGGAAAAACGCGGCCACAATCGCCACAAGAGCGATCGCCACAGGCAGAAGCAGTCGCGGCCGACGGGGCAAGCGCATCGCCCTGCCGGCTCCTGGGGTCCGGAAGCTCAAGGCCAACCCCTCGTCGTAATGGAGAAACGGTCCGTGTCTGGCAACCTACACCGCTGTGCCAGCCCTACGGCTAACGCATGGCGCCCGCCAGAAGTTTCATCCGGCCTCGCACGCTGGCACGTTTCCCTTGCCCGTGCGCAGCGCGTCGAGCGAGAGCACCGCGTCGTGCAGGGTATCCGCCTTGACCAGCCGCAGCCCGTCGGGCACGCCCTTCATGGCCTCGGCGCAGTTGTCGGCCGGCGTCAGGAAGATCGTCGCGCCCGCCTCTTTGGCGCCGACCATCTTCTGCGCGATGCCGCCGATCGGCCCGACCTCGCCCGACGGCTCGATCGTGCCGGTACCGGCGATCTTCTTACCCCCGGTCAGCTCGCCGGGGGTGAGCTTGTCGTAGATGCCGAGCGAGAACATCAGCCCGGCGCTGGGACCGCCGACGTCGCCGACGTTGATGTCGACGTCGAACGGGAACTTGTAGTCGGCCTTCATGAGCACGCCCACGAGGGTCTGGCCCTGGGGGCCCGCCACGGTGTGCAGGGTGACGTCGAGCTTGTCCTTGCCGCGGGTGACGTTGAAGACCACGCTCTGGCCTGGTTTGCGGGCCTTGACGGCGTCGCCCACGACATCGACGTCGGTCGCGGGCTTGCCGTCGACGGCGTTGATCACGTCGTCCTTCTGCAACTTGCCGTCGGCGGGTTTGCCCTTCTCGGTGGACACGACCGTCACGACCATGTTGTAGGGGATCTTGAGCTCGTTGAGCGCGGCGGCCGTCGCGGAGTCTTGGGAGTTGGTCATCTCGACCGTGTTCTCCTCCTCGACCTCCTTGGGGTCGCGGTCAGGAGCGAAGATCGTCTCCTGCGGGACCACCGCCACGGTCGGATCGATCCAACCGCGCAACGCCGTCAGCAGGTCGATCTGGGCCGCCGGACCGCCTTGGTAGGCCACCGTGACCAGGCTCAGCGCGCCCGCGGTCGGGTAGGTCTGCCGGCCCTTGATCGAGATCACGGGCTTCTTGTCGACCTCACCGATCGTGTTCTCCGTCGGGCCGGGGCTGAGCACGACGTACGGGACCGGCCGGAACGCGCCCACCACGCCGAGCGCGAGCACCAGGAATCCCGCGAGTAGCAGGGTCAGGGCGCGTCGTGACATGAGATGAGCTTATGCGCCGACGCCGACCCATTCGGTCTCGCCGTCGGCGAACAACTGATGTTTCCAGATCGGGACCTGCCCTTTCAGGTCGTCGATCAGGCGGCGCGAGGCTTTGAACGCCTCGTCCCTGTGCGGCGCGGCCACCGCGACGACCACCGCCGTGTCGCCCAGCTCCAGATCGCCGACCCGGTGGACGGCGGCCAGGGCCGTCACGGGGAAGTCGGCCGCCACCTTCTCGGCCACACTGCGCAGTTCGGCCTCGGCCGTGGGGTGCGCGGAGTAGGAGAGCCTGGTCACCGGTTTTCCCTGATCCTGCTCGCGGACGGTGCCCACGAAGATCACGGTGCCGCCCGAGGCGTGGTCGCCCACGGCGGCCAGCACCTCGTCAACCGACAGCGGGGTGTCACGAATGCCGAGCAACCGGATGACGTCCACGGAAAAAGCCTACCAACAACGGGAAACCCCCCGTTGACCTGCCGGTTCGCCGTCGTGCTGTCACTGGCGGCGTTTCTTGCGGACCTGGCGGACGATCGCGGCGGTGCCGATGACGGCCACGGTGGCGCCGGCCGCGGTGAGCGTGGCCTCCTTGACGGGCAGCCGCCTGCCGACCACGGTCGTCCTGTTCTCCCGCAGCTCCAGGAGTTGCTCGAACGCGGCCTCGTTCGTCCATGAGGGCTTCCAGCCCGCCTCGCGCAGCGCCACGCAGTCGACGACCCACGGGTAGACCACGTAGTGCAGGTCGGTGGCGGGCGCCGGGGTGACGCCGAGCCTGTGCAGGCGCTGGGCCGTGCCGAACGTCAGCCCCGCGGGCAGTTCGAGGCCGCGGATGCCGGACAGCTCCTCGACCTGCTCCTGCTCCAGCCATCCGTCGGAGCCGACCGCCACCACGCCCGTGACGACGCCGCGCGCCGCCAGGTCCAGCGCCGAGATCAGGTCGTCGATGTGGCAGAACTGCCAGTGCGGGCTGCAGCCCTTGACGGTCAGGAGCCTGGGCGACTCGAAGTGGCGGGTGATCACGGTGTCGACGCCCGGGCCGACGACCGCGGCAGGGCGCAGCACGGTGACCTCCAGGCCCGGATGGCTGCGCAGCGACCTGCGTACCAGGGACTCGATCTCCAGGTAGTCGCCCACGACGCCGGTGTCGGGTTCGGCCGCCACAGGGGCGTCCTCGGGCAGCGGGACCTCGTTGTCGGGCGCGGCGCCGTACACCATCGCGCTCGTGACCAGCACGACCCGCCGCACGCGCGCCGCGGCGCTGGCCGTCAGCACGGTCTGGGCGGCCCGCAGGTTGTAGGCCCGCCGCTCCCCTGGATCGGAATCGACGGCGTAGTCTCCCGCCAGATGGACCAGGACGTCGATGTCGGAGATCCGGTTCGCCAAGAGCGGATCCCGTACGTCGATCACTCTCCACGTGGCTTCCTGAAGGTCGCCGCGCTGCTCGTCGATGGCCACCACCCTGCGGAAATCCGCGGAGGATACGAGCTTCGAGAGCAGCTCACGGCCAAGGCCGGAGGCCGCGCCCGTGACGGCGACGACGGGTTGGCGCGGGCGTTTCGAGGTAGGCACCAGGTCCTCACTTTGCACTGATCCGCCGTAGGACGACTAACGTGGCGGATGTGGACTCCTCCATCCTGCACGAGGTAGAGCGGTGACTGACCTGCCAGGTCGCGAAAACGACCCTAACGAGAATCCGTTCGCCATGTTCGGCAACCCTGAGCAGATGGCTCAGGCGATGCGCCAGTTCGCCGACATGCTGTCGGCGTCCCAGGGTTCAGGCCCTGTCAACTGGGACATGGCGAAGAACATCGCCCGTCACGCCGTGGTCGCCGAAGGCGATCCGAGCGTCATGGAAGGCGAGCGCCGCCAGATCGTCGAGGCGCTCAGCCTGGCCGATCTGTGGCTGAACGAGGCGACGACGCTGCCGAGCGGCGTGTCGAGCCCGCAGGCCTGGAGCCGGTCCGAATGGATCGAGAACACGATCCCGGTCTGGCGCAAGCTCTGCGAGCCGATCGCCGAACGCATGGTCGAAACCATGGGCGGCGCACTGGGCGGCCCCGGGCTGCCTCCCGAGGCCCAGCAGATGGCCGGGCCGCTGATGGGCATGCTCAAACAGATGGGCGGCATGATGGTCGGCCAGCAGATCGGGCAGGCGCTCGGTTCGCTGGCCCGCGAGGTGGTCGGCACCACCGACATCGGCCTGCCGCTGTCCGACAAGGCCGCGCTGCTGCCCGGGGGCATCGCCTCGTTCAGCGAGGGCCTGGAGGTCCCCGGCGACGAGATCAGGCTTTATCTGGCGCTGCGCGAGGCCGCGCACCACCGGCTGTTCCAGCACGTTCCATGGCTGCGCTCGCACCTGTTCGGGGCGGTCGAAGAGTACGCCAAGGGCATCACGGTCGACACTTCGGCGCTCGAGGAGCAGATTCGCGGCCTCGACATCAACAACCCCGAGGCGATCCAGGAGGCGCTGAGCGGGGGCAACCTGCTCAAGCCTGAGGAGACCGAGCGGCAGAAGGCCGCGCTGGCGCGGCTGGAGACGATGCTCGCGCTGGTCGAGGGGTGGGTGGCCACCGTGGTCGACCACGCCGCGGAGGGCAAGCTGCCCTCGGCCGTCGCCCTGGCCGAGACCGTACGCCGCCGCCGTGCGACGGGCGGTCCCGCCGAGCTGACGTTCGGGACGCTGGTGGGGCTGGAGCTGCGGCCGAGGCGGTTGCGCGAGGCGGGGGCGCTGTGGCGCGCGCTGGAGAGCGAGCGCGGGGTCGACGGCCGCGACGCCCTGTGGGGTCACCCCGACCTGATGCCGACGGCGGAAGACCTCGACGATCCAGAGGCGTTCGTCCGCGGCGAGGCCGCCTGGGACATCTCCCAGCTCGAGGCCAAGCCTGACGAGGGCGACGAGAGTTGAGCCTGCACCACGACGCGCAGGCGGTGCTGTCCGCTTGGACCGCGCCAACGCCCGAGGAAGAGGCGCTGCGGGCCGAGTTCCTCGGCCATCTGCGCTCCCATGACGACGCCATGCTGCGCGAATGTGTGCCTGGGCACCTGACGGCGACGACCGCGGTGCTGTCGCACGACGGTTCCCAGGTGCTGCTCACGCTGCACCCGAAGGCCAAGATGTGGCTGCCGATGGGCGGCCACTGCGAGCTCTCCGACAGGTCGCTGGCGGACGCCGCCCTCCGGGAAGCCTGGGAAGAGTCCGGAATTTCAGGACTTGAGCTGCTGCCTGGGCCGCTGGCGGTCGACAAACACGTCGTATGGTGTCATCCGCCGCACAGCTACCACCTCGACGTCGAGTACGCGGCCGTCGCCCCTCCCGGCGCCGAGGCCGTGATCAGCGAGGAGTCGCTGGACCTGCGCTGGTTCCCCGTCGGAGAGATCCCCGAGCTGTCCGACGCGGCGACGCGGCGACTGGCCGCACGTGGACAGGCCGCCCTTACTCTGCGCTCACGTCCGGTTGGCTAGAGTCTCCTCCTGGGACGTTCCATGAGGGGGTCCGAGTGGAGACTTCTGCCGTCGGCGGCACGATCGTCACACCAGCTCGCAAGCGACGGAAGTTCCCCGGCGCGATGCTCACGTGGCTGGCCGTGACCCCGTTCGCGGCCTGGGCCGTGGTCAGGGTCGCGGGGCTGGAGCGGGGCTCGCTGCCCACGCAGATCATGACGGCCACGCCGTACGCGGCGGCCGGTTCGCTGATCCCCCTCATGATCGCCGCGGTCGGCCGCAAACGCGCCGCGACCGCCGTCGCGCTGCTCTCCTCCGCCGCGCTCGGGTTCAGCGTGCTGCCCAGGGCATTGGGGACGGCCGAGGCCACGACGGGCCGGCCGCTGAAGGTCATGACGATCAACATGCTGTTCGGCAGGGCCGATCCCGCCACGATCGTGAAGCTGGTACGCGAGTTCGACCCCGACGTGCTGAGCACGCAGGAACTGACGCCGGGGGCGGTCTCCGACCTGGACGCGGCCGGGCTCAAGGTGCTGATGCCCCATAGGGTGCTGGAGGACGAGTGGAACGCCAGCGGCAGCGGGCTCTACTCCAAGCACGCGTTGCGGCCGCTCCTGGGCATGGGGAGGTCGTTCGGGCACAACATGCCCGCCGCGCGCATCTCACTGCCCGGCGGGAAACCGGTCGATTTCGTGGACGTGCATCCGTTCCCGCCGCTCGGCCCGCGCGTCACCGACTGGAACGCGTCCCTGGAGTCCCTGCCCTCCGCCTCGCCCGACCAGGTGCGGATCCTGGCCGGCGACTTCAACGCCTCCCTCGACCACGCCGCCCTGCGCAAACTGCTCGACAGGGGCTACAAGGACGCGGCCGACCAGGTGGGAGCCGGTCTGATCCCCACATGGCCGGCCAACAAGCGGGTGCCGCCGATCATCACGATCGACCACGTGCTGGTGGACCATCGGGTGGGGGTGCAGGAGGTCAGCGTGCGCGACGTGCCGGGCACCGACCATCGCGCCGTGCTGGCCGAGCTCACCGTGCCCTGATCAGCGCCCTGGTGTTGTCCCAGCCTTCGAGCCCCGGGTCGAGGCGTTCGACGTCTTCGCGGGTGCGCAGGCGGTGCCAGCCCGGGGTGGTGGCGACCCGGCGCGGGCCGGGGGCCTGGGCGCGGAGTGTGGTCACGATGCCGGCGTCGTCCAGGTCTGGGTCGGCCCAGGCGGGCGGCGGGAGGGCGCAGGCCATGGCGACCGCGCCGCCGTTCTCCGCGGGGCAGATCGTGATCTCTGCCCTGCCCAGTTCCCTGAACAGCTTGCCGACCAGCAGGGGCGGCAGGTCGGGCGCGTCGGCGGCGATCACGGCGGCCTGGTCGGCGTGGAGGCGGCCGAGGATGGTTTTCAGGGGTTCGTCGTCTTTTATGGTGATCACTTCGGTGCCCGGCCAGACGATCTCGTCCAGCTCGGGGACGCTGGTGATCAGTACGGGGGTGACGAGCTCGAGGCCGGCGACCATCTCGTAGGTGTCCTCGGCGACCGCCTCGAGGAACTCCGCCGGGTCGACGCCCGGGGGCGCAGCCTGCTGGACCATGTGCTGTCGTACCAGGACCGCGGCGATGCGCGTCAACACTCCTCCGGTGCGGTGTGGGCCCCGGCGGAGAAGCCCTCCAGGAACCCGCGTGCCCGCTCCGCCTTGGGATACTGTTCTACCAGCGCCCAGAACTTGGCCCCATGGCTGGGCACCAGCAGGTGCACGAGCTCGTGGATGATCACGTAGTTGATGACCCACTCCGGCAGGCCCTTGAGCCGCGTCGAGATCCTGATCGTGCCGTTCTCGGGGGTGCACGAACCCCAGCGGTGCTGCTGGTTGTCGACCCAGCGCACGCTCACGGGCTCGGGCGCTCCGTCGAGGTACTTGGCCGACAGCTCCTTGGCTCTTTCCAGCAGGGCCTCGTCGGTGGGCCTTCGCCGGCGTTCCTTGGCGGCCAGGCGATCCAGCATCCGGCTCACCCACTCATCCGCGTCTTCGCCGCTCAGCCAGGCGGGCAGGAGCACGATCGTCTTGTCGCCGTCGCGGTAGGCGGAAACCGTACGCCGGCGACGAGAACTGCGACGAACCTCGACTGTCTCGGGGGGCACATATGCACGTTAGCCGAGACTGGCGAAATTCCACAGAGGGTGGACGTTGTTTCTGCTGGTCAGATGATTAAGAGCGGGTGAATTTGGGCATGCGCCTTTCCCGATGTGCGGACGGCCAGATCCGGGGCCGGGTGTCGGGCTGGGGCTGGTCGGGGTGCGGATTCCCATCTCAGCTTGGGTTTTCCTGGCTTGATGGTCTTGGTTGGGGGGTGGTTTGGGGTGGGTTGTGGCTTTGGATGGGGTCTTAAAGATCTTCGTTTCGGTGGGTGACGTGTCCGATATTTGGTCATCTTTCGTGAAAGATTGATTTACCAGACCTTTATCTTCTGCTTCCACGTCCGCACCGAACACCTTGTCTTGTCACCTTCGCCCCGGCCATCCCACGCCCCGGGCGCCCTTGCGGCCTCGATGCCCCGCGCCGACCTGACCTCATAGGGGACACCCCACCTCGGCCGGTTCCGTCCACCGGTGCGCTCCCTGCCCTGATCATCGGTTTCTCCACAGGACGCCCCTGGGGGGAGAGTTATCCACAGGCGCGCCAGAACCGGCTCGGGATCTTGCTCCGGCGTGGAAACCTTCCCGCCATGAGGCCACGAGTTAAGCCCGCCCTCCGGCGCATCATGCGCGACGAGCAGACTCTCCAGTACGGCGTACACCCCCTCAGGGCGATCACGCTGAGCGGCCTGACGCCGCGTGTCCGCAGGTGGCTCGAAAACCTCGACGGCACCCGCGACCTGGAGCGCGTCCTGCACGAGGCGGCCGCCGCCGGGCTCGACGAGAGCCGCGCCAAGTCCCTGCTCGACGAGCTCACCTCCCAAGGCGCTCTCCACGACGCCGCCATCAGCCCCGGGCCCCTGCGCGATCTTTCCCTGGCCGAACGAGATCGCTTGAGACCAGATCTCGACGCCCTCGACCTCGACTCCACCGCTCCGGAGGGCGGCCTGTCGATCCTGGGGCGTCGCAGGGGAATGCGGGTGCGCGTCTACGGTGCCGGCCGTGTGGGCGCCCAGATCGTCGCCCTGCTGGCCGCCGCCGGGATCGGCAACATCCGGGTCTTCGATTCCGGCCCCGTGCGTCCCAGGGACATCACGCCAGGCGGGCTGACATGGGCGGAGATAGGGCTGTCGCGCGAGGAGGGCGCCGTGGCGGTGGCCAGAAGGCTCACCTCCGGCTCCCGCAACACGACGGGATCCGCCTCCCGCAACACCGTTGGACACGCCCCTCGCGGCACTACCGGTCCGGCTCCCCGCGGCGTCGCCGAAGTCGTCTCCCGTAACGGCGGCGCCACCAGGTCCACGCCCCGACGCGCCACCCCCGCCCTCCCCGGCACCGCGGCGGCCTCGCCCCAGGGCCGCCCTGTGCCTTGCCCTGAAGACGTGGGCCCCGGCTCCCCCGATCCCCATGTCCACGAACTGGAGGTGATCGCACCGGCGGTGAACGCGTTGGCCGGTGGGCCGTACCTCGGTGACAAGTGGGACCGTCCCGACCTCGTCATACTCGCGCCCGTGACCCCGCTCGACGGTGTCCTGGTCAATGAGCTGATCTCACTGTCCATCCCCCACATGCCGGCGTCCGCGTTCGAAGGGCATGGGATCGTCGGGCCGCTGGTCCTGCCGCGCCAGTCGGCCTGCCTGCACTGCCTCGACCTGACGCGTCGCGACAGCGATCCGGCGTGGCCGATCGTGACCGCCAGGGTCGGCGGCTATCCGCCCGGCGAGATCGCCTGCGGGTCGGCGCTCGCGGCGGCGGTGGCGGCCGAAGCAACGGGTCACGCGCTGGCGTTCCTGGACGGCAAACCCTCGGCTGTGACCAACAGCACAATGGACATATCACCCGATTGGCGCTGGAAAAGGCAGGCATGGCGGGTACACCCCCAATGTCGTTGTATGCGAAACAATCCTTATTCGCTAAGAATGGTCATGGCACCCGACCGCGACTGACGTGCTCAGGAGACGACCACGAAGGGGGGAAGCGGCATCTCTGCCGAGGTTCCGCGCATCAGTGTGAGCGATCTTCCGCGCCGTGCTGTGACGCGTTCAGCCAAGCTGGCCACGCTTCCGCTCGGATTCGCGGGCCGCGCCGCCTTGGGGCTTGGCAAGCGCCTGGGCGGCAAGTCCGCCGAACTGGTGGCCCAGGAGGTGCAGCAGCGTACCGCCGAGCAGATCTTCAAAGTCCTCGGCGAGCTCAAGGGCGGCGCGATGAAGCTCGGGCAGGCGCTGTCGATCTTCGAGGCGGCGCTGCCGCAGGAGGTCGTCGCCCCCTACCGCGCCACGCTGACCAAGCTGCAGGACGCCGCTCCCCCGCTTCCCGTGTCCACGGTTCACAAGGTCCTGACCGAGCAACTGGGCGACGACTGGCGGGAGAACTTCCTGTCGTTCGACGACCAGCCGACCGCCGCCGCGTCGATCGGCCAGGTCCACAAGGCCGTGTGGCACGACGGCCGGGAGGTGGCCGTCAAGATCCAGTACCCGGGGGCGGGCAAGGCGCTGCTCGGCGACTTCGCCCAGCTGGCCCGGCTGGGGAAGCTGTTCGGCGTGCTGCTGCCGGGCCTCGACATGAAGTCCGTGCTGTCGGAGCTGCGTGAGCGGGTCGCCGAGGAGCTCGACTATTTCAGAGAGGCGGAGGCCCAGCATGCCTTCGCGCTCGAGTTCGACGGGGATCCCGACTTCCATGTCCCGGACGTGGTCGCGGCGAACGAAATGGTGCTGGTCAGCGAGTGGATGGACGGCACCCCGCTGTCCCGCGTCATCACCGAAGGAACCAAGGAGCAGCGCGACCGCGCCGGGCTGCTCTTCGTACGCTTCCTCTTCAGCTCCCCCGCCCGGGTCGGGATGCTCCACGCCGACCCGCACCCCGGCAACTTCCGCATGCTGGCCAACGGCAAGCTCGGCGTCCTCGACTTCGGCGCCGTCAACCGGCTGCCCGACGGCTACCCCAAGGTCTTCGGGCCGCTCATGCGGATCTTCAATCAGGGCGACATGAACGCCGTCGTGGCCGGCCTGCGCAAGGAGGGCTTCATCCGCCCGGACGTCGACGTCGACGCCGACGCGCTGCGCGCCTTCCTCGCGCCGTACGTGGAGCCGACGGCGGTGGAGGAGTTCACGTTCAGCCGGGAGTGGCTCCAGGCCCAGGTGGCCAGCGTGACCGACCTGCGTCCGACCAACGTGGTCCGCCAGCTCAACCTTCCGGTGTCGTACGTGCTCATCCACCGGGTCCATGCGGCCGGGGTGGGCGTGCTCTGCCAGTTAGGCACCACGGCCCGCTTCCGCGACGAGGTCATCCGCTGGGTCCCCGGCTTCTCTGACGACCCTGACGACGAACCCTTGGCAATCGGGGGCTAAGGGCTCGGTCGTCGCTCGACGCTGCCGGGTTGGCGATGCTCAGGGTCACGTCCCAGGGGGCGCATGGTTGCGGACGCTCCGTTCAGCCGAGCCAGGAAGTGCGCTGCCGGGGCACGCTCGGTCGGCGACTCCAGGAGGTGTACGAGTGCGAGCACTTCGTTGGCCTTCGTGGCTCGTTGGGCGTAGCGGAGATTCGCGGTTGCGGATGGCCCGGCGGCGCTGACTGTGTGGGTGTGAAGGTGTTGTCGCTGGTCAGCTGCGCAGAGGCGGTAGATGAGAATTCTCACAGCTTGCTGTCAATCGTTGACTACTCCATGTAATTATTCGGATGCAAACCGTTGCCTTCTTGAGAGGAAACCGATGCATCGAACCGCGCGCCTGCTGGCCGTCACCGCTCTGGCGGCCATGGGCATGATCGCCACCGTCCCCGCCGCGAACGCCGTCGCCGATCCGGCCCTCATCACCGGCTGTCTGGCCAGAAGTGTCGGAGAAGTGTCCACCGTCGTGAACCCGATGGCCCCGGGCGTTCCTGCCGAGGTGCCCGCCGTTCACTGCCTGACTGGGCCATGACCTGTCCGTTCGTTGAGTGCACAACACCGGCGGATGGCGTGCGGCCCATACGTGGCCGGTGAGCTCGGCGGGAGCGATCGGATGAGATCGTGTGCCCGCGAGTACGTGCCTGTGGCCAGACACCGAACGATTGGCGTCTGGCCACAGAGCTCGGGCTTGCGGAACCCGCTTCGCGAGGGTACGGCCGGAGTTTTGGGCAACCTGTTGAACAAGAGCCCGGTTGCCGCCCCGAGCGACCGCCCCTATGACGGCGTGGGGGATGAGAACTCGGTGCAGAGCCGAGCTGCCCGGTCTTGGGCGATATGGCGGAAGAGCAGATGTTCCCGCGATTCGGTCCACACCAGGCCCAAGACCATAGCGGACACGGACCGGACTGGGCTCAGGGCGTAGCGGACTTGGGCCGTAGCAGAAGAGGCCGTGCCGGACTCGGACCCTACCGGGCTCAGGCAATACCGACCCCAAACCGTAGTAGCTGGGGACGTACCGGACCCGGGCATAGCGGCTGAGGTCGTGATGGGGTTTGGTCGTATCGGGCTTTGGGGGTGGGGCTTGGGAGGTGCCGGGGTGCCAGGTTGGGGGGAGCCGAGGTGTGAGGTTGGGGAGGTGCTGGGGTTGCGGGGTTGGGGAGGTGGAGCGTTGGGTGGGTGGATGTGGCGAGAGCCGGGCGCTGGGTGCGCCCGGCTCTCGTTTGGGGATCTGTCGGGGAGATCCTGCGCCGGCGGCAGGATCTCCGGGATCAGATCTGGCGGCTCAGGGCCTCGTGGAGGCGCTCGTTCGCCCGCTTGACCTTGCGCCTGGCTCGCTGCACGCGGGTGACGCGCAGGACGAGACGCTGCTCCTCCGCCTCACGGTGGAGGGTTTGTATTCGGTCATTTACCAGGTCATGAATGAGATCCGGCACTGCGATGTTCCTTGTCGGTCGAGTGTTCATTGGTTTGTTCGCTTTCTTGTCGTAGGTGCGGTGTTCAGGCAGCGACCGGGTGCTTGCGGGGACGCCCGCGCGGACGCTTGCGGGGAACGATCGTTCCCCTGAGGATCAGTTCGCCGCCCCAGACGCCCCACGGCTCCTCGCGCTCAAGGGCGCGGGCGAGGCAGGCCTTCTGGATCGGGCAGCCGCCGCAGAGTGCCTTGGCGAACTCGACGTCCTCGGGCGACTCGGCGAACCACAGGTCAGGGTCGGTACGACAGGGGATCTTGGCTTCGTCGATCAGGTCCATGATCGTCTTCGCCCCCATCAGTTTCTCCTTTTGATCGATCTTTTTGATCTTGGTTTGGGCACCTCGGAGGTGGTCGGGGATCACGGACAAACAAGAAGGCCGCGGATCCGGTCTGTGGATCCGCGGCCTGGGGGCTGTTGCCGGTCAGGTTATGACCGGAGCATCCCTCCAGGGTTGCGGACCGCACAGTCCACCCTTGGTGAGCTGGCTGGCCGGCAGTTCGATACTTGCGGCGTAGGCAGGAACTCCTTGCGCGCGCAGACCGAAGTGGGCTCGCGCATAGACGGAGGGGGCCTGGCTACGGGCAGACTTCTCCTGCCGCGGCTTGGCCGGCCCATCGGCGAGCCTCACCGAGCTACGGCATGCGGAGGCGAGCCACTGCGTGGCCGACATCTCGATGCTGTTCACCACCTGGACTCACCTCCACTCTCGGGATCGTCGGACAGTAGTGTCCGACTCGCTTGACCATGACCCTAAACCGGGAACCCGGGAAGGGGCAACATATTTTCTACCTGCGATTTTGTTACAGTTCTCGCGCTCAACAGCCATCGCGGGCGACCGGATTCGCGCCTACTTCATCACGCGGATCATGGCCTCCTGAACGACCGAGATCACGAGCTCACCCGACGCGGTGAACATCTCACCCCGCGCGAGCCCCCGCGCCCCGCCCGACCACGGCGACTCATGAGCGTAGAGCAGCCAGTCGTCGGCGCGGAAGGGCCGATGGAACCACATGGCGTGATCGAGCGAGGCCCCCATGACGTTCGAAGATCCCCAGGCCATGCCGTGCGCGAGCAGGATCGTGTCGACGAGCGTGAAGTCGGAGGCGTACGCGGCCAGCACCACGTGCAGCAGCGGGTCGTCGGGCAGCTCGGCGTGGTAGCGGAACCAGACGTTCGTCTCGGCGCTGCGCAACTCCGGGTTGCGGAACGCCTCCCACGTCAACGGCGATACATATCTGGCGTCCACGGGGCGCGGGCGCGACAGCCAGTCGCGGAGGTCGGGGTTGTCGCCGACCAGCTCGTACATGCGCTCGTGGAACGTGGGGAGCGTCTCCGGGTCCGGCACGTCCGGCATGACGGACGCCTGGTGCGTCACGCCCTCCTCCTCGACGTGGAACGACGCCGACATCGTGAAAATCGCCTTGCCGTGCTGAACGGCGACGACCCTGCGCGTGGTGAACGAGCGGCCGTCGCGGAGGCGCTCGACGTTGTAGACGATCGGGATGGAAGGGTCGCCGGGGCGGATGAAGTAGGCGTGGAGTGAGTGGACGTTCCTGTCCTTGGGGACGGTACGGCCGGCCGCCACCAGGGCCTGGGCCGCCACCTGGCCGCCGAAGACGCGTTGGATGTGCTCCTCCGGGCTTCTGCCTCGGAAGATGTCCAGCTCGATCTGCTCCAGGTCGAGCAGGTCCAGCAGCTCCTTCAGCGCCTCGTTCACTGGTCTGTCCCCCATGTGCCTTCCGGTCTCGGCGCGCCCTGGTCCTGCCTTGGCTCTGGCCTCAGTTTGGTCTGGTTGCGGGCACTTGTCCTGGTTCCCGTTTCGATTCTGGTCCCGGTTCTGGTCCCGGTTCCCGGACAAGTCTGACGTGCTGCCCTTGGGCGCCCGAACCTGGGCTGCCTGGTTGGTCTGATGATCCATGGTCGGGGTTTCGCCCCTGTAACGAGGCGGGTTCGCTTGGGGAGTGGTGGGGAGGGACACGCCTTGCGCGGGGCCCCTGCGTTGGGCGTCGGCGTCACGAAAGCGGGGTCCGCCGGGAGTGGGGTCGGGCACGGGAGGCGGGAGTGGAAGGCGGGAGTGAGCCGGGGGCAGGCACGAGAGTCGGAGGCAGACGTGGAAGGACGGGGGGCTGGGGGCAAGCGTGGGAGGCAGAGGCAGGCGTGGAAGGCGGGGCGGGGTGAGGTCTGACCTAGGGGGGCCGGAGTGGGGTTGGGGTGTGGGACGGCCGCTTTGTGCTGATCGCCACCGGCTCTCACCGGGAAGTCGCCGAGCCCTGGGCGAACCGGGTGCGGTACGTGCACGCACGCGGCCGCCGGCGGGGTGTGCGAGCGGGGTGGGAGGGCCGGCCGCTAGGGGGTGCGGCAGAGGGCGAGGACGGCTTCGCCGTAGCGGTCCATTTTGACGCGGCCGATTCCCGCGATGGACAGCAGTTCCTGCTCCGTGGTCGGCGCCCGTTCGGCGATGGCCTGCAGGGTCACGTCCGTGAAGATGACGTACGGCGGGATCTTGGAGTCTTTGGCGGTGGCCGTGCGCCAGACCTTGAGCCGTTCGAGGAGGGCTTCGTCGTAGTCGGCCGGGCATGTCGAGCAGCGTCCCAGTTTCTGTTCGGCCGCCGCCCGCAACGTCTTGGCGCAGACGCGGCAGGTGACGGGGGCCGCCACCTTGCGGCGCTCGGTCCCCGGGGTGGGCGCCATCCGGGGCGGCGTGGAGGAGCGGCCGGTGAGGCCGTCGAGGAAGCGGGTGGGGCGGCGGGACTTGCGGCCTCCGGGGGCGCGGGACAGGGCCCAGGAGAGGGTGAGGTGTTCGCGGGCGCGGGTGATGCCGACGTAGAGGAGGCGGCGTTCCTCTTCGATCTGGTCGGGGGTCTCGGCGTAGATGATGGGGAGCATGCCGTCGGTGAGGCCGACGAGGAAGACCGCGTCCCATTCCAGGCCCTTGGCGGCGTGGAGGGAGGCCAGGGTGACGCCCTCGACGGGCGGGGCGTGCTGTTCGGAGGCGCGGCGTTCCAGCTCGGCCACGTAGGCGGGCAGGTCGGCGCCGTTGGCGGCCATGTCCTCGGCGAGGTCGGCCAGGGCTTTGAGTGACTCCCACTTCTCTCTGGCCTTGCCGCCGCCTCCGGGCGGGGACGGGGTCAGTCCGACGCCGGTGAGGATGGAGTGGACCTCGGCCGCCAGGGGCTCGCCTGCCGAGGAGCGGGCGGCACCGCGGAGCAGCACGACGGCCTGACGTACCTCGGGGCGTTCGAAGAAGCGTTCCGCTCCGCGCAGCACGTACGGGATCTCGGCTTTGGACAGCGCCTCCTCATACGACGAGGACTGGGAGTTGACCCGGAAGAGCACCGCGATCTCGCGGGAAGGGACGCCTTTGTCGAGGAGTTTCCTGATGGCGCGGGCCACTCCTGCGGCCTCGGCCGGTTCGTCGTCGTAGTCGGCGAACACCGGTCTGGGGCCGTCGGGGCGCTGGGCGAGGAGTTCCAGGCGGTGAGGGGATTTGCCCTTGGCGATGACGAGGTTGGCCAGGTCGACGACCTGCGGCGTGGAGCGGTAGTCGCGGACCAGTTTGATGACGGCCGCGTCGGGATGTTCCACCCCGAATCCGGTCAGGTAGCGCGGGCTGGCGCCGGTGAAGGAGTAGATGGTCTGGTTGGGGTCGCCGACGACGCAGACGTCGTCGCGTCCGCCGAGCCAGGTGTCGAGCAGGAGCTTCTGCAGCGGGTTGACGTCCTGGTACTCGTCGACGACGAAGTAGCGGTACTGCTGGCGGATCTGGGCCGCGACCTCCTGGTGCTCGGTCATCACGGCGGCGGTCAGCTCGAGGATCGTCTCGAAGTCGAGGAGGTGGCGTTCGCGCCTGATCCGCTCGTACGCCTCGTAGAGCCGGGCCACCTCCTCGCGCCGGGAGGGCCCCTCCATCCGGTCGGACGAGCCGGGAGGCAGGCGGTTGTACTTCGCGGCCGCCTGCTCGTAGTCTTCCGGGCCGATCTGCATGACCTTGGCCCATTCGATTTCTGAGGCGATGTCGCGCAGTTCGGAGCGGTCGGGGTTCTTGCGGAGCTGGCGGCAGGCCTCGCCCAGGACGGGGAGCTTCGACTCGATGATCGACGGGGCCGCGCCGCCGATCACCTTGGGCCAGAAGTAGGTGAGCTGACGCAGGGCCGCGGCGTGGAACGTGCGCGCCTGCACGCCGGGCGCGCCGAGTGTGCGCAGCCGCTGGCGCAGTTCCCCGGCGGCGCGAGTGGTGAATGTCACAGCCAGGACGCTCTGCGCGTCGACGACGCCGCTGCGCACCGCGTACGCGATGCGGTGGGTGATCGCCCTGGTCTTGCCCGTGCCGGCGCCTGCCAGCACGCACACCGGCCCGCGCACGGCCTCGGCGACCGCCCGCTGCTCGGGATCGAGGCCGATCAGGACGTCGTCAGCGTTACTCACCTGTGTATCCTCCCAGTTGCTGGCGGCGAAGGTCCTTATTCTGGCAACATGCGTGCCGACGTATGTTTCGTAGTTGGCGAGATGCAAAGAACTGGTCTCTTCCCCCACAATGGGGCCGACCATCTGCATGGGGGAAAGGAAGGCCGTGCGAAGTGCGGTTTTCGCGGGCGTGCTCGCGCTCGTTGCCGTTGTGGTGCCACCGACCGCCGCGAACGCGGCGCAGGACCCCACACCTGTTCCCTCGACGCCCATCGACTTCGACGGGCTCGGCGGCCTGTCCACGGAGACGATCGCCTACGGCTCCCATCGGCGTCAGGCCATGGACGTCTGGTGGACCGCCGACGGCGCGAAGCGGCCCGGCGTGTTCCTCGTCCACGGCGGCTGGTGGTCCAGCGGCGACAAGCGGTACATGAAGGAGATCACCCGTAGCTACGCCGACCTCGGCTACACGGTCTTCAACCTCAACTACCGCCTGTCGGGTGACGCCGCCTGGCCGGCGCAGCGCACGGACGCGCTGACGGCGATCGCGACGGCCCGCAAGCACGCCGACCGGTGGTCGTTCGACCCGTCCAACTACGTGGTGGTCGGTTTCTCGGCCGGCGGTCACATCGCGGCGGCCGTGGGCACGTACGGCGACGGCGTCAGCGGCCTCAAGGGGGTCGTGGGCCTGTCGCCGATCATCTCGCCGCTGCGCGCGTACGCCGACGGGGAGAAGAGCGCCGACCCCAACAAGCGCAAGCTCCGCACGGCCGCCATCCGCCTGGCCGGCGGCTGCGCGCCCAAGGGCAAGTGCTCGCGGGTGTGGGCCAGCATGGAGGTGGCCTGGCACGCCAGCAAGAAGGACGCCCCGATGCTGACCGTGCATTCGGACAAGGAGTTCGTGCCGCCGGTGCAGAGCCAGTTGCTCAAGCAGATGCTGGGCCAGGTGGGTGTGCCGGTGACGGTGTTCACCTCGCCGGGCATCAATCACAGCGCTCCGCTCTACCGGGAGCCGGGTGTGGCCGAGCGCGTGCAGGCGTGGGTCGCCGAACGCCTCGGCTAGGGATTAACCGGGCACGTCGCGTTGTTGCACCGAGCGCCTGACTTCCTGACCTTGGAGGGATTCCCCAACATGGCGCTCACGGTCTACAGCACCACGTGGTGCGGCCCCTGCAAGAGGCTCAAGTCTCAGCTCGCCCGCGAGGGCATCAGCTTCGACGAGATCGACATCGAACGCGACCCGGTGGCCGCCGAGTTCGTGATGAGCGTCAACAACGGCAACCAGGTCGTGCCGACCGTGGTGATCGAGACGGCGAAGGGGCGCGTCGTGCGGACGAACCCCTCGGCCCTCGAGGTCAAGGCCCTGCTCGAAGCGGCCTGATCACCAGTCGCCGACGAGCTCGCCGCCGTACCAGGTCTCGATCAGGCGGCGAGCGATCGACACCGGGGGCGGCAGGCGCAGTTCGCCTGACTCCAGTGCGCTCGCCATCTCTTCGCGGGAGTACCAGCGGGCTTCGGCGATCTCGTCGGCGTCGGGGATGAGCGTGGTCGTGGTGGCGTCGGCGAAGAAGCCGAGCATGAGGCTGCGCGGGAACGGCCAGGGCTGGCTGCCGAGGTAGCGCGGGTTGACGACGGTGACGCCGACCTCTTCCGCCACCTCGCGGATCACGGCGTACTCGAGCGACTCGCCCGGCTCCACGAACCCGGCCAGGATCGACAGCCGCCCTTCCGGCCACTGCGGGCCTCGGGCGAGCAGGCAGCGGTCGTCCTCGTCGCGGACGAGCATGATCACGGCCGGGTCGACGCGCGGGAAGTGCTGGCTGGCGTCCTGCGGGCAGACGCGGATGTGGCCGCCGGCCTGGACGGTGGTGTGGGCGCCGCAGCGCGGGCAGTATTCGTGGCTCGCGTGCCAGGCCTCCAGCGCCACGGCGTAGACGAGCAGGCCCGCGTCGCGGTCGCCGAGCAGGCCCCCGACCTGGCGCAGCCCGGCCGCCACCGGGGTTCCCTCGGGCGTGTCGCGCAGGCTCATCGGGACGGTCACGCGGCCGTTGACCTCGCCCGTGGAGATGCCGGGCAGCGGCGCGGCCACGGCGAAGTAGGCGACGCCACCCTCGACACCGAGCAGGTAGCGTTCGCCCGAGGGCGCCTGCGCCGGCGTGTACAGCACCGCCTGCACGTCATCGCCCACCCGACGCACCAGCGTGCGACCGTCATCGATCACCAGCACCCTGGTCGCGGGATCGGTCCAGGCGGCGTCGAGCCACCGTTCGTCGGCCCGCAGCGCCGAGGATCTGTCGATGGTGCCGCGCGCGAGAAGCAGCGGTCCGACGAGTTGCTCTTCCGCGGTGGTCCCCATTTCCGGCCCTCCCCAATTCCGATGTCATCCTATGACCTCGCGGTTGGCGGGCGATTAACGTATCCGGGCGCCGGGGTGATCTCTGTCGGGCTAAGATCGACGAGTTAGGTTAGCCTTACCTGATCCTTCGGGGGTGCCTTCGCGTTGCGGCTCTACCTGACCGCGCTCAAGCCAACCGATTCCGTGACAGACGGCTTCCTGCCCGCGGCTCGCGCGCTGGGCTGCGAGGTGACGATCCTGACGGACCGGCCGGAGCGGCATCCGCACGCTGTGGCGTGCGACGTACGCGACCCGCGCGCCCTGATCGACGCCGTGGAGCAGCTCGGCAGGCCGGACGCGATCTTCTCCAACTCCGACCACCTGCAGGCGGAGACCGCGCTGGCCGCCGCCTACTTCGGGCTGCCCGGCAAGGACTGGCGGGCGTGCGTGGCCGCCAAGAACAAGTTCCTGATGCGTCGAAAGCTGGCCGAAGCCGGGATCGAGCACGTGCGGAGCGTCCGGCTTGCCCCCGGCGAGCCGGCGCCCGAGGGGATGCCGTACCCGGTGGTGCTGAAGCCGCGTGAGGGCGTGGCCAGCGAGGACGTCATGCTCGTCGAACGCGACCTGGCCGGGGCCGTGGCGGAGGTCGGGAAGCGGCGGCCCGGCGAGGCGCTGGTCGTCGAGGAGTACCTCGAAGGGCCGCTGCGGACGCTGGAGACCCTGGGCGACGGCGAGGAGGTCAGGGTGCTCGGCGGGTTCGAGACCACGCTGGGCGAGCTGCCGTACTTCGTGGAGGAGCGGCTGGACTGGGCGCCGCGGCATGAGCGGCACGAGGCGCACGTGCTGGACGCGCTACGGGCGCTGGGCGTCGGGTTCGGCGCCTGCCACACCGAGTACGTGGTGACCGCCGAGGGACCGCGCCTGGTCGAGGTGAACTACCGGGTGATCGGCGACCACTGTGACTTCCTGCTGGGCGACGTGCTGGGGGTCCCGGTGTTCGAGTGGATCCTGCGCACGCACCTCGGTGAGCGGGTGCCCGCCGTGCCAGGGACCTCGGCGTACGGAAGCGCGGTCAGCCTGGTCGCCGACCGCCCGGGAACGATCAGAAAGGCCCCCGGGCACGAGTCCGTGACGCTGGGCGAGGTACGGCTCCGGCATCGCCCGCTCAGGGACGTGGGAGAGGTCGTCTCGCTCACCCACACCAACCGCGACTACCTGGGCGTCGTCCGCGCGATCGGCCCCGACAGGGAGCGCGTGGACGCCGCCGTCGAGGGCTACCGGGCGAGCCGGCCGTGGGTGATCGAATGAGCGCTCGGGAGGCCTATCTGGCCGCCCGGGTGCTGAACGCCCTGCTGCGCGAGGACTACGGCGATCTGTCCGCCCGCGTCACCAGGACCAAGGCGGGGCCGGGGCTGGCGCTGGCGGACGGGCGCTGGGTGCGCCTGGCGGCCGGCGGGCTCTTCCAGGACTTCGTGGTGGCCGAGGACGAGCTGCTGGGGCTGGAGCAGGTGCTGGAGACGCTGGCCGAGGTGGCGGATCCGGCCGACGCCGAGGGCGTGGCGGCCTTCTTCGAGGAGTGCCTGGCGGCGCTGGCCGCGCTGGAGCTGCACGACGCGCACGCGGCCGAGGTGCTGGCGCGCGGGCCCTCGTACGAGACGCTGGCCGCCTTCGTGGACCACCCGGTCTACCCGACCTCCCGCGCCAGGACGGGGTTGTCGGAGGCGGAGCTGCTGGCGTACGCGCCCGAGTTCGCGCCGGCCTTCGACCTGCGGTGGGCGGCGGTCCCGCGGCGCGCGCTCGCGCCCGGCTCGGCCTCCGGCCTGCCCGACGGCCTGGCGCCCTGGGAGTGCGGGCCCGACGAGGTGCTCTTCCCCGTGCATCCGTTGTCGGCCGGCGAGGTGGGCCGGATCGACGGGGTCAGGGTGCTGGACGCATCCGCGGTCACCGTGCGGCCCACGTTGTCGATGCGGACGGTTGAGATCGACCCGCGCACCCACCTGAAGCTGCCCCTGCCGATCAGCACCCTGGGCGTGAGAAACCGCCGCTCGATCAAGCCGGGCACGCTCGCCGACGGCGCCAGAGCGGAAAGGCTGCTGCGTGAGCTGGCCGACCCCGACGTGGTGCTGGCCGACGAGCAGACCTGGGCCCACACCGGGCACGAGTACCTGGCGTGGATGGTCAGGCGGCTGCCCGAGGGGACGATCGTGCCCGTCGCCGCGCTGACCGCGCCCGGCGTGCCGGTGGAGCTCGGCGAGGTGCTCCCCCGCTACCTGCGGCTGCTGCTGCGGTGGAACGTGCGCCTGTTCGTGCGCTACGGCGTCGCGCTGGAGGCGCACCAGCAGAACCTCGCCCTGCTCTTCCAGGGCGAGCGCCTGCGGCTGCTGGTCAAGGACAACGACGGGCTGCTGGCGTCGCCGTCCAGGCTGGCCGCCGCGGGGGTCGGGGTGCCGGCCTTCGCCGACGAGCGGATGCTGTGCGACGACCCGCACGCGCTGGCGGACGTGTTCGTGACGATCACGCTGCACCTGGCGGCGGCGGCCGTGGCGTTCGGGGTGCTGCCGCACGCGCGGGCTGCGGCGCTGCTGCGCGACACGCTGTCCGAGGCGCTCGACGAGTACGGCGACGACCCCATGGCCAGGCTCCTGCGCGCCAGGACGCTCGGCGCGGCCCGGCTGACCGGCAAATCCATGATCACGGCGGGCACGCTCGTGGCCAAGGAGCGCTCCGGGGCGCGTGACATCAACAAGTACTACGGCACCAGCGGCCCCAACTACCTGAGGAGAGCTTGAATGCAAGGACTTGTCAGCGATAGGCCCTCCGCCCTGGCCGAGGAGGCGACGCTGGCGGCCCTGCTGCGCTGCTGCGTGCGGGAGGTGGCCGGGCCGCGCGGCCTGGTCTGGCCGGCGCCGCCGTACCTGCTGCTGCGGGTGGCGGGCACGCTGCTGCGGGCCCGCACGCACGGCGGCGCGGCGCTGCGTTTCGACGGCGCGCCCGAGCGCCTGGAGGGCGGCGCCTGGCAGCCGCTGGCGGTCGACGAGCTGGTGCGCCTGGTCGAAGCCGACCTGCGCGGGCACAACGGCGAGTTCGCCGGGCAGGTGGCCGCCAGCAGGGACGCGGTGGCCGCGATCCTGCGGGCCAGGGCGGAGGCCGTGCCGCCCGCCGATCCCTGGCTGGCCTCGGAGCAGGCGCTGGTGTTCGGGCACCCGTTCCACCCCAGCCCCAAGTCGCGCGGCGGGGACGACTGGCTGCGGTACGCGCCCGAGGCGCACGCCGAGTTCCCCGTCAGGTTGCTCGGCGTGCGGGAGGACGTGCTGGCCGAGGAGGGCGACCTGTCGGCGCTCGATGGGATGGGGGCGGCGCCTTCGGGCTACCGGGTGCTGCCGGCGCATCCGTGGCAGGTCGAGTTGCTGCGGCCCGCTCTGGGGGCCGAGCTGATCGATCTGGGGCCGGGCCCGGTCGTGCTGCCGACCTCGTCGGTTCGGACCGTGTACGCCCCCGAGGCGGAGGTCTGCCTGAAGTTCTCCCTGGATGTGCGGATCACGAACTGCCTGCGGAAGAACGCCTGGTACGAGCTGGCCGGCGCCGTAGAGCTCACCTCACGCCTTACCCCGATTTTTCAGGAAACGGTGGTGAAGTACCCCGCCACCCGCTGGCTCCCCGAGCCCGGCCACCGCTCGGCCGCGCTCGGCACCAGGCTCCACGAGGGCCTGGGCGTGATCGTCCGGGAGAGCCCCTGGGCGGTCTGCTCCCCCGGCGTGACCCCGGTCCTGGCCGCCGCCCTCGTCCTGGAGGCCCCACCTGGCGATCCGCTCGCCTGGTGGTCGGCGTATGTGTCGGCGGTCGCGCCGCCGGTGCTGGAGTTGTACTTCACGCACGGCGTCGTCCTGGAACCCCATCTCCAGAACGTCCTGGTCGGACTGGACGGCTCCGGGATGCCCGCGCAGGCCGTCTTCCGCGACCTGGAGGGCGCCAAGCTCGTCGCCGGCCGCCACGACCTCGACGGGCTGCACCCCGAGGTCGCCGGGGCCCTCACCTACGACGCCGAACGGGGCTGGGCCCGCGTCGTCTACTGCCTGCTGGTCAACCACCTCACCGAGATCGCCGCCACCGTGGCGGGCCAGGACGACGACCTGCTGCGTGAGTTGTGGCGGCTCGCCCACGACCTGCTCGCCCGCCAGGCCGGCGAGCTCGGCCGGCCGCTGCCGCTGTCGGACCTGCTGGCGGGGGCGCCGCTGCCGGCCAAGGCGAACCTAGGCGTGCGCTGGGCCAGGGCCGCCGACCGGGCCGCCGGGTACGTGCCGATCGCGAACCCGCTGGCATGATCCCCGCCCGCGTCCAGGACGCCGCCCTGCGCCTGCCCTCCGCCCCCGCCTACCTCTACGACCTCCCCGGTCTGGACGAGCACGTCGCGTCCGTCAGGCGCGCGCTGGGCGCCGTCGAGCTGTACTACGCCGTCAAGGCCAACCCGGACGCCGAGCTGCTGCGCGTGCTGGCCGGGCACGTGGACGGGTTCGAGGTGTCGTCGCGGGGCGAGCACGCGCACGTCACGGCGCTCTTCCCGGACAGGCCCGTGGCGCTCGGCGGGCCCGGCAAGACCGACGCCGAGCTGCGCCTGCCGCACCACCGCATCCACGTCGAGTCCCCCAACGAGCTGCGCCGCCTGCGCGCCACGGGTCTGGAGGCCGACGTACTGCTCAGGCTCAACCCCGACCTGCCGGTTGCGGGCGCGGCGCTGACGATGAGCGGGCCGTTCGGGATGGACGAGGCGGGCGCGGCGGAGTGCCTGCCGCTCTTCGACGAGCGCGTGCGGCTGCGCGGTCTGCACACCCACCTGGCCAGCGGCCTGGACGCCGGCCAGTTGCTCGGCCTGGCGCGCACGCTGCTGGACAACGGCCACGAGGAGGTCAACCTCGGCGGCGGCATGGCGGTCTCCTACGCCGAACCGGAGGCCCGCTTCGACTGGACGGCCTACGGCTCGGGGCTGGAGGCGCTGCGCCGGGGCAGGACGCTGCGCGTCGAGCCGGGCCGGGCGCTGACCGCCTACTGCGGCTACTACGTGACCACGGTCGTGGACGTCAAGCGGGTGCGCGGCGAGGCGTACGCGATCCTGCTGGGCGGCACGCACCACCTGCGGACGCCGGCGACCAAGGGGCACGACCAGCCGTGCGTCGTGCTCCCGACGGGCGGGGGCCAGGGCGTCGAGGACGAGCCGATCACGCTGGTCGGCCAGCTATGCACGCCAAAAGACGTCTTTTCCCGAAAAATCGTGACCTCGGCGCACATTGGGGACACGGTGGTCTTCGAGATGGCCGGGGCCTACGCCTGGAACATCTCCCACCACGACTTCCTCATGCACCCGAACCCGGCCTTCCACTATCTGCGATCCTGACACGCTCGATCAGCGCGACCAGGCCGTCGGCGTCGAGCAGGTTCACCGGCCGCACCGTGCGGTTCGAGCGCACGTAGTGGAAGGCCGCCCGCACCTTCTCCAGCGGCACCCCCGCCAGGTGCGACCAGGCCAGCCGGTAGGCCGCCAGCTGCACGGTGGCGGCCTTGGCCGCCTTCTTGCCCTTGGGCGGCTCACCGGTCTTCCAGTCGACGACCTCGTAGCCGCCGTCGGGCAGCTCGAAGACGGCGTCCATCCGCCCGCGCACCAGCCGGTCGGCGATCATGGTCTCGAACGGGACCTCCAGGTCGACCGGGCGCCGGTCGGCCCATTCGCTGGCCTCGAACCGCTCCTGCAGCTCGGCGAGCCGCACGTCGGCCTCCTCCAGCTCGTCGTACAGCTCAAGGTCGTCGATCAGCCGCTGCTGGTCCCAGCGCGTCTCCAGCCACTTGTGGAACGAGGTGCCGCGCCTGGCCAGAGGCGCGGGCCTGACCGGGACGGGACGGCGGATCCTGCGGGCCAGCTCGCCCGGGTCGGCCGCCAGCGTCACCAGCGACGACACCGTCAGCTTGCCCGGCAGCTCGACGATCGTGGCCGGCTGCCTGCGGTGCTGCTCACGCTCGCGCAGCAGCAGGTCGGTGTCGCGGTCCCAGGCGCGCAGCCGTTCCTCCTCGAACGCCCGCAGCGGCTCGTCCTCCTCCGCCGGGACCAGCGTGCCCGCCAGGGCCTCCTCCACCAGGTGGGCGCCGTCGAGCACCGACTCGTAGCGCAGCCCCTCGGGCGTGACCGGCCAGACGGCCTCGGCCGGCTCGGCGAGCAGCGGATTCGTGGCGCCCTCCGCCACCTCATCGGCCCAGACCGAGACGCGGTCGGCGGTGTCGCGGATCTCCAGCAGGAAGTCCGACGGCGCAAGCGGCTTGGTGGCGCTGCCCCAGCGGTAGCCGGAGGCGATCAGGTGGTAGTGGGCGCGGGTGACGGCGACGTAGGCGAGCCTGCGCTCCTCCATCAGGTCGCGCTCGCGGCAGTGGACGTCGAACACGGCCAGTTCCTCCCTGCTCAGCCCGCTCAGCCTGGGCAGGTCGGCGGCGTCGCCACGCAGGGGGTAGGGGAGTTTGCGGGGGTTCTCCGTCCAGCGGCTGTTCATGACCGGCGTGGCGGGGAAGATGCTGCCCGTCGCGATCGTCCCCTTCGAGCTGACGAGCTGCGACAAGCCGGGCACGACCACGATGGGCCACTCCAGGCCCTTGGAGGCGTGCACGGTCATCAGCTTGACGCTGTTGCTCTCGCCGACGCGGCCGGCCTCCAGACCGAACTCCTCGCTCTCGGCCGCCTGCAGGTAGGCCAGGAACGCGCCGAGCGTCGGGTCCTCGGCGTCGCCGGCGAACCTGGAGGCGGCGTCCAGGAAGGCGTCCAGGTCGGCCCGCGCGGCGAACGCGCCCGCCGTGCCGCTGCGCGCGGCCACCTCGATGTCCAGCCCGAGCCTGCGTTCGACCTCGGTGATCAGGTCGGGCAGCGGCTGCGCGGCGTGCGCGCGCAGCTGGCGCAGCTCCTGGGCGAGCGCGACAAGCCTGGTGCGGGCCAGCGGCGAGAACGACTCCAGCCACTCCTCCCGGTCCGGCAGCTCGTCCAGGGCGTCGACCAGGCTGCCGCGCTCCTCGGCCAGGTCGGCCACCACCTGGTCGAGCGGGTCGTCCTCGCGGTGGCTCTCGCTCAGCTCGCGGGCCAGCTGCCTGGCCTGCTCGCCCAGCACCCGCAGGTCGGCGGGGCCGATCCGCCAGCGCGGCCCTGCCAGCAGCCTGGCCAGCGCGTCGCCGGACGTGGCGTCGTACAGGACGCGCAGGGTGGCGACGATGTCGTTCACCTCGGGCACGGTCAGCAGGCCGCCGAGGCCGACGACCTCGACGGGGATGTCGCGCTCCTCCAGCGCCCTGCGCAGCGCGGGGAACTGCGAGCGCCTGCGGGCCAGGATCGCGACGTCCTGGGGCTGGACGGCGAGGGTCTTCTTGCGTTCCTTCTCGCCCCAGGGCATGCCGTCGGGCGCGACCTCCTGGCCGAGGATCCTGGCGATGCCGCCGGCGATCCAGGCGGCCTCGTCGTCGGCGGTCTCGTGGAAGGCGCAGGTGACGCGGCCCCGGTCGACGCGGTTGGGGCCGGGCACCAGGACCGGCACCTCGCGGGCCTCCATACGCAGCGGGAGCTGCACGCGGGCGGCGACGTCGAGGACGCGGTCGCCGTTGCGGAAGCTGACGCTGAGCTGGCGGACCTCGGCGGGGTCGCCCGCGCCCGTCCTGAAGTCGCGGGGGAAGCGGCGCAGGTTGCCCGCCGACGCGCCGCGCCAGCCGTAGATCGACTGGCAGGGGTCGCCCACGGCGGTGACCGGGTGGCCGCCGCCGTACAGGGAGCGCAGCAGGACGAGCTGGGCGTGGCTGGTGTCCTGGTACTCGTCGAGCAGGACCACGGAGTAGCGGGCGCGCTCCATCTCGCCGACCTCCTTGTGGCCCGCCGCGATCCTGGCCGCCAGGGACATCTGGTCGCCGTAGTCGATGACCTCGCGGCCCCTTTTGAGCCGTTCGTACGCCTCCACCAGCGGCAGGAGCTGTTCCCTGGCCGCGTGGACGCTGACCGGCTTGCCCTGGGCGGCCACCCGCCTGCCCGGCAGCGTGTCGTAGTGCTCCTTCAGCCACTCCCCCACCCGCCGCACGTCGGCCCCGGCGCGCAGGTGCTCCTGCAACTCGCCCGCGAGCTCCAGGACGGCGGCCGTGACCGACGGCGGGCCCAGCTCGATCTTGTCCATCGGCCCGTCGTACATCGCCACCACCCGGGAGGCGAGCTGCCACGACACGGCCGGGGTGACCAGGCGCATGGTCGGCTCCAGGCCCTCGCGCAGCGCGTGGTCGGTGACCAGGCGGGCGGCGTAGGCGTGGTAGGTGGAGACGGTCGGCTCGTTGTCGAGCGCGCCCGGCTCGACCAGGCCCGCCTCGGCCAGGCCGTTCAGCCGCTCCCTGACCCGGTTGGCCAGCTCGGCGGCGGCCTTGCGGGTGAAGGTCAGGCCCAGCACGTTCTCGGGCTTGACCAGGCCGTTGGCGACCAGCCAGACCACACGGCCCGCCATGGTCTCGCTCTTGCCCGAGCCGGCGCCGGCCATGACGACCATGGGCTGCAGCGGCGACTCGATGACCGCGGCCTGCTCTGTGGTGGGGGGCAGGATGCCGAGCTTCTCGGCGAGTTCGACGGGGCTCAGCACACCTGGCCCCCGTTGTCGTTGACCGGGCAGCTCGACCTGGCCGCGCAGGTGCGGCAGCCGTCGTTGACCTTGGCCTGGAAGAACGGGCCCGACATGCCGGTGGCGACCGTGTCGACCAGGTCGCCCGCCCAGCCGGGGTTCTTGTCGTCGGCCAGCGCGCCCTGCTGCTGCTCAAGCGCGGCGTTCTTGCCCGCGGCCTTGCCGAGCTGCACCAGCGCGGCGCCGCCCGGCTCGGTCATGCCGTGGCGGGCGAAGGCGCCCAGCAGCGCGGCCAGCTGGTAGACGCCGAGCTGCGGGTGACGGTCGAGGTCGCCGGCCTTGGGTTTGGAGCCGCCGGTCTTGAGGTCGATGATCACGGCCCGGCCGTCGTCGTCGGCTTCGACGCGGTCGACCCGGCCCTTGATCTGCACCCCCTCGGAGACCATCGCGGTGAACGACTCTTCGATGGCCTTCAGCTCGCGTGGATTGTCCTGCTGCCAGCGCAGGAACTTGCCGATCATCTGCTCGGCCACCTGGCGCTGCTTGCGGTTGTACCAGACGCCGCCGAAGTCGAGCTCCTTCCAGACCTCGTCCAGGCGTTCGCCCAGTTGGTCGGCCTCGGGCAGGTCGGTGGCGGCCAGCATGGCCAGCGCGTGGATGACGTTGCCGAGGCCCTGGGCGGTGCTGGTGCCCGCCGCGCCGACGGCCGTCTCCAGGAGCCAGCGCAGGCCGCACTTGGTGAAGCTCTCGACCGCCGACGGCGAGATGCTGACGATCCCGTCGGGCCAGCTCAGCGGGCGGTCGTCGGAGATCGGCGTCAGGGCGTACCAGTCGTTGGGGTGGGCGCCCTGGACCCCGGCGGCGGCCAGGCGGGCGAGCTGCCGCGCCGCCTTCTGCCGGACCTTCTGGGACCTGGTCGGGTCGGTGACCGCGCTGCGCAGGTCGGCCACCAGCGCGGACATGGTCAGCCAGCGGGCCCGGTCGTCCACCGTGGCCGTCTCGACCGCGCCGGGCAGCAGCTCCTCCAGGAACCTGGACGCCCGCTCGTCGGTGTCCTCGCCGCCGACCGCGGTCACCACCAGCCTGTGCCTGGCCCTGGTGACGGCCACGTAGAACAGCCTGCGCTCCTCGGCCAGCAGCTTGGAGACCAGCGAGGTGGCGTTCGGCTTGGCGCCCTCGACCACCTCGATCAGGTCCTCGACGCCGAGCAGCGAGCCGCGCAGGCGCAGGTCGGGCCAGACGCCCTCCTGCACGCCCGCGACGACCACGACGTCCCATTCGAGGCCCTTGGAGCGGTGGGCGGTCAGCACGCGTACGGCGTCGCCGTCGGGCGCCCTGTCGGCCAGCGTGTCGCCGGGGATCTCCTGGGCGGCCAGGTCGTCGATGAACACCTCGGGGCCCGCGTGCGGCATGCGGTCCACGAATTTGGCGGCGTGGTCGAACAGGGCCACCACGGCGTCGAGGTCGCGGTCGGCCTGGGCGCCTCTGGGGCCGCCCGCCATGCTCATCTCGGCCCAGCGCTCGGCCAGGCCGCTGGCGTGCCACACGGCCCACAGCAGGTCCTCGGCGGTGCCGTCGTGGGCCGCCGCCTCGCGGGCGGTGGCCAGCAGCTTGCCGACGCGCTCGGCGGGCAGCGCGACGTGGGGTTCGAGGCGGGTCAGCTCGCGGATGTCCTGGACGGCGGCCACGAGCAGCTCTCCGGACGAGCGCGCGTCGCCGTCGGAGACCTCGTTCTCGGCGATCTTGAGCGCGCGGCGCAGGCGGCGCACGCCGATCATGTCGGTGCCGCCGAGCGGCCCCGTCAGCAGCTCCTCCGCCACTCCCTCGTCGAGCTGGGCCGGGTCGAGCGCGACCTTGAACATGGTGAGCAGCGGGCGTACGCCGGGCTCCTGCGCGATCGGCACTTCGTCACCCGCGATCATCGTGGGCACGCCCGCGTTGACCAGCGCCCTGCGCAGCAGCGGGACCTGCCGTTTGGCCGAGCGGACCAGCACCGCCATCCGGTGCCAGGGCACCCCGTCGATCAGGTGGGCGCGGCGCAGCGTGTCGGCCACGATCGCGGCCTCCTGGCTGGTGCTGTCGGCCAGCAGCACGCGCGCCTGGCCGGAATCGGCCTCCAGGAGCGGCGCCAGGTCGCGGTGGCCATGGCGGTGGTCGTGCTCGGGAGCGAGGGCGATGGGCAGCTTGGCCGCCACCCTGCGCGAGGCCTCCAGCAGGTCGGCCCCGCTCCTGCGGCACACCCGCAGCGCCAGCACCGGCGCCTCGCGGCCGTCGCGGGTGGGGAAGCGCTCGGGGAACTTCATGATGCCCTGCACGTCGGCGCCCCTGAACCCGTAGATCGACTGGTCGGGGTCGCCCACCGCGATCAGGTCGCGGCCGTCGCCCGCGAGCTGGGCCAGCAGGAGCTCCTGCGCCGGGTCGGTGTCCTGGTACTCGTCCACGAACACCACGTCGTGCGCCGCCCGCTCCCGCTCGCGCACCTCCGGCCTGGCCAGCAGGGCCGAGGCGGCGCCGATCAGCTCGGCGTAGTCGTAGGTCTCCTGCGGGTCGAGGTCGAACCTGAGCTGGTAGCGCTCGGAGAATCGGCCCGCCGCCGTCCAGTCGCCGCGCCCGTGCCTGCGGCCCAGCGCGACCAGGCGTTCGCCGTCGAGGCCGCGTTCGCCGGCCCTGGACAGGAAGTCGCGCAGCTCCTCGGCGAACCCGCGGGTCTTGAGCGGCTCGCGCAGCGACTGGGGCCAGTCGAGCCCGCCGTTCTCCAGCTCGCCGTGGAGCAGGCGGCGGATCTCCAGAAGCTGCTCGGGGCCGGTGAGCAGGCGCGGCGGGGCCTTGCCGTCGAGGATCGACTCGCGGCGCAGGAGCGCGTAGGCGTAGGAGTGGAAGGTCAGGGCCAGCGGGGTGCGGGTGGTGCGGCGCAGGCGTCCTGTGACACGGTGGCGCAGTTCCTCGGCGGCCTTGCGGCTGAAGGTGAGGATGAGCACGCGTTCTGGATCGGTGCCGCGCCGTTCGATCCTGTCGACGACGCTCTCCACGATCGTGGTGGTCTTGCCGGTGCCGGGACCCGCCAGGACGAGGAGGGGGCCGCTGTCGTGCTCGACCACGGCACGCTGGTGCTCATCGAGCACAGGGGGCACAACAGGACCGTCGCTGCCACGTCGTACCAACCGCCAGGTCTGACCACTCACAGCACTAGATTCCACCAGACCACGGGGACAGATCGGGCCCACTTGCCGATGATCCGCCTACCGTACCCGGGCAAACCCCAACTTTCCCGACGCAACGCCGCACCAATTGCCGGGTTTTGAACCCCGAAGCCGGTCAAGAAGACGCTCGTCACGGCGAACAGCCCGTGAGCCTTCACGACCGGCCATGACGGACGGCTACTGGCGACGGCGCGTGCGGTGACCTTGGCAGCGCCGTACAAGAATCATGAGAAGAGCTGATCAACCACCCGAGCAGTGGCCTTGCCGTCGTCGCGGGGAGCATAGGTCGCGCGGAAAGACTCGTATCGGTCGGCGTGGGAGGCCGCCACCTCGTCGATCGAACGCAGCGCGTCGATCACGTCGGCGGACGTCGACAACACCGGCCCCGGCGCCTGCTCGGCCAGGTCCAGGTAGAGCCCTCGCTTGTTCGCGTACTTCGCCATGTCGTAGCCGTAGAAGACGATCGGCCGCCCCGTGCACACGAAGTCGAACATGACCGAGGAGTAGTCGGTCACGAGGACGTCGGCGATCAGGAGCAACTCGGCGATGTCCGGATATGTGGTGACGTCGCGGGCGATGTCGGGGACGGCGGGCGCGGCCTGCATCGGATGGGCCCGCACCAGGATCTCGTGGTCGGCGCCCAGCGTCTCACGCGCCTTGGCCAGATCCAGCTTGACCATCGCGTTCTTGCGGTCGTAGTCGCGCCACGTGGGCGCGTACAGGACCACCCGCTTGCCCTCGATGAGCCCCAGCCGCTCGCGCACCGCGGCGGCCAGTTCCTCGCGGTCGGGCGAGTTGAGCACGTCGTTGCGCGGCAGCCCGCTCTCCAGGATCTCGCCCTTGTAGCCGAACGCCTTGCGCAGCACCGGCGTCGCCCACGGCGACTGCGAGAGCAGCAGGTCCCAGCCGCGCACCTCGGCCGCCTGGCGGTGCCAGATCGGCGGCCGGGGGTCGCGGTTCATGTGGGACTGGTCGTTGCCGATGTGCTTGGCCGGGGTGCCGTGCCACGTCTGCAGCACCACCTGGTCCTCGCGGGCGCGGAACCAGATGGGCAGGAACGAGTTGGTCACGATGTGGCGGGACCTGGCCAGCGCGGCGTGGTGCTCGCGGCTGCCCGCGCGCACCACGGTCGCCCCGCCGGGCGGCACGAACGCGCCGTCCTTGACGACCCAGATGTGCTCGCGGTCGTCGCCGCGCCGCAGCCGCTCCTCGTAGATGGCGCGGACGCTGTCGGCGTAGAGCCGCCCGTCGTTGACGACGTAGACGGTCGCGTCGTTCAGCGGCTCGGAGCGCTGGGCCGGGTAGAAGACGCGGCGCAGCACGTGGGTGCCGGCGACGCCGCGTTCGTCGGCCGGGCGAGCCTCCTCGACCGTCACCACGGGCACGTCGAACCGCGTGGAGATCATGCGGTAGGTGTGGCCGCCGAGCGTGCGCGGCTCCTCGTCGAGCCCCTGCAGCGCCGCGTGGTCCATGCGCAGCGGGACGATCTCGCCGGACGGGTGGCGGCTGGACATGTTCCAGGTGCCGGACGACAGCGGCACGGCCTCGCCGAAGCGGTCCATGGCCGACGGCTCGACCCGTACGGTGAACTCCTCGCCGGAGCGCTCCATGGGCAGTTGGTAGGACAGCCCGGACCGGTGCCGCAACGTCAGCGTGCGGGCCCCCGGCGCGTCGGGATAGTGGCCGCGCAGGATCAGCGCGGAGCCCTCCCAGACCGCCGAGGTGATCACCGGGCGGATGCGGTGGGCCGAGACGACGACGCGGTCACGCCGGTCGCCCAGCACGGTGATCTCGCGGTCGCCCACCGGCGTGCGGGTCTCGACCAGGTCGGCCAGCATGACCGAGGCCGCGGGGTCGCCCTTGGGCTCGACCCAGAGCCGCCGCCCGTCCTTCTCCTGCACCAGCGCGGACACCGCGAGCCCGACCACCACCTCGGTGCCGCCCTCGGAGGGCGTGAAGTCGGCGGCGATGCGGTGGCCGCCCAGCCGCGCGTGGCCCTTGGTCACGCTGCGGCCAGGCAGGGAGATCTTCAGCTCAAGGCGCTCGCCGTCGACCGACACGCCCGTCAGCTCGGCCCTGTTGGGCTGGAGCACGACCTGCAGCGCACGATCGGAGGTCCAGACCGGCCTGACCCACCAGCCCGGCTTGAGCTTGAGCCCGGCGGGCCGCTCCGGCCGGCCGATCGAGGAGCCGCGCAGCAGGCCGATCGCCCGCGCGCCACGGCTCCAGAACACGATCTCGGCCCGCCACGTCGTGGTGTCGGGCACGGACGGCCGGTGCCGCATCCGGCGGCGCACGGCGGAGACCACCCCGCGGACGGCGCCGCGCCAGCGCAGCGGGAAGGGGCTCAGCTCGGCGGTGAACCCCGACCAGTCGTAGTTGCACCCCGGCTCGCGCGCCCCGTGGGTGGCCTCCGGCGCCAGTACGCGGCGCGTGCGCATGCGGACGGGCGGCAGCCAGCGCGGCCCGCGCAGCACCACGGTCGCCCAGTTGAACCGGCGGCTGCGGACCGACAGCCCCGCCAGGTAGGCGAAGCCGGTGACGCGCAGCTTGCCGTCGACCCAGACGATGTCGTCGATGTGGGTCACCGGTACCATGTCGGCGCGCCGCAGGCGGTAGAGGTCGGGCGGCAGCTCGTCACGGAAGGGCAGGTCGGCGTACCAGCGCAGGCCCTTGCGGATGCGCTTGGACGGCTCGGCGGCGGCTGTCACGACCTTGACCAGCCTCTCGCCGTCGACGAGTTCGTCGTCGGGGCGCTGCTCGATCAGGTGGTAGATGACGCGGCGCGCGACCGGCAGGTCGCGTTTGACGCGCGCCTCGACCGCCGCCAGGTAGGGGCGCACGAGATCGAGCATCTCGCGCCGCCGCGCCGGGCCGCGCTTGACCGCGAGGTCGATGCGCGCCCCGAGGGGGCCGCTGAGCACCTCGGTGTCGTACGCCGCGTCGCGGCCGCCGGGACCGACCGCTCGCATGACCGCTTCGAGAGGCTCGCCCCGATCGCAAAGATCCTGGACAGCCTTAAGGCGGTCGGCGTGCGAATCGCCGCCTTGGCTCTGGGCTGTGACGCCGGTGGCCATAGAGGTGGCACCGCCTTTCGGGCCGCCATCAGTGTTCTGCCTATGGTAAGCGGAGTCACATGTCACAGATTCGCCCGATTGGCGAAAGCCCAGGTCAGGACCCTTACTGAAAATCGGCTGAACGCCCGTCCCACCGTGCCAGGCGCATGTCCACGCGCTCTCCGCGCAGCGGGGTGCCTTCTTCGCGCCAGTGGGCCAGGCAGCGTTGTACGTGGTCAGGGGCCGCTCCGGTGCCGTCGGCGTGGACCACGCGCCACCACGGGACGCCGCCGCCCCACGTGGACATCACCTTGCCGACCTGGCGCGGTCCGCCCTCGCCCAGATACTCGGCGATGTCCCCGTAGGCCATGACCTTGCCGGGCGGGATGTGCTCGACGAGATCGAGCACCCGCTCCGCGAAGGGATTCAGGGGGTCCATGCCGCAGGGCCCGCCTCGATGATCTCGTCGAACTTGCCGATCTCCATCACCGACCCGTTCGACAGGACCTCGATGACGCCGTCGCGCACCGCGTACACCTCGCCGTCCTCGCCCACGAGCCGGGCGCCGAGCACGGCCGACAGCCGCAGGAGCTGGGCCACCTGCCAGTCGGAGCCGGGCTCGCCGACCAGGTGTCCCTGCCAGCGCGCCACCGCGTGCGCGCCGCCGCCGTGGCCGGCCACGATCTCGTCAGATCCGCGCAGCCCGAAACCGGCAGGCGCGATGGCCTTCGCGAGCTCCGCGAAGGCGAGTGGCGACTCGCGCACCACCCGCAGCTCGTATCCCATGACGCGCGACCATAGCGGATCTTTACTCTTCCCGACGATTGTTGAGCAGCATGATGGCCCCGCAGAACATGACGAGCGCCACCAGCACCCCGCCCCCGTACAACCACATCCGCCACGGATCGGGCCCCGGCGGCGTCGGAACGGGCGAATCTTCGCCCTTGCCGAAGTACTGCTGCCCAGGGGCGACGCTGCGTTGCGCCCCGGTCAGGCGCTCCGCGGCGTTCAGCGCGGCGGCGGCGTCGACCACGCCGTAGCCGGTCTGGTCGTCGTACCCGGCGGCGGGCCTGCCCCGCGCGCTCGCCGCCAGCGCCTGGGCGACCTGCTCGGGCGGCAGGCTCGGGTAGCGCGACTTGACGAGCGCGGCCACGCCCGACACGAGCGCGGCGGCCGAGCTGGTGCCCTCGGACACCTCGTATCCGCTCTTGCGCTTGACCACGGGCACGCCGACGCCGGGCGCGGAGACCAGCACGGAGAGGTTGTCGCTGCTGAACGGCGCACGTTTGCCCTGCTTGTCGGTGGCCGCCACGCCGATGACGCCGGGGTAGCCGGCGGGGAAGCTCCAGTAGGAGGTGCCGTTCTCCTTGGCGTAGGAGGTCTGGCCGTCGTTGCCGACGGCGGCGATCAGCACGACGCCCTTGCCCAGCGCGTACGAGACGGCCTCGCGCTCCGACCGCAGCGGGCCGTAGGAGCCGATCGACATGCTGACGACCTGGGCCCCGTGGTTGGCCGCGTACTTGAGGGCGCGCGCGAGCGGGCTCTCGGCGGGCTGGTCGCCCGCCGACGGCGGGACCATGGCCTGTGGCTGATCGTCGTCCACGACCATGGGCAGCGACAGGATGCGCGCCGCCGGCGCGACGCCGACGAACCCGTCGTCCTCGCCGGAGGCGGCGATCAGCCCGGCCATGGCGGTGCCGTGCCTGCCCGGCGCCACCTCGCGGCTGGTCGTGCCCGAGGTCATGTCGGGGCCCCCGCTCACGCGTCCCCGCAGCTCCTTGACCTTGCCGTCCACGGCGCTGTCGATGACGGCGACGGTGACGTTCTCGCCCTTGGTGACCGTCCAGGCCTGTTCGACGTTGAGCGCGTCGAGCACCCACTGCTGCTGCTCCCTGACGGGGTCGGCCGCGGAGCCCGAGAAGACCAGCAGGGCGGCTGTCAGCGCGCGTACGGCGGTCAGCACACGTTCCCCTGGGTGCAGGGCGGCGCCTTGGGGGGATCGGCCAGGAAGTAGGCGATCTGGTTGCCGACCGACTTGGCCGCCGGCCACAGCTCGCTGTGCAGGATCTCCTCCGGTGGGATCGCGGCCCTGGTCCGTCCGTCGGCGTAGCCCGCCGTGGTGAACACGATGTACGGCCCCGCGCCCACCCATCCGGTGCGCTGGCGCTGGTCGGGGCCGAAACGCTCGCTCACCGTGCCGGGGAAGGCCACCGGCAGGACGCCGACGCGGTCGTCCTGCGTGAGCTCTTCTGTGGCCGACACCCTGGACTCCTCGTCCTTCAGCACGGCGACTCCGACGGTGATGACGAACGAGGCCGTCTGGTCGATGTAGGTGGCCCGCAGCATGGTGAGGCACCCATGGCTCTCCAGCACCCCGGCCACCGAGGCGTCCACGCCCTTGCCGCACTCGGTCTCGGGGGCGATGCCGACGCGTCTGGCGTACTGCTGGGCCCGGTCGAGCCCGAGGTACTTCACCTCTTCCGGGAAGACGCCCGTGGCCGGCCATGCCTGCCAGCGCCTGGCGATCTCCTCCTGTTTGTACTGGTTCTGCTCGGCGGGGGTCAGCGGGCGCGAGCGGGTCTCGGTGAACAGCCCGATCGTGCCGAGCAGCACGACCACGGACGAGATGACCACGATCACGCTGAGTAGCGTCACGAAGATGCGCCGGTAACGGATGCCCTGCTGGAGCGCGCCCAGCTCGGCGCGCTGCCTGGCCTCGGTGCGCGTTCTGGAGCCCGCCGCCGGCCAGGCGCGCACCCGCGACCGGCGGCCCGCGGCGGCGCCCAGCGGGTTGCTCCGTCCGGGCGTGGCGTCTCCTCCGGCGCGCGGCAGCCCTGAGGTGGACCTACGTGCCCTCACCACCGCCTCGTTCCCGCGTCGCTCCGTGTCTATTTCGTCCCCCTTGGTGGGCGGATCATGCGTCTTGTTCGCCTTGCTCCCGTCGTACGCGTCTGACCATGACGAATATGACGGCCAGGGACGCCAGCCCGCCGCCGGCCGCCGCGGCGGCGTCCGCCGTGAAGGCCGTGACGCGCCTGTCGTCCCTGGTGATGACCTTGATGGGGCCCGACCGGCCGCCGGCCAGGGGCTGGTCGGGGTCCTGGACCTGTTCGCCCTTGGCGGTCTCGGTGTGCCCGGCCAGGCGGGCGGCCGCGGACAGGGCCTTGGCGGCGTTCACGACGCCGAAGCCGGTGGCGGTGTCGTAGCCGCCCGGCGGGCGGTCGGTGGCGCTGGCGGCCAGGGCGCGGGCCACGAACGGCGGCGACATGCCCGGATATTTGGCCTTAATGAGGGCGGCGATGCCCGACACGAGCGCAGTCGCCTGCGACGTGCCCCTGCCGACCCAGTACTCATCGCCAGGACCCGCGCCCATGATGTCGACGCCGGGCGCGGCCACCAGCACCGAGGAGTTGCTGTTGGAGAACGTGGCCCGCAGCAGCCGCCGGTCCGTCGCCCCCACCGAGACGACCCCGGGGAAGGCCGCGGGATAGGAGTAGGGCGCCAGACTCCCGTCGATCTGCCTGTCGCCTTCGTTGCCCGCGGCGGCGACGAGCACGACGCCCTTGGAGATCGCGTAGCGGATGGCCGCCCGCTCCTCCCTGGTCGCCAGCTCCTTGGAGATCGACATGTTGATCACGTCCGCTCCCTCGTCCACCGCGTAGCGAATGCCGCGGGCCACCACGTTCTCGAAGCGCTCGGCCGTGTTGAACTCACGGAAACCCGGCTCCTCGTCCTCGAGGATGACCCTTACCGACAGTACGTCCGCGGCGGGCGCGACGCCGATGATCCCCCGCTTTCCGTCAGGCCCGTGGCCGTGGCCTGCGATCAACGAGGCCATGTACGTGCCGTGCAGGCGGCTTGGGGTGGTCCCCGGCGGGTTCGCGCCCCGGGTGAAGTCCCTGCCCACGCGCACGGATCCGACGAGGTCGCGGTGGCGGGGATCGACGCCGGAGTCGAGCACCGCCACGGTGACCCCCGCGCCCTTGGTGACGCGCCACGCCTTGGTCAGGGCCAGCGTCTTGATCACCTGCTGCTGCCCGCCGCGCACGTCGTCGGCCCAGCCGGGGGCGGGAGCCGCCAGCAGCAACACCCCGGCCGCGGCGAGGGTCGCCCCGCGCCTCAGCACTGCCACTCCTCGGCCGAGCAGTCGGGCATCCTCGGGGCGCTCAGGCCGGTCAGCACGTGCTCGGAAATCTCGGCGGCGAAGGCGAAGATGGCCGGTCGCGGCTCGTCGGCCGCGTCGCCCGGCCGTCCGTCCACCTGGCCGGCCGTGGTCAGCACCAGGTAAGGGCCCGCCTGCCGTACCGACCCCGCCTGGCGCACGGCGGAGGTGAACCGGTCGGCGACCGTGCCGCGGAAGGCCAGCGGCACCAGGCCCGGCACCGGTTTGCCCGTGTCGGCGAAGGCGGACTTGGCGCGTTCTGCGCCCAGCGCGTCCCGCATGGCCACCACGCCGATCGTGACCAGCACGCCACGCAGCGCGTCGACGTACGTGGCCCGCAGCACGCCCCTGCAGCCGCCCGCGCTCAGGGACTCGGCCACCGCGGCGTCCACGGAGTCGCCGCACGCGGTGTGCCGCGAGATGCCGACCCTGCTGGCCCGCTCCCTGCCGCCCTGCTCGGCGGAGTACGGCAATGTGGCGGGGAAGATACGGCCCGGCGGCCAGGTGCGCCACCGTTCTGCGACCTCCTGTTCGGCCGCCGCGCGCAACTCCGCCGTGCTCGGGCCGCGGGTGAGCTCCGTGCCCGCCGCACTGCCCGCGACCCCGGCGGCCACCGCGCATGCCAGAGTCAGCGCGGAGGCCACGACGAGGGTCGGCCAGGGACGGGCGGAGTTCACGCCATCGACCTTAACCGGGACGTCACGGGAACATCCCCAGAAACCCTTAGTAGCTAGGCAGACTCGGGTCGACGGACTTGACCCAGCTCAGCACACCGCCGCCGACGTGCACGGCGTCGGCGAAGCCGGCGTCCTTCACCACGGCCAGAGCCTCGGCAGAACGCGCGCCCGACTTGCAGTGGAGCACGATCTTCTTGTCCTGTGGCAGCTTCTCCAGGGCCGAGCCGTTGAGGAACTCGCCCTTGGGGATCAGCGTGGCGCCCGGGATGGAGACGATCTCGTACTCGTTGGGCTCGCGGACGTCGACGAGGAAGATGTTCTCGCCCCTGTCCTGCATGTCCTTGAGCTCCAGCGCGGTGATCGTGGAGCCGCTGGCGGCCTGCGCGGCCTCGTCGGAGATCGCCCCGCAGAACGCCTCGTAGTCGTCGAGGAGCTGCGTGACCGACGGGTTCTTGCCGCACAACACGCACTCGGGGTCCTTGCGGACCTTGACGTCGCGGTACTTCATCTCCAGGGCGTCATAGATCATCAGCCGTCCGACCAGCGGGTCGCCGATGCCGGTCAGCAGCTTGATCGCCTCGTTGACCTGGATGGAGCCGATCGAGGCGCACAGCACGCCGAGCACGCCGCCCTCGGCGCACGACGGCACCATGCCGGGAGGCGGGGGCTCCGGGTAGAGGCAGCGGTAGCAGGGCCCGTGCTCGGCCCAGAACACGCTCGCCTGGCCGTCGAAGCGGTAGATCGAGCCCCAGACATACGGCTTGCCGAGCAGCACCGCGGCGTCGTTCACCATGTAGCGGGTGGCGAAGTTGTCGGTGCCGTCGACGATGAGGTCGTAGCCGGAGAAGATCTCCATGACGTTCTCGGTGGTCAGGGCCGTGTTGTGGATCACGACGTCGACCAGCGGGTTGATCTCGCGTACGGACGCCGCGGCGCTCTCGGCCTTCAACCTGCCCACGTCGGACTGCCCGTGGATGATCTGACGCTGCAGGTTGGACTCATCGACCACGTCGAAGTCGATGATGCCCAGGGTGCCGACGCCCGCCGCCGCGAGATACATCAGCGCGGGCGAGCCCAGGCCACCGGCGCCCACACACAGCACCTTGGCGTTCTTCAGCCGCTTCTGCCCCGCCATGCCCACATCGGGGATGATCAGGTGGCGCGAATAGCGGCGCACTTCGTCGACGGTCAGCTCTGCGGCCGGCTCGACCAGCGGTGGCAACGACACGTTCTACGCTCCCGTTCCAGGGGGTCCTATCTTTCAGTGAAACCTAGCTGCGCAGTGGGGCATTCCCCAATCGAGTCTCACTGATCAGACGGCGTGCTTCCGCCGCCACGACCTGCGGCATCTCCATCATCGCCACGTGCCCCGCCGTCGGCAGCAGCACGAGCCGCACCTGCGGGAACGTCCGGTACGCCTTGGCCGCCATGGCCGGACGTACGAGGCGGTCGTGCCTGCCGTGCACGATCAGCGTCGGCGCCTGGACCTTGGCCGCCTGGCGCCACAGGTTGTCATCGCCCCAGCGGAAGTACTCGGCCACGATCCCCCGGGCCGAGCCGACCATGGCATCGCCCGAGTACGGCAGGTCGTCCCGCCTGCGGACCTCCTCGATGGCATCGCGCAGGCGTATCGGGTGGACGGCGCCGGCATTGGCCCACACCATCGTCAACGAGGCGTTGACGCGCTGCTCGGCCGGCAGCAGGCGCAGCCTGCTCGCCACCCATTCGCCCAGTTTGGGCACCGCGGCGGCGGCCACGCGGGCGGGGCCGTAGCGCGGGAGCAGGTCGGGCAGGGCGGGTGAGACGAGGGTGAGCGAACGAACCAGGTCGGGGCGGGCCGCGGCGACCCGGACGGAGATGGCGCCGCCGAGCGAGTTGCCGAACAGGTGGGCCGGGCCCGTCTGCTCCAGCAGGTCCGTCACGGCGCGCGCGTGGGCCGCCACCGTGTAGTCGCCGTCGGCGGGGGCCGGCGAGAAACCGGCTCCCGGGAGGTCGATGGCGTGGCCGGTGACGGTGTCCTTGAGCTCGTTCATGAGATCGGTCCAGTTCGTGGCCGATCCGGCCAGGCCGTGCACGAAGACCGCCTGCTCCTCGGGCCCCCTTGCCGAGGTGGATCGGACGTACACGGAGCCGATCATGCGTCCCGGCCAGTGCGGGACCGGCTCTACCCCCATGGTTCCTCCCCCTGTCGTTTCTCCAACAACGATAACCATCCGGCATGGGCAGCGGCTTTCCGGACATAGACACCTATTTCATGACATAGATGTCTAATCGATCTCCTCGCAGCCTAAGAGTGCGGCAAAAGCTGGCGCGTGCCGTTTGTCGCCGCCATGGGCCGGAGAACATCACAACCAACGGCACCCACCGTGACAACTGCGGCACTCACCGTGATGACATACGGCACAGGCCGACATTCACCGCAGGAGCCGAACAGAGCGGAATGCATCTTCAGGGAAGACGACCGCGCTATCCCTGAACAATGATGGCCGCCGCCCACACCCGATACTCACCGACAGGCGTCAGCATGCCGCCAATGACAATAGCGGCGAGTGCTGGCACCTTTTATGCGAGGCGGGTGCTGGTGGCGACGGATATGTTCGCGGATTTCCTCATCCAGCAACGAGACAACCGGCGAGGGCATTGTCGCCTCTCGCCTGTCCGGCATGACCGGACGAGGCAAACCGGCCGGTCAGACGTCCTTCGACCTATGGATCCCGATCCATGATCACGACGTAATCGGACATATCCTGCCATTTCATTGGATAGATGTGTAATGCAAGCAATAAGATTCTTAATGCATAGCAAAATAGGGTGAATCCAGTTTGCCCGCCCACGGCCCCGGAAATGACTTTCACCGGATGACTCTTCAGCAGCCGTCCAAGACCTTTTTCAGGTACCCGGAAACGTCTAGAACGGGGCAATCGATCCTTTAGGGGGAAAACGCAATGCCCAAGCTCAAGAGTGTTATCGCAGGCCTCGCCATCACCACCGCCATGACCGGCGGCGTGGTCGGCATGGGCTCGATCACCGCTGCCTACGCCACTCCGCTGCACACCACCAGCTTCGACGACGACGGCGACGGCGGCGGCGACTTCGGCGGTGACGGCGACCTCGGCACCGGCATCGGCATCGGCCGCGGCAACTTCCATCACTTCCACCACCGTGACCGCCAGCGCTGCAACCGCCACCGCGGCTGGGGCGGCGGCGGCTGGGGCGGCGGCTGGGGCCGTCACAACCGCCGTCACAACGAGGTCTGCGTTGTCATCCGCAACCACAACACCAACGACAACAGGGCCGAAGAGCGTCGCCGTGAGCAGCACCGCGAACACCGCATGCACGAGCACCAGAACCGCTGGTAGCTGACCCGTGCGCTGATGGCGTAGGGGTGAGGGCCCGTAAGTCATGAACGGTCATTCGACCGCCATTCGGCGGATGGCGACCAGGGCGATGTTCGGGTTCTCGGGGATAGTCCGTGCTTTCTGGCGCGGTTCGGCCTGAGGCTTCCTTTCTCCTCGTCTTTCACAGCAGCTCTTTCTGCGAGGGCTCTCTCGACTCCGGTCGAGAGGGTCCTCGCTTTGCCATGTCCGGACTTGTTCACCCCGCCGGCGGGGCTGGGGGCTGGGGCCGGGTTATGGGGATGTGCGATATCTGGAAAGAAAGGACAATTGCGGTTTTATGGGCGTTTCGCGCGGATATATGCAGGGTGCGATGTCCGGTTACCTACCGTTTTCGGTTGGTTACCAGTCTTTCGTGGCATCTCCTGAGGCTTTCCCACCCAGCCCTTTTTGAGGGGGCGGTCCGGGATAACAGGCCGGGAGATGTGAGAACGGGGCAATCGATCCTTTAGGGGGAAACGCACATGCCCAAGCTCAAGAGTGTTATCGCAGGTCTCGCCATCGGCACTGCCATGACCGGCGGCGCTGTCGCCGCGGGCGCCGCCACCACCACCGCCAGCGCGAACGCCGCCACCCAGGTCAGCACGGCCACCCCCGTCCTGACCGGTCACTGCGGTGAGCGCCGCTGCGGCTGGGGCGGCCGAGGCTGGGGCTGGGGCCGTAAGCGCCACCACAACAGCCGGATCCGGATCATCATCATCAACAGGAACAACAACATCAACGAGAACCGCCGCCACGAGCAGGAGCGTCGTGACCACGACCACGGCCGTGACGTGTGGTGGTAATGCCGCAGGTGGCAACCGGAACACGTGGTGACGGGAACAGGCGGCGGCCGGCCCGGGTGGTAACCGGAACAGGTTGCACCGCCCAGGCCCACGCCTGAACCCGCGGCGCGTTCCCCGCGCCGTCCCAGGAGTCCGCACACGCGATGCACTCCAACCACCACAAGTGCCCGTATTCGCCAGGGCCCGGCCTCGTCCCCACCCGGACGACGCCCACGCCACCGAATACGGGCACTTCCCCTTTCCGGCACCGCCAGTTCACCGAAGACCAGGCAGAGCAAGGTGTGACTTCTCGCCCGTTCGACCGCGTCCGGGCTGGCAAGGCGACCTGCTGCCAGCTCATCGATCCACCGCTCGGTGGGGCACTCGCCGAGGCCGAATGCGACCTCACCCACGCCCCCGATCGCCCCCGCCCCCTCCGCCCAGGTGTCTCCAGCGCGTTGAGGCGCCTCCCCGTACCGTGGATCCGGTCGTACCGAGGCAGAGCACTCGCGGGAGGACTTGGGCACCATCGCACGCCCGTCCCCCCGAACCCGGCCAGCCGAGTCCCATCAGCCGAATCTTGCCCTCCACGCCCATCCTCCGAGCCTGGCCGGCTGAGTCCCGAGCCCGTTGGCCGGAGTCTGGGGTAAAGCCTGGTCTCTGTGTTCTTGTTGGCCGGGGTCCGTCAGTCGGCTCCGAAGGGGGAAGGCTGGGGGCGTGTCCGGTTGGGGGCTTGCGGGGGCGCGGGTGCGTTGTCGTCCTGGAGTAGCGGGGAAAAGGGGAAGTGCCCGTATTCGGTGGGTGGCGTCGTCTGGGTTGGACGAGGCCGATCCCTGCGAATACGGGCACTTGTGGTGGTTGGAGTACATCGCGTGTGCGGACTCCTGGGACGGCGCGGGGAACGCGCCGCTGGTTCGGGCGTGGGGCCCGGGTTTCACAACCCGTTCCCGCTACCGCCTGTTCCGGTTACCACTCACTCCGGCTTACCGCTTTTTACCACTCGTCATCGTCGTGGTGGTGGTGGCGGCGACGGTTCTCGTTGAGGTTGATGTTGTTGTTCCTGTTGACGACGACGACCTTGACGCGGTTCCTGTTGTGGTGGCGGCCCCAGCCGCGCCGGCCCCAGCCGCCCCAGCCGCAGCGGCGCCATCCACCGCAGTGCCCGGTCAGGACGGGGGTGGCCGTGCTGACCTGGGTGGCGGCACTCGCGCTGACGGTGGTGGTGGCGGCGCCCGCGGCGACAGCGCCGCCGGTCATGGCGGTGCCGATGGCGAGACCTGCGATAACACTCTTGAGCTTGGGCATTGCGTTTTCCCCCTAAAGGATCGATTGCCCCGTTCTCACATCTCCCCGGTTCTTTCGCCCCCGATCGACCCCCCAAAAAGAGGCAGAGCCGGGAAAGTCCGGAGAAATGCCACGAAAGACTAGTAACCAACCGAAAACGGTGGGTAACCGGACATCCGCACCATGCATATAACCGTACGAAGCACCCACAAACCGTCATTGCCTATTCTTGCCTGATGCCACACATCCCCATAACCTCACCCGCCATCCGGTGTCCCGTCAGGAGCGAACAAGTCCGGACATGACAAAGCGAGGGCCCTCTCGACCGAAGTCGAGAGAGCCCTCGCAGAAAGAACTACCGTGGAAGACTAGGAGAAAAGAAGCCCCAGGCCGAACCGCGCCAGAAAGCACGGACCACCCATGACGTGCGGTCCCCCACCCCTACGTCATCAGCGCACGGTTGTTACCAGGTCTGGCCGTCGTGGTGCCGGTGCTCCCGGCGCTCCCGGCGCTCCCGGCGGTCGGAGCGATTCAGGTTGTGGTTGAAGTTGTCGATGTTGACCCGAACATTGGTGTTCTCGTGGTGCCGGCGGCCCCAGCCCCAGCCGCGTCGGCCCCAGCCGCCCCAGCCGCAGCGGCGCGCACCGCAGTGCCCGGTCAGGACGGGGGTGGCCGTGCTGATCTGGGTGGCGGCGTTCGCGCTGGCGGTGGTGGTGGCGGCGCCCGCGGCGACAGCGCCGCCGGTCATGGCGGTGCCGATGGCGAGACCCGCGAGAACACTCTTGAGCTTGGGCATTGCGTTTTCCCCCTAAAGGATCGATTGCCCCGTACTCGACTTTCCGGTTTCCCGGAAACGAGCCTGGACGACCACGATGAGCCATCCGATAAGCGTCATTTCCGAGGCTAGAGGCGGACAAACAGCAAACACTCATCTTTGCTATGCATTAACAATCTTATTGCTCGCCTTAAAGGCTAATACAATGAAATAAGATGAAATGTCGGAAATGTCCAGATCGATGATCCTCGGACGCGCGCCCATGCTTCGCCTGGTTCATACTCGTCGCAGGGTGCGGCACAGCGGCAGGCGGTGATTCACGGCCCGCATTCAGGCACACCACGGCTCAGCGCGTCCGCATTCGGGGACGCCGCGGCTATTCGGGGACGCGACAGCTCAGCGTACCCGCATTCGAGCACGCGACAGCTCAGCGTGTCGCAGCGATGAAGGGCCGTCAGGCGGTTTTGCGCGGCTTGCGCTTGGGTGCGGCCTTCTCCTCGTCCTTGGCCTTGCCCGCCGCCTTCTTCGGCTTGGCCGGCTCGCCCTCGCGCTCGCGCTTGGCCGCCTCGACGCTGGCCCGCAGAGCGGCCATGAGGTCCACGGCGGGACGGGCTTCCTCCTCCTCGGGAGGCACGATGACCTCTTTGCCCGCCACCTTCGCCTCGATCACCTTCTGCAGCGCCTCGCGGTAGGTGTCGTGGTACTCGGCCGGGTCGAAGTCGGACTCCATCGTGGTGATCAGCGACTCTGCCATCTTGAGTTCCTGGGGCCGTACCTCGACGTCCTCTTCGAGGAAGGCGAAGTCGGGCCTGCGGATCTCGTCGGGCCAGAGCATGGTCTCCAGGACGAAGACGCCGTCGCGTACGCGCAACGTGGCCAGCGACTCCCGCTGACGCAGCGCCACCTTCACCACCGCGACCTGTCCCGAGCTCTCCAGGGCGTTGCGGAGCAGGACGTACGGCTTCGCGCCCTGGGCGTCGGGCTCCAGGAAGTACGACTTGGCGAAGTAGATCGGGTCGATCTGCTCGGCCGGGGCGAACTGCAGGACGTCGATCCTGCGTGAGGTGCTCAGCGGCAGGTCCTCGAAGTCCTCGTCGGTGAGGACGACCATCTCGCCCGTGGGCAGTTCGTAGCCCTTGGCGATGTCGGCGTAGGGGATCTCTTCGCCGTCGAGCGTGCACACGCGCTTGTAGCGGATCCTGCCGCCGTCCTCGCGGTGCACCTGGTGGAACGTGACGTCCTTCTGCTCGGTCGCCGAGTAGAGCTTGACCGGTATTGTGACCAGGCCAAAGGAGATCGCACCTTTCCAGATGCTGCGCATGGGCACTCCTCAAGCTCTCAACGGCACACCAATGGGCACATACCCGTCATGGGGCAACCAATGCCATACCCAGTCGAACCAATGCTGGCCGTACCTGGGGAACTGCCCTTCGATCGCGAGCGGTACGGACTCGAGGTGAAGTGGGACGGCATCCGCGCCATCCTCCACCTCGACGGCGGGCTGAGGGTGACGGGGCGGCATGGGGTGGAGTACACGCGGCGGTATCCGGAAATTTCGGGGTTCGGGGTAAAGAACGCGATCATCGACGGCGAAGTCGTGGCGCTCGACCCCGGCGGGCGGCCCAGTTTCGAACGGCTGCAACGGCGGATGCACCTGACCGATCCAGAACCGGTCATGCTGGAGCTGTACCCGATCACGTACATGCCGTTCGACCTGCTCTTCCTGGACGGCGTACCGCTCTTCGACCTGGCCTACCGCGACCGGCGGGCGCTCCTCGACGAGCTGGACGTCGGCGCGCCCCCGTACTTCCCCGGCGCGTCCGACCTGCTCGGCGCCACGCACGAGCAGGGGCTGGAGGGGGTGGTCGCCAAGCGGCTCGACTCGCCCTACCGGGCCGGCACGCGCTCGCCCTGGTGGATCAAGGTGAAGAACCTGACCACCAGGGAGATCGTGATCGGCGGCTGGAAGCCGGGCAAAGGACGCCGGGCGGGCGGGATCGGTTCGCTGGTCATGGGCGTGTTCACCGGCGCGGGGCTGACGTACGTCGGGCACGTCGGCACCGGCTTCACCGACGCCGTGCTCGACGACCTCTACCGGACGCTGCGTCCGCTGGAGGTGCCGCGCAGCCCGTTCCGCAACGAGGTTCCGTGGCGGAACCGATGGGTCAGGCCGGATCTGGTCGGGGAGGTGGCCTTCACCATGTGGACCGACGAGCAGCGCCTGCGACACCCCGTGTGGCGCGGCCTGCGCCCCGACAAGCTCCCCGCGGAGGTGATCCGATGAAGGTGCCGGTCAAGGTCGACGGCCGTGCGCTCACGCTGAGCAACCTCGACAAGGTGCTCTACCCCGAGTACGGCTTCACCAAGGCCGAGGTCATCGACTACTACAGCCGTGTCGCCCCCGTGCTGCTCCCCCATCTCCTGGGCCGCCCCCTGACCGTCAAGCGCTTCCCGAACGGCGTCGCCGGCCCGTCCTTCTTCGAGAAGAACGCCCCCGACCACACCCCGGGCTGGGTCAGGCGGGTCAGGCTGCCCGCACCGGGCAGCACCAAGAACCGCGAGACCATCGACTTCGCCGTCATCGACGACCTGCCGACCCTCGTCTACTACGCCAACCTCGCCGCTCTGGAACTCCACGTCCCCCAGTGGCGCGTGGACGAGGACGGACGGGCGCTGCCGCCCGACACGCTGGTGTTCGACCTCGATCCCGGCCCGCCCGCGACGATCGTCGAGTGCTGCCGGGTGGCGCTGCTGCTGCGCGAGGTGCTGCAGGAGGAGGGGCTCACCGCCAGGCCGAAGACCAGCGGGAGCAAGGGCCTGCAGTTGTACGCGGACTGGGACTGCCGCGAGAAACCCTCCGCCTACGCCAAGAGGCTGGCCCAGCGCCTGGAGAAGGAGCATCCCAAGGAGATCGTCAGCGTCATGGCGAGGAAGGCCAGGCCGGGCAAGGTGTTCATCGACTGGAGTCAGAACAACCCTGCCAAGACCACCGTGGCCCCCTACTCGTTGCGGGCCCAGGAGCGGCCGACCGTGTCGACGCCGCTGAGGTGGGAGGAGGTCGAGGGCTGCGAACATGCCGAGGAGCTGGTGTTCCTGGCTCCGGACGTACTCGCCAGGGCGGAGAAGCGTGGCGACCTTTTCGGCCGGGCGTAGGCTGGTTCCGTCCACACCAAGAGGGGGACCAGAAGATGTCGGAGATGGACATTCGCGGGAACGAGCGCTCCTACGACGAAGAGGAGGAGTTGTCGATCGAGACGCCCGAGGCCGACGCCGCGGAACAGCACCGGGAGATCAGCCAGAACGCGACGCCGTTCCGCCGTGAGGTGCCGCTCGACGTCGATCCCGCCGACGCGGCCGATCAGGACCGCGTAGTGGATCTCGACGACGACGAATACCGCTGAGGCGGCCCGGCACACGGGCGAGAGCGCTGTGCGATCGCCGTGTCACCGGTGTCGCTGATGCCGCGCCTACTCGCACGTAGGATGTGCGCACAGTCCGCTGAGAAACCTATGGAGACCCGCGTGACCGCAACCCCGGACGCCAAGCCCCGGGGCACCCGGCTGCCCCGACTCGCCCGCCGCAGGCAGCTTCTGAGCGCCGCGCAGGAAGTGTTCGTCGAGAACGGCTATCACGCGGCCGCCATGGACGAGATCGCCGACCGGGCGGGGGTCAGCAAGCCGGTGCTCTACCAGCACTTCCCCGGCAAGCTGGAGCTCTATCTGGCGCTGCTCGACCTGCACGTCGACGACATGGTCAACCGCTGCAGGGAGGCGCTGGCGTCCACCCAGGAGAACAAACTGCGCGTCCAGGCCACGTTCAGCGCGTTCTTCGACTTCGTCTCCTCGCAGGGCGAGGCCTTCCGCCTCGTCTTCGAGTCCGACCTGCGCAACGTCGCGCCCGTCCGGCAGCGCGTGGAGCGTTCGCTGCGCGAGTGCGCGGAGATGGTCAGCGAGCTCATCCAGGAGGACACCGGGTGCACCAGCGACGAGGCGCATCTGCTCGGGGTCGGCCTGGTGGGCATGGCGGAGGTGAGCGCCCGCTACTGGGTCACCACGCACGGCTCGATCCCCAAGGACGCGGCCGAGCAACTCATGGCTCGTCTGGCCTGGCGCGGCATCAGCGGTTTTCCGCGTACGGCATAAACCGTTCGCTGGGCGCGATCACCCGCCCTTTTCGCCGGTCCAACGGCCACGATGGGAACTGAGCCAGGCCCGTCGACTAGGGAGCCACGATGGAAGTCAAGATCGGCATACGTTCGGTACACCGCGAAATCGTTGTCGAGACCGACCTGTCCGCCGAGCAGGTCGAAGATGAGATCAGGAACGCGCTCTCCGTCGATCGTGGCGGCGTCTTCGCCCTGACCGACGTGAAGGGCAGGCGCGTGGTCATACCGGTGGCCTCACTCGGTTTCGTCGAGATCGGCGAGGACGAGTCGCGGCCGGTCGGCTTCGGCGGCACGCTCTGAGCCCACGCTAGAGGGTACGGGTACGGCTCGCGCGTCCGGACACAGTGACGCGTGCGCCGTGATCCCACGTGCCGAAACCCCGCATGCCATGACCCCGCGTGCCGGGAACCTCGCATGCCGTGATCTCGCATGCCGTGATCTCGCATGCCGGTATCCCGCGTGCTGAGACGTGCCGACCGTGGCCCGTGGCCTGGCGCGGCGGCGAAGCGCGCGCCGGGGTCAGGGGTGCGAGCTGGGGCGGCGGCGGGGCACGTCGTCGCGCGCGCCGCCCCGATGGACGGACCGGTACGGCGGGTTCAGAGGCCCATGGCGGCCATGCGCTTGCCGTGCGCTTCCTGCAAAGTCGCGAAAAGTCGGGAAATGTCGGCCGGACCCGACTCCACCAGCAGCCGCGCCAGCTCCGGCCGCACCGAGGCCACCTGCTGCCCCTGGCTGAGCGCCTCGCCGACCAGCCGCCGCGCCCACAGCGCCAGCCGCGCCGCAGCCGCGGGCTCGGCCTCGATCCCGGCCCTGACCCGTTCGACCGCGAACTGCGAGCGCCCCTCGTCGACGAGCACCTCGTCGACCAGTTCGGCGATCGAGGGATCGAGGTGCCTGGCGGCCTCCCGGTAGAAGTCGAGCGCGATGCCGTCGCCCACGTACGTCTTGACCAGCGCCTGCAGCCAGTCGCTCGGCCTGGTCAGGGTGTGCCAGGCGTCCAGGGCCTCGACGAACGGCGACATCGCCTCGTCAGGATCGGCCCCGAGGTCGGCCAGCCGGTCGCGCAGCAGGCGGAAATGGGCGTACTCGGTCACGGCCAGCTCGCTCAGCGCGGCGCGGTCGCCCAGCGAGGGCGCCAGCGTGACGGCGTCCTCGGTCATCCGCGCGTAGGCGCTGAGCTCCGCGTAGGCCAGCACGCCGAGCAGGTCGACGACTCCTGGAGACTCCTTCATGAAAGGCAGCGTACTTCGGGGAATCTTCGGGAACATACGCAAGCTCGGCCAGCGTTGTGGTATCGAGTACACTGCTCTGTGAAAGTGCGACCGCACTGCGTAAATTCGGGGGAATCCCCCGAATAACCCCCGATTCCCCGGGTGGGCGGTCGCTGATGACGCGAGAGGGCTGGCTCTACCGCGAGGACCCACGACACGGGGGCTGTTTTCCGCCCGTCGGTCCCGGCAGGCCCGCCTTCATTTGAGACTGAGGCAGGCCACGCTGACGACTTTCCGAGACCTCGGAGTCACACCAGAGATCGCCGATGCCCTTGAGACCGAGGGCATCGTCACACCGTTCCCCATCCAAGAGATGGCACTCCCGCTCGCCCTGGGCGGCCAGGACCTGATCGGCCAGGCACGCACGGGCACGGGCAAGACCTACGCGTTCGGCATCGCCATGCTGCAGAGCATCGGCAAGCCGCGCAAGAACCGCAAGAAGCCCCGCGGGCTCGTCGTCGTGCCGACCCGTGAGCTGGCCGTGCAGGTGAGCGAGGACCTCGTCACCGCCGCGGGCAAGCTCGGGTCGCGCGTCCTGACCGTTTACGGCGGCCGGGCGTACGAGCCCCAGATCGAGGCGCTCAAGGCCGGCGTCGACGTCATCGTCGGCACCCCCGGCCGTCTGCTCGACCTGATCAAGCAGAAGCACCTCGACCTGAGCCAGGTCACGAGTCTCGTGCTCGACGAGGCCGACCGCATGCTCGACCTGGGTTTCCTGCCCGACATCGAGCGCATCTTCAAGCTGATCCCCGCGCAGCGGCAGACGATGTTGTTCTCGGCGACCATGCCGGGCGAGATCGTCGCGCTGTCGCGCAAGTACCTCAACCGTCCGACCCACGTTCGCGCCGAGCATGACAGCGGCGAGGGCGAGACCACGCCGCAGGTGCGCCAGCTCGTGTGGCGGGCCCACCGGATGGACAAGATCGAGATCGTCGGGCGGCTGCTGCAGGCCAACGGCCGCGGGCTCACCATGGTCTTCTGCGAGACCAAGCGGGCCTGCGACATGGTCGCCGAGCAGCTCGACACGCGTGGCTTCGCGGTCGCGGCCGTGCACGGCGACCTCGGCCAGGGCCAGCGCGAGCAGGCGCTGCGCGCCTTCCGCAACGGCAAGATCGACGTGCTGGTGGCCACCGACGTGGCGGCCCGCGGCATCGACATCGACGACGTCACCCACGTGGTCAACTACGACTGCCCCACCGACGACAAGACCTACGTGCACCGCATCGGCCGCACCGGCCGGGCCGGGCGCACGGGCATCGCGGTCACGTTCGTGGAGTGGGAGGAGCTGACCCGCTGGAAGATGATCAACCAGATGCTCGGGCTGGAGTTCGCCGAGCCCGAGGAGACCTACTCCACCTCTCCCCACGTCTACTCCGAGCTGGACATCCCCGAGGGCACCAAGGGCGTCCTGCCGCACGCCAACCGGTCACGTGCCGGGCTGTCGGCCGAGCGCATCGAGGACCTCGGAGAGACCGGCCGGGTCCGCGGACGCGGTGGCCGTCGCCGTGACGAGCGCGACGAACGCCCCGCCCGCACACCGCGCCAGCGCCGTCGCACCCGTGGCGGCAGGGAGCTGGCCGACAACGCACCCGCAGAGACGCCGGAGGTCGAGCTCGTGGATGCCAAGGCGGAGGAGACTCCCGCGATCTTCACACCCGACGAGATCCAGGCGGCCGCCGCCGAGCCCAGGCGCACCCGTACGCGCAGGGGAGCGGCGTCGTCGGCCATCGAGCAGGCGCTCACCGAGGCCCCTGAGGCACCGGTCAAGACCACCCGCTCTCGACGCACCGCCGACACCGAGGAGGCGCCCATCAAGACCGCCCGCACGCGCAGGACCGTCGCCGAGCCGGTGACCGCGCACGAGCCCGAGGTCGCGGCCGTGGCCGAGCCGGCCTTCACCACGCCGCCGGCCCCGGTCCGCACGGAGTCCGAGCGCATCGTCCCGGCCAGCCCGTTCGCGGTGATCTTCCAGTCGCCCGACCTGGCCACGGACGACGACGACATCGCCCCGTCCGCCGCCAGCGAGCGCCGCCAGCAGCGGCGCCAGTCACGCGGTGGGGGCGGCAACCGGCGCCGAACCGGCTGACATCCTCATCGACGCAGGCGCGCGCCCGAGCCGGGTGCGCGCCTTCCGTATGTCAGGGGCCCGCCGGGACGCGCGACACCCTCTCAACCGGCACCGCGGCCCCATCCTGCCCACGTCCAGCAGGCGTCACAAAGAAGCGCGCGAGCCGTACGCGCTCCTGACGAGCCGCCACAGCGCACCACCCCATCCCGGCACCCCGCCGAGCACGCCAGGACCGCAGGAGCCCGCTCAGCGCCGTCCATGAGGCCCTTGGAGGCCCGCCCGCCGCCCTTCCGGGGGCCCGTGGCCCTCGTCGGGCCCGACAACTCCTCATAACTCGCCCCTGCGTCATGGCCTTGCCGGTGTCGAGGCGCTGACCTCTGGGTATTGTTGCCCCACGTGAGTACGCCGCGATTCCTCGATCTGCCTCCTGGCGTCGCACCACAGAGAATCGAAACGCCACAGGGCACGTTCGCGGCCCTGGAGGCGCTTCCGGTCAGTGGTGTGGTTGAGCGCTGGCCCGCCCTCCTCGTCCCCGGCGTGACGGGCAGCAAAGAGGACTTCATCGCGGTCCTGATGACGCTGGCCCAGTCGGGCCGCCGGGTGGTGGCCGTCGACCTGCGCGGCCAGTTCGAGACGCCCGGCCCCGAGGACCCCGACGCCTACACCTGCGCCGCTCTGGGCGCCGACGTCGACCTGCTCGCCCAGGTGATCGGCGGCGGCGACCCCGTCCACCTGGTCGGCCACTCCTTCGGCGGGCTGGTGGCCAGGGAGGCGGCCGTCGACGGACGCACCAAGTTCGCCTCGCTGACGCTGATGAGCTCCGGGCCCGCGGCCATCAAGGGCAGGCGGGCCCGCAACGGCAGGAAGATCATGGAAGAGGTGCCCGAGCTGGGTCTCGAGCACGTGTGGCACCACAGGCTCGAGCCCGAGGCGCTGGCCAACGACGTCTCCGACGACATCATGGTCTTCCTGCACAAGCGCCTGATCACCAACTCCCCCATCGGTCTGACCCGCATGGCCGAGCAGGTGCTCACCATGCACGACCGCACCGACGAGCTGCGCCAGATCGAGGTGCCCACGCTGGTGTTGTACGGGGAGCACGACGACGGCTGGCCGCCCCAGACGCAGTCGGAGATGGCGGCCAGGCTCGGGGCGGAGTGCGTGGTCGTGCCGGGCGCGGTCCACTCCCCGGCCGTCGAGGCGCCGGAGACGACGGCGGCGGCGCTCGTGCGCTTCTGGAACACGGCTGAGAAGCACTATTTGGACCTTAGATCCACCATGATGTAACTGTTCGCTTACCATGGATGGCATGGAGCACATCGTCGTCCAGCCTCCCGAGAGTGTGACCTGGCAGGTGCACCTCGACCGGTCGATGTGGATCGGCGGCGTCCGCGGCCTCATGCTTCAGGCGCTGCACCCGCTGGCCATGCGCGGCGTCTGGCAGAACTCCAACTTCCAGGAGGACCCGTTCGGACGGCTGCGCCGCACCGCCGACTTCGTGGGGCGGGTGACGTTCGGCAGCCCCGAGGAGGCCGGCGAGATCGGCCGCCGGGTGCGCGGCATCCACAAGGCGCTGCGCATCCACGACCCCGACACCGGCAGGACGCACCGGGTCGACGATCCCGAGCTGCTGCTGTGGGTGCACTGCGCGGAGGTGTCGTCATACCTGGAGGTGGCCAGGCGCGGCGGGCTCGGCCTCACCGAACGCCAGGCCGACCGGTACCTGGACGAGCAGCGCAAGAGCGCCTCCTACGTCGGACTGCACCCCGACGACGTGCCCGGCTCGTGCGCGGAGATGGACGCCTACTTCAAGCGGGTACGCCCCGGCCTGCGGGTGACCGAGGAGGCGGCGGCCACCGTGCGGTTCCTGCTGTGGCCGAGGCTGCCGAGGGAGTTGCGGCTGCTGTCGCCGGGCAAGCCCGCCTACTTCCCGTTCGGCGCGCTGTGCTACTACTCGCTGCCCGACTGGGCCAGGGGGATGTACCGCGCGCTGCCCGAGGTGCCCAGAGCGAGCGTCACCGCGGCGCTGAAGGCGTTCAGGCTGGGCATGAACGCGCTGCCCGAGAACGTGCACGACCACGCGTTCATGCCGGCCACGCGGGCGATGTTGCGGGCGTCCAGAGAGCGTCTGGGCGCGGCCGGATACGACGTCGGCAAGGGGCTCAGGGGCCTGACCGATCCCCGCCGCCGGCCGAAGGCGCGGGCCGCCTGACGGGCAGCAGCGCGCCCGAGGCCAGCACGACGACCGAAACGCCGATCATGATGAGCGCGCTGCCCCGCATGCCGGTGCCGTCGAACAGCACGCCCAGCAGGGACGAGGCCGCTGCGGCCCCCACGTACCTGGAGGACTGGAAGAACCCCACCGCGACCCCGGTGTCGCGGCCGTCGGCGTGCACGAAGACCAGCGAGTTCAACCCGAACTGGCTGAACGCCGACGCCACCCCCAGCAGCGCGGCGGCCACCGGCGCGAGGCCGACGGGCCCGACCGCGAGCAGCACGCAGGAGCCGGCGAGCAGCAGCGCCGCGCTCAGCAGCAGCACGACCCGCATGCCCGCGCGGGCGGCCAGGGCCATGGCGACGGGCGTCGTGACGATCGCCAGGGCGGCCATGGGCAGCACGAGCAGGCCCGCGATGTGCGCGGGCAGGCCGGCCGAGCGCTGCGCCCACAGCGGCAGCACGAAGAACGCCGAGTAGAAGATCACGTTGACGAGCGAGAACTGGGCGCAGGTCGCCAGCAACTGGGGCCTCAGGCGGGGCAGCAGGGCCTGGCCGCGCGCGTCCACGCGCACCCTGGGCAGCCAGCGCAGCGCCACGGCGAACGCGACCGCCGCGAGCGGGACGTTCACCAGGAAGATCGCCCGCCAGCCCCACAACGACACCAGGAACCCGCTGAGCACCGGCCCCGCGGCGGCGCTCGCGGTCAGCACCATCGAGATCATCGCGATGACGCGCGGCGGCGGCCTGCCGTCCTCGCCGGGCATCGCGGCCTGCACGATCGCCATGCCCGCGGGCATCGTCGCGCAGCTCCCGAACGCCTGCAGCAGCCGCACGACCAGCAGCGCCGGGTACGACGGCGCCAGCGCGGCCAGCACGCCCGTGACCGCCATCGTCACCAGCCCTGCGCAGAACACCCGCCTCGGCCCGAACCTGTCGGCCAGTGTCCCCATGACCGGCGGTACCAGGATGCCGGTCAGGTAGAACCCCGCGGCCAGCCAGGTCACGGCGGCGATCCCGACATGGAACTCGGCCTCGATGTGGGCCAGCGCCACGGCGATCATGGATGAGTTGAGGGGATTGAACAGCGCCCCCAACGCCACCGCCGCCGGTAACCGGCCCACATGCTTCACATATGGACCATAACCGCGCTTTACCGACCTAGTCCGATAACGCATCCCACGGTTGACGTTCGGGACCGGCCGCCTGCCCCTGCGGGCAGTGGCGGCGGAAGTCGCACCACGAGCAGATGGGGCCGGGGCTGGGCGCGAACAGCTCGTCGATCTCGCCGGGCACCGCCGCGGGGGCCCGCTCGGCGGACTGCCCGCGCTCGGGCGCGGCCACCGCCGCCCGGTAGCGCTCGTCGGCCTCCGACGCCTCCATCGCCATCTCCTCGGCCCGCGCCAGGTGGCGGGCCAGGGACTCGTCGGTGTGCCGCCACTCAAGGATCTCGCCGGTGGGCAGATGGTGGAGCTCGACCGTGTGGCAGGGCGTGCGCATCATCGTGGAGGCGGCGATGGCGTAGACGGCCAGGGCGAGCGAGGAGCGGGCGTCGTCCTGGGAGAGCGGCCGGCGCCCGGTCTTGTAGTCGACCACGACCAGTTCGTCGCCGCGCCGGTCGAGCCGGTCGATGCGGCCCGACAGGGCGATGACCTTGGTGCGCGTGGCGACCGTGCGCTCGACGCCGACCGGGTCGTCAGCCGGATCCAGAGTCGCGACATATCCGGACACGAGGTCGCGGGCGCGGCCGAGCCACCGCGCCGACTGCTCGGCGTCCCTGAACCCCTCGGTGATCCACCCGTTCGTGACCAGGATGGACGCCGTCAGCGGGGTCCTGCGCTCGTACGGCTCCCGCCACCACCCGGCCAGCGCGTTGTGCACACTCGCCCCGACGCTGTTGTGCGCCCAGGCGGGCCCCTTGGCCGGCTGCGGCCGGTCCAGATAGGTGAACCGGTAGCGGCGGCGGCAGTCGAGCCAGGTGTTCAACCGCGACGGCGTGCACGAATACAGCCGCCGCGGCATCCCCTCCAGCGGAAGCTGACCCCGCACTGCGTTCATGTGACCTCACTCCGTAAAGGCGGGCTCGATCGCCGAACCCTGCCCCGCCGACGTGCGGCGGGGTGGAGAAACGGCAGTGGCGTGCGGAAGACGCGGCTAGTCGTCGTTCGGGTTGAGCCTGATGCCGGAGATCTTGGTGCCGTCGGTCAGAGGGCCCTCGGCCTCGGCGTCGTCACTGTCGGAGCGCGTCAGCGAACCGGACACCCAGTCGTCGAAGTGCGGCTCCAGGTCGCCGACCGTGACCTCGTCGCCGTGGACGGCCAGCACCCGCGTGTCGGCCGGCAGCGTGAACAGCCGGCCGCCGATCGAGGTGAGCTGGTCGGGCAGGGCAGGATATTCGCCGCCGAGCTTGCCGGGGCCGTCGGCCTGCAGGGCCTTGCCGGTGAAGACGGCGGAGAGCGCCTCGCAGTAGAGCGACACGCCGCCGGGCGAGACGCCGGGCGTCTCCATGACGTCGAGCTGGACGTCGGCGACCTCGAAGATGCCGTCGTCCTCCATGTCGATGTCGGGCCAGGTCTCCGACCAGGTCTCCCGCCACAGCGGCTTGTCCTTGGGGTGCAGGGCGACCACGGCCTCGTCTCTGCTGGCCACCTCGATGGCGGCCCCGACGTGGTCGGGCAGCCCCGCCGTGCAGATGACGGCCAGCACTTCGCGCTCGCCCACCTGCTCCAGGATCTTGTCGGCGTCACGCGCCGGGTCGATCACGATCACCTCGTCATCGTCGCCAATGATCCAGGTGTTGTTCTCGACCTTGTGCTCGGTGCCGTCGATCTCCACGACACCATCGGTCACCACTCGCTCGATACGCGCTGTCACGCCTCCGAACTCTAGCCCGTTCCCATGAGAGCGCGAATCGCTAATCCTCCAGCCTGGGTGAGAACGCCCCGAACGGCACGTCCAGCTCATGGTCGCGGGCGTCGAGCAGGGAGAGCTCGGCCAGCGCGATCATGCAGCCGGCGTCGGCGGGCCAGCAGATCGTCCACAGCCAGTTTCCCATCGCCTCACCGGCGTAGACGGCCCGGTCGTCGGGCGCGTCCACGCACCACAGCGCCGTGGGATGGCCAAGAACGTCGATCTTGGCGTTCGGGGGGCCTGAGTCGAATCCCTCGCCCGGGTCGGGCCCGTCGAGCCCGGCCAGGGCCGCGCCGATCCCGACGCCCGGCTCCTCGGCGATGACGAGCAGGTCGGCCGGCCCTTCCAGCAGTGAGGGCCCGGTCAGCGCGACCAGGCTGGCGCGGGCGCCGCTGCGCTGGTCGCCCACCTCCCCGAACCCGGTCACCAGCCAGCCGGTGGGCAGCGGCCATGGCAGCCACACGGGTACCACGGAGCTCTTGCGCATCGCCTCCAGCGCGGTGGAGGTCGGCGGCCACGGCGGTTGATACGGCAGGACGTCACCGTGCGTATCGCATCGATACGCACTCGACCAGGCGCTCGGCGCGTGAAGCGGGCCAAAGCACCGTGGACAGGTTGGAGCCGCTCTCACAACTACCCACGGTGCTTTCTCCGGCGCGGCCCCGTCAAGGCCGCTTCTCGTTGTCCCGTCGTAATCTTGGTCATGTGCGCGTAAATTGTGTGGGCGCGATCATCTTCGACGCCTCTGACCGGCTTCTCCTCATCAAGCGGGGCCATCCACCTGCAATGGGCCTGTGGTCCATCCCCGGGGGCCGCCTGGAACCGGGCGAGACGGACCTCCAGGGGCTGCGACGCGAGGTCCTTGAGGAGACCGGGCTGCGCGTGCAGGTGGGGCGCCTGGCCGGCACGGTGGACCGTCCAGGGCCTGCTGGAGTCACGTACGTGATCCGCGATTACCTCGCCAGAATCTCGTCCGGGGTACCCGTCGCCGGGGACGACGCCGCCGACGTGCGCTGGTGCGACATGGACGAGCTGGTACGGCTGCCGCTGGCGGAGGGCCTGCTCGAAGCGCTCGGCGAGTGGGGCGTGCTGCCGGGCTGAGCGGGTGGCCAGGCCACCCGCTACCGGTTCGCGGTGAGGCTGGAGGTCCAGAGGATCAGGTGGTCGGCGTTGTACGTCGTCGACCGCCCGAGTGCCACGACCTCCGATCCCGACACCGCGACCGCCGACAGCCACTGCGCCCCCTGGCCCGCCAGCCGGTCCTTGGTCAGCGTCATCCGGTTCCACGACAGGCCGTCCTGCGAGGTCCATGCCGCGCTGTCGCCCTCGCCCTGCACGCCGTGCCAGCCGACGGCCACCAGGCCCTCATCGGCCGCCGCCAGGTCGTACACCGAGGCCGCCTGGTCGGCCGGCAGCCAGGCCGTCTCCCAGGTCGTGCCGTCGTCGGCGGAGACGGCCGCGAAGGCGCGCCGGGAGCCGCCCGCGATGGCGGTGCCGATGGCCACCAGCTTGTCCTGATAAGTCATGACGCGGCGGAACCCTGCCGACGTGGCGTCCTGCGGGGCCACCCGCCTGCGCGCGCTCCAGTTCACCCCGTCCTCGGAGTGCCAGACCACGCTGCTCTCCTGGTCGGCGCCGCCGGAGCCGCCCACCGCCAGGTAGCCGTCTCCGGTGGCGACCACGTCGTGGACGCGCACGCCAGAGCCGCCCTGCGGCAGCTTCTTCGACCTGGTGAACTTGCGCAGGTCCGGCGTGAACCACAGGGCGGCGGCGGGCACGCCCGACTGGTCCCTGGTCTCCCCGGCCAGCACGTAACCCTCCTTGCCCGCCGTGACCGCATGGGTCTCCACATACGGATGGTCGGGGTCGTGTGCCAGGTCGCCGGAGACGTTCACCCGCTTCCAGCTCTCGCCGTCCTCCGAGGTGACCAGGAGCGGGTCGGTGAGCGCCGCGCTCGTCTCCGTGCCGCCGACGGCCAGCCAGCCGCGGCTGCCGTGGGCCACGTCCTCCAGTGTCTGCCTGCCGGGTCCGCCGAGGCTCATGGACTTCCAGCTCTGCCAGTTCTTGATCGTCCACAGCCCGGCGTCGCCCGAGGCCGAGCCGACGGCGACGTACCGGCCGCCGTAGCTGGTCAGCGCGGCGGTCTCGCGGGCGATGCGCGTCAGGCCCTCGACCCCGCCGAGCCGCACGCGCGCGGCGGCCCCGCGCGGCGGCGCGGCCATCAGCACGAGCTGGTTGTCGACGTCGGAGGCCGCCTGGTCGCCGCCGGCGAACAGGGTGCCGCCGTCGGAGATCGTGAAGCCGCGCAGCGTGGCGCCCGGCAGGTTGCCGAGGTCGGCCCGTTTGCCCCAGCCGCGCCCGTCCTTCGTGGTCAGCACCGAGTAGAGGCCGAGCCCGGCCTGCGTGATCGCCGCGACGCCCGACTGGTAGGAGATCAGCGACTCGACGCCGACGCTCTGGCCGCTCAGGTTGCCGATGGAGCCGCACTGCGACCACTGCGCGCCCGTCGGCGAGCAGTAGACGCGCACGTTCCCCTCGATCGTCCGCTGCCGCGTCGGCACCAGCACGAACTGCTTGGGCAGGACGGCCAGCGTCCCTGCGCGCGGCTCGGCCTCGGGGAGCTGGAAATCGGTCGCCCGCCAGGTGCGCCCGCCGTCCGACGAGCGCAGCACGCGTGATCCCGCGCCCTCGTCGGGCTGCCCGACGGCCACGGCGGTGTCGCCCTTGGCCACGACCGCCTTGATCTCGCGTACCTCAAGGTTCCTGGCCTCGACGCGCTCCCAGGTCCTGCCGTCGCCCGAGCGCCAGAGCGCCGGGCCCGAGCCGCCGTCGCCCGTCGCGCGTCCCGCGGCGACGAACCCGGACGCCGTCCTGGCGATGTCGTTGATCTGGTCGCCGGCCCTGAACGCGGCCAGCCCGGACGCCTCCACGGCCGTCCAGGTGAACCCGTCGTCGCTCGTCCACAGGCCGCGCTCGCCCGAGACGCCGTCGCCGCCGCTGGCCAGCCAGCGGCCCGCGCCGCCGACGACCCGCTGGACCGTGGGCGTGGAGGCGCCGTTCACCTGGCCGAGCTGCCAGGTCTTGCCCCCGTCGGGGGAGAACAGGAAGAGCGGGCGCGGGGTGGGGCTCGTGGTGTCGCTGCCGACCGCCACGACCGCGCGGCCCACCGAGGTCATGTCGTTGAGCTTCTGGTTGGTGCCGTCGCCCGCGGCGGGGACGGTGAACAGCTCGTCTCCCGAACGTCCGGTGCCCGCCTCCAGGCGCAGGCCGGGACCGTCGCCGTCGCTCCACTGCCACACGAGCACGCCCGCGGCCACCAGGATCACGACGGCGACGACGGCGACCACGGGGGCGGGCCTGCTGCGCGCGCGTACGGGCGTCGACCGGCGGACCGCGGACGGGGCCGGGCCTCTGTGGTGCCTGCCGCCCGACCCGCCGGGGCGCGGCGTGCCCGAGGCGACCAGGAGGTCGGGTCTCGTGGGGCGGCCGGCCGGTGGGCGGCCGACGCGCCGCACCTCCGGCTCCTCGCTTTCGTCAGGCTCGTCGTCCTGCGGCTGGTCCGGGTTCTCAAGGGGGTACACCAGGCGGTACGGAGGCGTCCGCCGAGACGCGGCCTCGCGTTCGCCGGCCTGTGGCTCCTCCCGGGACGTCTCTTCCGGTTCGGGGTCGGCGGGTTCGAGACGCGGGCTCTCCGTCGCGGGCGGCTGCGGATCCGATGTCCAGGGCCGCCGGGTCTCCGGCTCCTCCGCCGGTGGCTGGGGGCGATGGTTCCCCGGCGCGTCGTCCGATGGGGGCTCCGGCGGCGGCTCGGGGCGGAGGGGGCTGCCGGCGACGAGCTTGTCGGGCCGGTTGACGATGCGGCGGGGCCGCCGGCGCGGCTCGACCTCGGGCTCGGCCGTCGGCGAACTGTAGGGCATGCGTCCCTTGGACGGCGGCTCCTGCGGCTCGCCGTCCGTGATCGGAGCGGCGAACGGCGGCATGCCCCAAGGGGAGGTCAGCGGTAAACCTCTCGCCCGATCGTCGGTGGGACCGGGTGGGGAGTGCCGGATCTTGGGCTCTTCAGGGGATTGCGGCTCTGACGCGCCCTCGGGACGGGGGTCGTCGTCACCCGGCGGTCGCCGCGGCGGTTCGCTGGGGCCGGAGGCCACGCGTCGTACCTCCTAGTCGAACTCGTCGTACGGGAACGGCCTCAGAAGGGGGATCGTTCCAGCAAAGTCGATCACATTGGTGCGCTCATCCGAACGAAGTATCACATGCGCGCACCACTACCCCGCCGGACAGAAATGATCACCTCCGGGAACCTCGCCGACCCACAGGTCCAGAGCAGCACGCCCGGGCCGGAATAGCGAGACCTCTCTAGTGAGATTCCTGGCACCTTGCGCCTGATTTATCCCGAAATAGTGGGTATTTTGTGCCTTTTAGCTACATAGCTCACACCAAACGCGTACACCCCGAGTTGCACGACGGTCCCCGCCAACGCCTGCCACGGGACGGGCACCTTCCCCTGGTTCAGGGCGTCATCGAGGTTACCCGCGGCGGCGCTCAGCCCGAAGGCCATCATGTTGTTCATCACGTGCAGCGCGATCGGGGCCTCCAGGCCACCGGTCCGCACCGCCAGCCAGGCCATGACGGCCCCGAACGCGAACACGTCCAGCAACCCCACCCACGAGTACCCGTGCAGCGACGCGAACAGCACGGACCCGATGAGGATGGCCCAGATCGGATTGCGCACGTGCGTCCCGAGGGCCTGCATGAACCAGCCGCGGAAGACGTACTCCTCGGCCGCCGCCTGGAACGGCACCAGCAACACGATCGCGACCAGCGCGGGCAGGAACCCCGCCCACCCACGCCACTCGAACAGGGCGCCGCTCTCGCCCGACATCGACAGGGCCAGCGCCTGCGCGCCCTGGCCGAGCGCCAGCGCCAGCACGGCCAGCCCGGCGCAGATCAGCATCCAGCGCCAGCGCAGCCGCCCGGCCACGGACGACAGCGTGCCCGGTCTGCGCCGCTGGATCAGCGCGGCCGTGCCGAACACCAGCAGCAGCACGGGCGCGATCGACAACAGCACCACGACCAGCCCGAACACCGGGTTGCCGAACAACTGCCCGGTGGGCTCCAGCGGCGCGGGGATGCCGAGGATGTAGGCCACGACGATGCCCGCGTACACCACGACGACGCCGATGACGAAGAACCCGACCGCGATGATCAGCGTGCCCACGACGGCCCGCCACGGCTGGGCGGCCTCGGTGCGGGCGAGATGGTCGTAACGCGCCCCGCGGGGCACCGGGAGGAACCAGGACCGAGGTTGTGGCTGGTAGGGGTAGCCCGGCGGTGGCGTCCCATAGGGAAGATGTGGCCCTGCGTTCTCCTGCATCCATCCATTCTGTCCGCCCGATGCGCAATAGTTCACAGACGGTGGCCCTCTTTAGGCGGATGCTCTTATTCGTAGGCATTTCGACCCTGGGAGCTGTCCATGGCAAGGCTGGGACCTGTCATCACCCTCACGGCGGGCGCGGTGCTCGCCGCGGGGCTGGGTGTGGCCAGCATCAACGCGGCACCGGCGGCGAACACCCCGCCCGCCGGCAACGCGGCGCAGGAGAGCGCCGCGGCGCCGTCCCCATCGCGAGAGGAGCCGGAGAAGACAGAGCCGCAGAGGGTGGAGCCGAAGCCGACGGAGAAGGCCGACTACGGTGGCCGGGTCAAGGGCAACGGCGCGCTCATCGCGGTGTCCATCAGGAACGGCAAGGCCGTCGGCTACTTCTGCGACGGCAGGGCCGAAGCCTGGTTCAAGGGCAGCGAGTCGGCGGGCGAGCTGAACCTGCGGGGCGTCGCGGGCGGCGGCTCCAAGGTCACGGCCCGGCTCGGCGGCGGCCAGGCCAAGGGCTCGGTCTCGGTCGGCGGCAAGAAGTGGAACTTCGTCGCCTCCACGGTGGCCAAGCCGTCGGGCCTGTACCGGGCCACCGCGCTCGTCCGAGGCGCCAAGCTGCGCGCGGGCTGGATCGTGATCAAGAACCCAGACGGCGGCTACGACCAGGTCGGCGCCGCCTTCGCCGGAGAGGAGCAGTTCGACGTCCCGCGACTGGACAACGAGCGGCCCACCTCCCCCGTGACGGTTGACGACACCACCGTCTACCCGAAGGACGTCGACGGCTTCATCGAGGAGATGCAATGACCGCCGTGAACCGGCACGCCTCCCGCGGCCTGCCCCCCTTGCTCGTGCCGCTGCTGGCCGGAGGGCTGGTGGTGCTCGCGCTCGGCGTCTATGGGCGGGTGCACACGCCCACCGGCTTCGCCGTGGGCGTGGCCGGTTTCTCCGCCGCGCTGCCGATGAAGGCGTGGCTGACGACGGGCGCGTTCGTGCTGGCGATCGTCCAGGTCGTCTCGGCCCTGTCGATGTGGGGCAGGCTCGGGATCACCATCCCGCCCGGCGTGCACCGCTGGTCGGGGCGGCTGGCGTTCCTGCTGACGATCCCGGTCGCCTTCCACTGCCTTTACGCCCTGGGCCTGCAGTACGACGTGCCCCGCGTGCTCGCCCACTCGCTGCTCGGCTGCTTCTTCTACGGCGTGTTCACCGCGAAGATGCTGGCCCTGCCCAGGCGGGACGCCCCGGGCTGGACGCTGCCCTTGCTCGGCGGGCTGGCGTTCACCGGGCTCGTCGGGCTCTGGCTGACGTCGTCGTTCTGGTTCTTCACCGTCATCGGCATCAAGGTGTGAACCGCTTCGTCCGCGTGAGCCCGGCCGCCCGCCCCTTGGCCGCGACGACGAGCGCCATCTTCCTGGAGGCCTCGTCGATCATCTCGTCGCCCAGCATGACCGCGCCGCGCTTCTCGACGGTGGTGTAGTAGTCGTACGCCTCCAGGATGAGCTCGGCGTGGTCGTAGTCGTCCTGCGCCGGTGAGAACACCTCGTTGGCCGCGTCGACCTGAGAGGGGTGCAGCACCCACTTGCCGTCGAACCCGAGCGCCGCCGCCCGCCTGGCGACCCGCGTGAAGCCTTCGACGTCCTTGATCTGCAGGTAGGGCCCGTCGATCACCTGCAGGTCGTGCATCCTGGCCGCCATGAGCAGCCGCATCAGGATGTAGTGGTAGGCGTCGCCCTCCAGGTAGCCGGGCGGCTGCTCGCCGACGACGAGCGTGCGCATGTTGATCGAGGCCATGAAGTCGGCCGGGCCGAACACCAGCGTCTCCAGCCTCGGCGACGACCCGGCGATGGCGTCGGCGTTCACCAGGCCGCGGGCGTTCTCGATCTGCGCCTCGATGCCGATGCGCCCCACCTCGTACCCCATGGTCTTCTCGATCTGCGTGAGCAGCGTGTCGAGCCAGATGACCTCGGTGGGGTCCTGCACCTTGGGCAGCATGAGGCAGTCGAGGAACTCCCCCGCCCCCTCGACGATCTCGATCACGTCACGGTAGGTCCACTGCGTCGTGAGGTCGTTGACCCTGACCACCCGCGTCTTGCCGGTCCACTCGCCCTCGCGCAGCGCGGCCACGACGTTCTTGCGCGCCTCCTCCTTGGCCAGGGGCGCGACGGAGTCCTCCAGGTCGAGGAAGACCTCGTCGACGGGCAGGGTCTGGGCCTTGGCCAGGAACCGCGGGTTGCTGCCGGGGACGGCCAGCACCGAACGACGTGAGCGCATGCGCACACGCTAGCGGACCCCGCCCGGCCGGCCGGGCGGGGTGGCAGGTCAGCTGCGGGGGGCCAGGCCGAGTTGCAGGCCCTTGAGGCTGGAGGAGCGCTTGCTGAGAGCGGCCGCGATCTTGCGGAGCTCGGCCGCGCCGGGAGAGTCGGGCTCGGTGATCACCAGCGGCTTGCCTTCGTCGCCGCCCTCACGCAGCCGCAGGTCGATGGGGACCTGGCCGAGGAGCGGCACGCGCGCCCCCAGCGTTCGGGTCAGCGCGTCGGCCACGATCTGGCCGCCGCCCTCGCCGAACACGGCGACGCGCTCGTCGCAGTGGGGGCACGGCAGCCAGGACATGTTCTCGATGACCCCGGCGATCTGCTGGTGGGTCTGGGCGGCGATCGAGCCGGCCCGCTCGGCCACCTCGGCGGCGGCCATCTGCGGCGTGGTGACCACGAGGATCTCCGCCGACGGCAGCCGCTGCGCCACCGAGATCGCGATGTCGCCGGTGCCCGGGGGCAGGTCGAGCAGGAGGACGTCGAGGTCGCCCCAGTAGACGTCGGCCAGGAACTGGTGGAGCGCCCGGTCGAGCATCGGCCCGCGCCACACCACCGGCGTGTTGCCCTCGGGCTTGAACATGCCGACCGAGATGACCTTGATGTCGTGGGCCACCGGCGGCATGATCATGTCCTCGACCTTGGTGGGCCGCTCGGCGGCGCCCAGCATGCGAGGAACGCTGTGGCCGTAGATGTCGGCGTCGACGATGCCGACCTTCATACCGCTCGCGGCCATGGCGGCGGCCAGGTTGACCGTCACCGACGACTTGCCGACCCCGCCCTTGCCGCTGGCCACCGCGAACACGCGCGTCAGCGACCCCGGCTGGTTGAAGGGGATCTCCTTCTCGGGCCCTCGGTTGCCGCGCAGCTTGGTCTGCAGGGTCTTGCGCTGCTCGGTGCTCATGACGTCGAGCTCGATCTGGACGCCGCTCACGCCGTCGATCTTGCCCACGGCGTTCCTGACGTCGCGGGTGATGGTGTCCTTCATCGGACATCCGGACACGGTGAGGTAGACGCCCACGCGCACCGCCCCGTCGGGAGCGATCTCGATGCTCTTGACCATGTCGAGGTCCGTGATCGGGCGACGGATCTCGGGGTCGATGACGGTGGCCAGGGCGGCCGTCACCTGTTCCTGGGTTGGTGCCATCGAAGTCTCGGCACGAGCGAGTGCCGGCCCTCCTTTGTCGGTATATGTGCGGCAGGCGCTGGACGCCAGCGAGGATGCCCCTTCATGGTATGAACCAGAGGGCTCGCTGGATTAATCCACTTTGTTAGATGTCCGTGCAACAACGTCTTAAGGTTACTCCGTGACTCTTCTGCGCGACGAGGGCCTGACCGTCGAGGAGCTGACGGTCTGGCGGATGCTGCAGCGCGCCCAGGTCCGCATCACCCGCCATCTGGAGGCGGAACTGCTCGTCGCCCACGACCTGCCGCTGGCCTCCTACGAGGTGCTCATGCAGCTCGCCGAGGCGCCCGAGCGGCGGCTGCGCATGAATGATCTGGCCGACCGCGTCCTGCTCTCCCGCAGCGGCCTGACCAGGCTCATCGACCGGTTGCAGCGCGACGGACTGGTCACCCGGCAGGCCTGCCCCGACGACGCGCGCGGCCTGTTCGCCGTGCTGACGGAGGCCGGCGCGGCCCGCCTGACCGAGGCGACCCCCGTCTACCTGCGCGGCATCAGGACGCAGTTCCTCGACATGCTGGACGCCGGGGAGATCGGGCAGGTGCGGGCGATGCTCGCCCGGCTGGTCGGCCTCACCGCCGCTCCCTGATCTCCTCCAGCAGGTGGGCGAGCTCTGATCGCAGGTAGTCGCGGGTGGCCACGTCGTTCAGCGCCAGGCGCAGACCGGCGATCTCGCGGGTCAGGTACTCGATCTCGGCCTGGTTCTGGTCGGCGCTCTCGCGGTCCTGCTCGTACTGGATGCGGTCGCGGTCGCCCTGCCGGTTCTGGGCCAGCAGGATGAGCGGCGCGGCGTAGCTGGCCTGCAGCGACAACATCAGCGTCAGGAAGATGAACGGGTAGGGGTCGAACTTGAGCGACGCCGGCACCGCCACATTCCAGATCACCCAGACCGACACGAACACGGTCATGTAAACGATGAACCGCCCCGTCCCGAGGAAGCGGGCGATCTGCTCGGAAAGACGGCCGAACGCCTCGGGATCGTAGTGGGGGCGCAGGGAGCGGCGCAGGGCCCGGGGCTCGTCCAGCCGTTCACTGGTCATGGTCGGCCCTCTCACGCCAGTCTTCGGGCAGCAGGTGATCGAGTACGTCGTCGACCGTGACCGCGCCGACGAGCCGGCCGAGCTCGTCCACGACCGGGGCGGCGACGAGGTTGTAGTTGGCCAGGTAGTAGGTGACCTCGCGCAGCGTGAAGTCCGGCCTGATCGGGTCGATCGAAGGGTCGAGCACGGCGCCGAGCATCGTGGACGGCGGCTCGCGCAGCAGCCGCTGGAAGTGCGAGACCCCGAGGTAGGTGCCCGTCGGCGTCTCCGTGGGCGGCCTGCTCACGTAGACCTGGGCCGCGATGGCGGGCGGCAGGTCCTGCTGCCTGATGTGCGCCAGCGCCTCGGCCACCGTGGCGCTGGGCGGCAGGATCACCGGCTCGCTGGTCATCACGCCGCCCGCGCTGGTCTCGGGGTAGGTCAGCAGGCGCCGCACCGGGGCCGCCTCGCCGGGCTCCATCAGGGCCAGCAGTTCGGCCGCCTGCTCCTCCGGCAGGTCGTGCAGCAGGTCGGCGGCGTCGTCGGGGCCCATCTCCTCCAGCACGTCGGCCGCCCGCTCGGGCTTCAAGGTGCCGAGGATGCCGATCTGGTCGTCGGGCGGCAGTTCCTCCAGGATGTCGGCCAGGCGGTCGTCGTTCAGCGCGTGGGCGATCTCCAGGCGGCGTTTGCTCGGCAGCTCGTGCAGGGCGCTGGCCATGTCGGCGGCCCGCATCGACTCGAACGCGGCGATCAGCCCGGCCGCCCCCTGGTCCTTCTGCAGCTTGTCGAACCCCGACACCTCGTTCCAGTCCACGATCCTGGGCTCGCGCCGCCGGCCCTTGTAGATTGCGACCTTGGTGATCTCCCAGGCGGACGGCTTGATCTCCTCCATTGCCACGTCGTAGACGGTCATGGGCTCGTCGTCGACATACACCTGAAGGTCGAGCATCTCGCCGACCACGAGCGTCTCGGTGGGCCGCTGTTCGAACCTGCGCATGTTGAGACGTCCCGTGAAGACCACGGAACCCGCCTCGATGCGGCGCACGCGGGTGATCGGCAGGAACACCCGGCGGCGCGGCTGCACCTCCACCACCAGGCCGTGCACGTTGGGTCTGCGGGCGATGCGCAGGCCGACCACGACATCCCTGACCCGGCCGATCTGGTCGCCCGCAGGGTCGAAGACCGGGGTCCCCGGCAGCCGGGCCACGAAGATCTGCACGTGGCCAGGCTAACAGTGGTACCCCGTTGCGCCAGGGACGCCGTACATGTCAGTATCAAACCCGCTTAACGGTAATTACTCGCCAGGTGGTGTTCGATGAGATATGCCGGGCTCGCGCTCGCGTTCGTGTCGTCGTGGTGTTTCGCGTTCTCGGGGCCGATGGCCAAATACCTCATCGCGGCGGGGCTGGCGCCGATCGAGGCCGTCTGGACGCGCATGGCGGGCGCGGGGCTGCTGCTCCTGGCCGTGCTCGCCGTCGTACGGCCGCAGGCGCTGCGCATCCCCCGGTCCAGGCTGCCGTTCTTCGGGCTGTACGCGATCATGGCGGTGGCGGGGGTGCAGGCGCTCTACTTCGTCGCGATCACCCGGCTGCCGGTGGGGATCGCGCTGCTGCTGGAGTTCATGGCGCCGGTGATGGTGGTGGCCTGGGTGCGGATCGTCCGCAAGGTACGGCTGGCGCGGGCCGCCTACGTGGGCGCGGTCGTCGCCGTCGTGGGCCTCGCGATCGTCGTCGAGGCGTGGCAGGGGCTGCGACTGGACGCGCTGGGGCTGCTGCTTGGGCTGGCGGCCGGGGCGTGCTGCGCCGGATATTTCCTGATGAACGATAGTTTCGGCGACGACGTGGACCCGCTCGGGCTCATCGCCTGGGGCCTGGCCGGAGCGGCCGTGGTGCTGATCCCGTTCGCCCGCCCGTGGAACATCCCCTGGGACGCCTTCACCGTCTCGGCGACGCCCTCGGCCGGCGGCCAGACACTGCCCGTGGTGGCGGCCTACCTGTGGATGGTGCTGATCGCCACCGTGGCCGCCTACATCATGGGCGTGAACGCCGTCCGGCGCCTGTCGGCCGCGGTGGGCGCCACCGTGGCGTCGCTGGAGGTCATCGGCGGCGCGATCGTGGCCTGGGCGCTGGTCGGCGAGACGCTCGGCCTCTTCCAGATCGTGGGCGGCCTGATCGTGCTCTCCGGCGCGCTGCTCGCCCAGACCGCCACCGCCACCCCCCAGCAGGTGGCGGCCCCCGACCTCGGAGAGACCGTCAGCGCTCAGGCGTGAGGCGCACGACGACGGACTCGCGGGCCCAGCGCTCGGTGAGGTGCTCGCTGTCGGGGGCGTTCAGCCGCTCCTTGGCCAGCACCGCCACGGCCTCGGCCGCCGCCGCCTGATCGACGACCGCGACCTCGGCCTCGAACTCCGTCAGCCTGGCGCCGTTGTCCTTGCTGCGCAGGGTGACGTGGACCCGGTCGAGGGCGTCGAGGCCGGGCAACTGCTGCTCCCCGCCCCCTGACACCAGGTAGATCGCGCCGTCGTGCCAGGCATGCCAGGCCAGGCGCGGACGGTCGAGGGTGACCCAGAGGACGCCCGACTTCTTCGCGCCCTCCTCGATGGCCGCTGTGTTGTCGCTCACAACCCCGACTGTAGTGTCAGGTCGCCTCGGAGTCGTAGGGCGGCAGCTGGCCGTAACCGAGCTCGTCCACCGGCTCGGGCGTGGAGGGGGCCGTCGTGGCCGGCTCCAGCGGCTTCTTGTTCCAGTCGTCCTCGAGGTCGTCGAGGAGGTGCTTGCGCACGAAATTGCGCGGATTCAGGTCGGCCGGATCGAAGTTCGAGAACTCCGGCCCCAGCCCCGCACGCAGGTCGTCGCGCGCGTTGTTGGCCATCCGGCGCAGGTTGCGCAGCGTCCGCCCGGCCTGTGAGGCGGCCTGAGGCAGTTTGTCGGGACCGAAGACGAGGAGCGCGATGACGATCAGCGCCCCGACCTCCATCCACCCGAGTCCGAACACCGTGAGCTCCTACCGCAGTCCAGCCCTTCCGAGAACACCCCCGGCCTATCCACAGACTAAAGGCTCCGGGGGTAAGCTCGGTCGTCCCCCCTAGGACATATCACCAACAACCCAGCAAACGCCATATCTCACACATGAACGCGAGCCCCCGGCCAACGCCGCCAGAATCCAGGCCCGGGGGTAAACGGGGAGCGCCGGTGGCTGACAAGTCAGCCAAGACGCCGGTGCCCGTGCGCCGTTACGGCGGGCCGGCGGTGAGGCTGGTGACCGTCCCCCTGGAGGGCCGGCGACGCACGGCGGCGGGTGGAGCCCACCGTGCGAAGCCGTACAAGAAACTTGATCTTTAAGATGGAGAAGGCGCCGGCGTATCGTCGGCGACCACGGTCACTGTGGCGCTGCGTTCCTGGTTGGAGCGTTGATACTTGATGGTGATCTTGGACCCGGGCGCCTTGCTGCGGATCAGCGCGATCAGCTCGTTGCCGTCCTGCAGCGCCAGCCCGTCGATCTCCAGGATCACGTCCCCCGCCTTCAGCCCCGCCTTCCCCGCGGGCCCGTTGGCGTCCACCGGCTGCTGCCCCTGCGACGGCTCCGAGGCGATGCGGACCCCCTGCCCCCTGTACTCCTTGTCCAGCACGATCCCGATCTTGGACCGCCTGGCCTTGCCGGTGCTGATCAGGTCCTCGGCCACACGCCGGGTCTGGTTGACCGGGATCGCGAAGCCCAGCCCGATGCTGCCGCTCTGGCTGTTCATCGAACGGCTGAGTGTGGCGATGGCCGAGTTCACCCCGATGACCTCGCCCCGGCCGTTCACCAGTGGTCCGCCCGAGTTGCCCGGGTTGATGGCGGCGTCGGTCTGGATGGCGCTGATGTAGGCGGGCTCCTCGCTGCTGGTGCCGGTGTCGTCGCCGGCGATGACCGGCCGGTTGAGCGAGCTGACGATGCCGGTCGTGACCGTGCCCGTCAGGCCCAGCGGCGAGCCGATGGCGATGACAGGGTCGCCGACCACGACCTGGTCGGAGTTGCCGAGGGTGATCTCCGGGGTTCCGAACGTCTCCTCCGGCTTGATCACGGCCAGGTCGGAGCCGGGGTCGCGGCCCACGATGCGGGCCGAGGTGGTCTTGCGGTTGTTGAACATGACCCGGATCTCGCCCGAACTGGCGGCCGCGGCGACCACGTGGTTGTTGGTCACCACGTAGCCGTTCTTGATCAGGAAGCCGGACCCTGTGGCGCCCTCACTGGCGCTGCCGGCCTCGATGGAGACCACGCTGGGCAGCACCCGCGCGGCCACACCCGGCACCGAGTCGGGCGCGCGGCTGGCGGCGCCGGTCGGCACCGGCCCGAGCGAGTAGGAGGGGTCGGTGGCGTTGCCGGAGGACCTGGTGAGCAGGTACGTGCCGACGCTCCCCAGCGTGGACGCCACGACGGCGATGATCAGGGCGACCGCGACCATGGCGCCGGTGCCCGGGCCGCGTCGCTGCGTCTGCCCCTGCATGCCGGGAGGAGGCGGCGGAGCCCAGCCCGAGCCCATGCCGAACGCCTGTCGCGGCGGCGGCGGCGGTGGGGGGCCTCCGAACGACGGCGGCCCCCCGAAGGTCGGCGCTCCGAAAGAGCGCGTCCCCCCGTCAGGGGAACCGAAGGACGGGCTCTCGAAAGAGCCGGTGGAAGATCCCGGGCCGCCGCCGAACGGCGGGCCCTCATAGGGGCGAGCTCCGCTGTCAGGGGAACCGAACGAGAGGGTCTCGTACGTACGGGTCCCGGAATCGGGAGCCCCGGGACCGGAATCGGGCCCGTTGAAAGACGGCGCGAAAGACGGCCCGGACGGTGGCGGCGCGGACGGCCCGGGCACGGACGGCGCGAAAGCGGGCGCGGACGGGGGGCGCTGCGGCCCTGTCTGGCCCTCGGGGCCCGGTGGGCCGTAGGAAGCGGACACCTCGTACGGGGGCGCGCCCGATCCCGTGGGACGGCCCGACGGATCGCCCCACGGCGTGCCGAACGAGGCGGGCGGTTCGGGCCGCCGCCCCTCGGGCGAATCGTCTACGGGCAGGAAGTCCGGCCGCCCCTGTGGCTCGGGGGAGTCCGACGGCGTGCGTCCTTCGTTGGGGCGCGTCTCGTCGGTCATCTAAGTCTCACCACTCCTTGGCTCGGCCACCGCAATCCTGACTCTTGCGGCATACGAGGGTTATAAGGGTTTGGTCACGAATGACAATTCCCGAACCCAGATCGTATGCCCCGCACGCCCTCGACTACGCCAACCCAAGCATCCCTGGCATATGCGGACGTCAAGGTGTGGCAGTCGCAGGGGAGATCGTCGGCGATGGGTGGGCCCGCTCGAACAGCTCGACCGGCGGCGCCGGGTTGTTCTGCCCGATGCCGGTGGCCGCGAAGAAGGTGCCGAGCGCGACGGCCGCGGAGACCACCCCGACCGCGACGTAGGCCGAGCGCCGCCGGCTACCTCGGCCAGGGCCCGAGGCCCCACCAGCGGCGTCCCTGCGCGGGCGGTTGTCCAAGGGAGCGATGCTGTGTGGCCCAGGTATGGGCACTCCCCCGAACGTGCGCGACGGGAAAGGGCGCTCCCTCGGGGGCAGCGGCCCGCCCGGCTCCGCCATCCGGAGCAGGGACATCGTCAGGTCGGCCGGCATGGCCGGGGTCTCCAGCGAGCGCAGGCGCGACTTCAGCGCGCGCACCGACTCGACTTCTCTCCGGCAGTCAGCACAGAAAGTCAGATGGGCGAGCGCACGATCGCGTTCGGTGTGGTTGAGCTCCCCGTCCACAAGCGCGGAGACGCGTTCTCCAAGATGAGCCACTTTAGACTTCCTCCCCACGGGTCACGGTCGGGGGGAGTTGAGAATTACGGGGGGCTCGATGATCGAGCGCCTCCCGCAACTGCGCCCGGCCACGGTGAATCCGGCTTCGGACCGTACCCAGCTTGACGCCGAGCGTGGCCGCGATCTCCTCGTATGACAGGCCCTCGATGTCGCACAGCACGATCGCGGCCCGGAACTCGGGGGCGAGTGCGTCGAGGGCAGCCTGGATGTCGGGCTCCAGATGGGCGTCGTCGAGCGCCTGCGCCGGCGACGGCTCGCGACCGCGCAACCGCTCGGCGGCGTCGTCGGCCAGCCCCTCGAACCTGATGCGCTGCTTGCGCCGCGCCATGTCGAGGAACAGGTTGGTCGTGATCCGGTGCAGCCATCCCTCGAACGTGCCGGGGGTGTAGCTCGACAACGACCTGAAAACCCGGACGAAGACCTCCTGGGTGAGGTCTTCGGCATCGTGGACATTGCCGGTCAGCCGGTACGCGAGCCGATACACGCGGGCGGAGTGAGTCCGCACCACTTCCTCCCACGAGGGAGGCGTCCAGTCAGACGACACGGGAGTATCTGCCTGGTGGTCGCTTTCGTCCACCAGAACTCCTCTCTTTGGGACCACCGCTACCGCCATAGTGCCTGGTTTCGTCCCTTCGTGCGCACTGCCTGCCTTCCGGACCGGCAAAGCCCGTTTAAACCTGCAACGCCTTCGGGGGCTCCTGAGTTCCCGTCCCGGCGCGTCTCCCCTAGGCTGCGATCGGTGCCAATCGCGCGTATACCTTTTGTGACCATTGGCATCATTGCTGAGTAACCAGGACGAAAGTGGGGGGAGGAGGCCGATGACCAGTCCGGTGGAGGCCACTCTGGCCTATGCGGAGCAGTTCCATCACGAGGATGAGATCCTGCACGTGGCGCGGCAGCGCGGGCTGGAGATGGGTGCGACGCCCATGCTCCCCGGCGGCGGCGCGGCATTGTGCTTCCTCGCCACCGCCGTCAACGCCAAGTCCGTGGTCGAGATCGGCACCGGCTGCGGCGTCTCGGGTCTGTGGCTGCTGCGCGGCATGCGCGCCGACGGCACCCTGACCAGCGTCGACGTCGAGCCGGAGCACCAGCGGCTGGCCAGACAGGCGTTCGCGGAGGCCGGGTTCTCCGGCGGGCGGGTGCGGCTGATCTCGGGGCGCGCGCTCGACGTGCTGCCACGGCTGTCCGACGGCGGCTACGACATGGTCTTCGCCGACGGCGCCAAGCAGGAGTACGCCGACTACCTGGCCGAGGCCGTGCGCCTGCTGCGGGTGGGCGGCATCGTGGCCTTCGGCAACATGCTCTGGCACGACCGCGTGGCCGACCCGGCGCAGCGCGACCCCGACACGGTCGCGCTGCGCGAGGTGGGCAAGCTGGTGCAGTCGGACGACCGGCTGCGCTCGGTGCTCATCCCCTTGGGCGACGGCCTCCTGGCCGCCATCAAGGTCGCCGTCTGACGGGCTTTGGAGCCTGAGCGGCAGGCGGCGGGTCTAGCCGCGGGTGAGCCACTCCAGCAGCAGGCGGACGCCGAAGCCGGTGGCGCCCTTGCTGAGCACGCCGTCGTCCACCGTGCTGCGCCCGACCCCGGCGATGTCGAGGTGCGCCCACGGCCGCCGCCCCGCGAACTCCCGCAGGAACAGCGCCGCGGTGATCGACCCCGCCCCGAACCGGGAACCTGCCTCGACGTTGGCCAGGTCGGCGATGGACGACTCCAGCGCCGGCGTGTAGTCCTCGATCAGCGGCATCCGCCACAGCCGGTCGTCGGTGGCCTGCCCCGCCTCGACGAGCTGCTTGGCCAGCGTGTCGTCGGAGGCGTAGACGGCGCCCACGTTGCGCCCGAGCGCCACGGTGATCGCCCCGGTGAGGGTGGCCAGGTCCACGACGGCGTCGGGGTCGAGGACGGCGTCGGCGTAGGCGAGGGCGTCGGCCAGCACGAGCCGGCCCTCGGCGTCGGTGTTGAGCACCTCGACCGTGCGCCCGCCGTAGTGCGTGATGACGTCGCTGGGCCGCTGGGCGGTGCCCGACGGCATGTTCTCCGCGGCGGCGACCAGCCCGGTGACGCGTATGGGGGCTCCCAGCTCGGCCAGCGCGCCGAGCACCGCGATCACCACGGCGCCGCCCGCCATGTCGGTCTTCTGGGTCTTCATGTTGGCGGTCGGCTTGAGCGACAGCCCGCCCGAGTCGAACGTGATGCCCTTGCCCACCAGCACGATGTGCCGATCGACCGGCTCGGCGGGCGTGTAGGAGAGCTGGATGAGCCGAGGCGGGCTGGCCGAGCCGCGCCCGACGGCCAGGATGCCGCCGAACCCGTCGGCCTGCAGTTGCTCTTCGTCCCACACCCGCATGGGCACGCCGCGCTCGGCGGCCCGTTCCGCGAGCCAGGCCGGGTTCTTGACGGAGGAGGGGGTGTTGGCCAGGTCGCGGGCCAGCGACACCGCCCGCGCCACGATCCGGGCCCGCTCCACCTGCGCCTCGTCGGCGCCGGCGAAGGCCAGCGTCCGCACGGCCTTCTTGCCCGCTTTGCCGATCTTGTAGGTGTATGCGGCAAGCAGCGCGGCCTCGGCGAAGGCCTCCTGGTCGCCCTCGGGCACGACCACGGTCAGCGTGTCCCTGCCCTTGGCCTTGCGGGTCAGGGCGGAGGCGGCCTTGCGCAGGGCACGCGGAGAGCCGTCGCCCACGCCGTACAGCAGCACCCTGCCCACGCCGCCGCCCCTGGCCACCGGGACCTCGACGATCTCCCCCGCCTCGCCCTTGGCCTCATAGTGGGCCAGCACGTCGGGCGCGGGCAGGTGCAGCCCGGCCGCGTATGACGGCGTGAGGTCGGAGGTGTAGGGGACGGCAAGCAGCTCGGCGTCGTCGGGAACCTCGGCGACCACCGACACAGTGGTCTCAATCGGCACGCGGAATCTCTCCTCTAACGTCAGCGACCCTGGCGCGGGGCAACGCCAGGGTCGTGGAACAAAAGGTGTCTTTCGGGGGCTCAGCCGACGACGTTCTTCAACGCCTCGCCCAGCGCCTTCGCCTCGTCGGCGGAGATCTCCACGACGAGCCGGCCGCCACCTTCCAGGGGGACCCGCATGACAATGCCCCGCCCTTCCTTGGTGACCTCAAGCGGACCATCGCCGGTCCGCGGCTTCATCGCCGCCATGCGTGCATCCCTTCCTGCCTTGGGCTCCCGCGGCCCGCGATTTCCGACCGCCCGTGGGGGGTGGTCGGCGCATTCACGTCTTCTGTGATGTCCCATTCTCCCGCATCGAGAGCGCTCATGGGTAACGATCTCCTCCCAGAATGCGTTGTCGGCGCAGGCGATGACGTCCAAACTGGACTGCGTGCACGCTCGCGCCGCTCTGTTCGACCTCTATGGAGACCACCTGCGCTCGCGCGGTGGGCAGGCGTCCGTGGCCGCGCTCGTCCGACTCATGAAACCCCTGGAAATAGCCCCTCCGGCGGTGCGGACCGCGGTGTCGCGGATGGTGCGGCAGGGCTGGCTGCGTCCGCTCAGGCTTCCGCAGGGCCCCGGCTACGGGGTGACGCCGAAATGTGTCAGGCGGCTTGATGAGGCCGCACTGAGAATTTACCGAGCTGGGACGCTGACCTGGCACGGCCGCTGGCATGTGATCGTCTTCGGGCCGGTCAAGGAGCGCCCGCGCAGGGAGCGGCTGCGGGCCGATCTGACGTTCCTCGGCTACGCCTCGCTCTCGGAGACCACGTGGATCGGCCCGCGCTCCTCGATCGAGCTGGACAACCTGCTGGAGGGCGAGGGCGTGCGGGCCGACAGGTTCGACGCCGCCCTTGAGGGCGATCCACGCGAGCTGGTCACGCGGGCATGGGATCTGGCCGCCATCGGCGAGGCGTATGAGCACTGGCACGCGGAAGCTGTCACGCTGATCAGCACGCTGCCGGAAAGGGCGGCCGCCGACCAGGTCTTCGCCACCAGAAGCCGGCTCGTGCACGGCTGGCGCAACTTCCTGTTCCGCGACCCCGGCCTGCCGCCCGAACTGCTGCCCGCGGGGTGGCCGGGCGAGAAGGCCAGGGCCTACTTCGAGCAGGAGGCCACCCGGCTGCTGCCCGCAGCCGCCGCGTTCGTCGAAAGGGAGTTGATTTGATCCGCTATGACGTGGCCGACGCCGTCGCCACCATCACCCTCGACCGCCCCGACGCGATGAACTCGCTCACCGCCGAGCTCAAGGACGCCCTCCTTGAGACGCTGCGCAAGGCGGCGGGCGACCGGGGCGTCAGGGCCGTCCTGCTCACCGGCTCGGGGCGGGCCTTCTGCGCCGGCCAGGACCTGCGCGAGCACGCCGACAACCTGGAGGCGGGCCTGGGCCTGGCCGACACCGTGCGCGCCCACTACAACCCGATCGTGGAGCTGATCGCCACCATGGCCAAGCCGGTCGTGGCCGCGGTCAACGGCGTCGCGGCCGGCGCGGGCGCGTCCCTGGCCTTCGCCTGCGACCTGCGGATCGCCTCGGAGAAGGCCAAGTTCGCGCTGGCGTTCGCGGGCATCGGCCTGGCGCCCGACTCCGGCGCGTCGTGGACGCTGCAGCGCCTGATCGGACGGGGCCGCGCCGCCGAGCTGATGCTGCTCGGCGAGCCGCTCGACGCCGCCCGCGCGCTGGAGCTGGGCCTGGTGACACGGGTGGTCCCCGCCGACGACGTGCTGAAGACCGCCCAGGAGCTGACGGTACGCCTCGCGCACGGCCCGACCCTGGCCTACGCGGCCACCAAACGGGCGCTGGCCTACTCCGCGACGAACGCGCTGCCCGACGCGCTGGCCATGGAAGCCGACCTTCAGGACCAATGCGTCGCAACCCGCGACCATCTCGATGCCACCAGAGCCTTCCTGGCCAAAGAACGCCCGGTATTCAACGCGGAGTGAGGCCGGCATGGGGTACTGCTAGCCGCATGCACGCCTCCGACGCCCTGGGCGCCGCCTCCTTCGACGCCCTTCGGACGACCGCCGTGGAGTTGCTCACCGGCGGCGCGATCGACGTCCGCGACCCGGTCTACGCCAGACCGCTGGCCGCGCTGAGCGGCACGGCCGCCGCCTGGCTGGCCGGCCTGGAGCCCGGCGTGCTCTGGCCCGATCTGCCGCTCGAAGACCGGCCGGGCAACGTCACGGGCAGCTACGGCCGCCTGCGGCTGATCGCCACGGCCTGGGCCACGCCGGGCGCGGCGCAGCACGGCGACGACGCGGTGGCGGCCAAGGTGATCGAGGCGCTCGACGTGCTCCACGAGCGTCACTACAACGAGCGCCTGCCGGAGACGGGCAACTGGTGGTTCTGGGAGATCGGCACGCCCGCCGAGCTGTCCCGCGCGTGCGTGCTGCTCGGCGACCGGCTCGACGGCGGCAGGCTGGGGGCGTACCTGGCGGCGATCGACCGGTTCTGCCCCGACGCCGACCGCCGCGCGGGCTATCCCGAGGCGGGCGAGAGCGGCGCGAACCGGGCCGACAAGGCCGCCATCGTGGCCTTCCGCGGCGTGGCCGGGCGCAGCGCGGAAAAGCTGGCGCTGGCCCGCGACGGACTGTCCGACGTGCGCGGCGGCGGCCGGCAGAGCGTGTTCGCCTACGTCGGCTCCGGCGACGGGTTCTACCCCGACGGGTCGTTCATCCAGCACGGCGACGTGGCCTACACGGGCTCGTACGGCCTGTCCCTGCTCATCGCGGTCTCCCAGACGCTGGCGCTGCTGGAGGGCTCGCCCTGGCAGGTGAACGACCCGGGGCGGCGGGTGGTCCTGGACGCGGTCGAGCGCTCCTTCTCCCCTTTCCTCCACGACGGCCTGCTGATGGACACGGTCAGGGGGCGGGCGGCCACGCGGCAGACCTTCTCCGACAGCGTGGCCGGGCACGCCGCGACCGGCGCGGTGCTGCTGCTCGCGCAGGGCGCCCCCGAGCCGTATTCCAGCCGGTTCAAGGAGCTGGCCAAGGGGTGGATCGAGCGCGGCACCACCCGCCCCTACCTGGATCACGCGGACGTGCCCGAGACGCGGCGGGCGGTCGCCGTCCTGGACGACAAGACGGTCGAGGCCGCGTCCGGGCCCGTCGGGCACTTCGTGTTCCCCTCGATGGACCGGGTGGTGCACCGGCGGCCGGCCTGGTCGTTCGCGATCAGCTTGTCCTCCCGCCGCATCGCCGCCTACGAGGCCATCAACGGCGAGAACCCGCACGGCTGGTACACCGGCGACGGCATGACCTACCTCTACACGAGCGACCTCGGCCAGTTCGGCCACGACTTCTGGCCCACGGTCGACCCGTACCGGCTGCCCGGCATCACGGCCGACGACAGGAGGCGCGAGGACCTGTCCTTCCGCGCCTACAGACCGGCCAACGCGATGGCCGGCGGCGCGGTGCTGGAGGGGCGCTTCGGGGCCGCCGCCATGGAGCTGATCGGCGACGGCTGCAGCCTGCGGGCGCGAAAGTCGTGGTTCTGCCTCGACTCCTCCGTGGTGGCGCTCGGCAGCGGCATCAACGCCCACGACGGCCGGCGCGTCGTGACCGTGGTGGAGAACCGGGCCACGGACGCGGACCCGTACCTCGGGGAGGGCTGGGCGTACCTGCCGGGGGTCGGCGGCTACGTGCTGGACGGCGCGTGCAGCCTCGTGGAGACCCGTACGGGCCGCTGGCGCGACATCAACGCGGGCGACGACACCGCCGGTGCGTCCGAGCCCGTCACGCGGCGCTACGCGACGCTCTGGCTCGACCACGGCCGCGACCCCGTCGACGCCTCCTACGCCTACGTGGTGCTGCCGAACGCCACACGCGACCGCACGCGGGCCTTTCGCGGGTCACGCCCGGTGCGAGTGGTCGCCAACACCGCCACGGTCCAGGCCGTGCGGGCGCGCGGGCTGATCGCGGCCGTGTTCTGGGAGGCGGGCGAGGCGGGCGAGCTGCGCGTGGACGCGCCCTGCGTGGTGCTGATGCGGCGCACCAAGGACCGGATCATCCTGGCCGTGGCCGATCCGAGCAGGACCGTGGACGTCGTCACGCTCACGCTCGACCGGCCCGCGCGCGGGATCACCCTGCTGGAGGACACCGTCTCGGCGCGTACGGGGCCGCGGCCCACCCTGACGTTCAAGCTCGGCGGCTCGCTCGGGCGCACCCACACGGCCGAGCTCAGCGTGTACGGGCCACGCAGCCCTCAATATGGTCGTTGACCAGGCCGATGGCCTGCATCAACGCATAAGCCGTGGTCGGGCCGACGAACCTGAAGCCGTGCCCCTTCAGCTCCTTGGCCAGCGCCTTCGAGCCGGGCGTGATGGCGGGCACGTCGGCCATCGTCGCGGGCACGGGCGCGTCGGGGTCGGCGTAGCGCCACACCAGCTCCGACAGGCCGCCGGGCAGGTCCTGGGCGACTCTGGCGTTGCCGATCGCGGCCTCGATCTTGGCCCGGTTGCGGACGATGCCCGTGTCGTCGAGCAGCCGCTCCACGTCGTGCTCGGTGTAGGCGGCGACCTTGGCGATCGAGAAGCCGTCGAAGGCGGCGCGGAAGTTCTCCCGCTTGCGCAGGATCGTCAGCCAGGACAGGCCAGACTGGAACGCCTCCAGCGCGACGCGTTCGAAGACCTCGTCGTCGCCTCTGAGCGGGCGGCCCCACTCCTGGTCGTGGTAGGCGAGGTACATCGGGTCGGCCATGCCGGGCCAGGTGCAGCGGATCGGCTCGGTCACGGGCGCTCATCCCCTTCCTTGACCAGGGGGGCGCCGACGGGTTCTGCCGCGTCCTCGGACTCCTTGGAACCCTTCTCGGACTCCTTGGACTCGGGCTCCTTCGCGTCCTCGGGCTCTTCTGGCTTCTCGGCCTCTTCCGGCTCGTCGTCCTGGGTCTCCTGCGCCGCCACGCGGGTCGGCCGGACCCGCCACTCCGGCTCCTCCGGCCCGTGGCTCAGCTCCTCGGCCGCGTCCCACGCCACCGTGGCCCCGCTGGCCGTCAAGGGGTCGCCCTGCTCCGACAGCTCCCGGGGCGCGGCCGGCGCCTCGGGCTCGTGGTCGGTACGCAGGCCGGAGCCCGGCGCCGCGTAGACCTCCTGGCGCGCGTACAGCCGGCTCGACATCAGCTCGGAGACCCGCTGCTCCAGCACCGCGATCCGGGTGTCGCGCGCGCTGATCGCGTTGGCCGCCCTGCGCAGCGTCTCATCGACGCTCTGCGTGTGGTAGCCGACGAGATTGACCGGCAGTTGGAGCGCCATGAAGTCGACCGCCGTGAGCTGCCCTGCCTCGGGCAGGTTGAGAGGCGGCACATCCGGCGGGAACTCGGTCAGCTCACCGCCCCTACCGAGAGAGACCAACACCACGCAGCCCAGGATGGCGATCGCGGCGATGGCGAGTATGAGCAGCACATTGGCATCGTACTCATACCATCAAGGCACGAGGTGCCGTAGCCACACAGGCCGGTGCGTCTGCCAACGTTGCGGGCACGGCGACCGCGCTGGTCACAGCGTGTGCGGGAGTCGTCATCCTGCGGCTTCGCCGAGTTCGGCGACGCTGGGCCTGACCGGCTGGGCGCGGGCTTCGAGGTGGGCCAGGGCCTCATCGACGGTGGTGGTCCAGGAGATCGCGTCGAAGACGTCCGCCCGGGTGAAACCCTGGTCGTACATGGTGCCGACCAGCGTCTTCAGCGGCTCGTACAGGCCCCAGGGGTCGAGGATCACCAGGGGGCGGTCGTGGATGCCGAGCACCCGCGCGGTCCAGATCTCGAAGAGCTCCTCCAGCGTGCCGATGCCCCCGGGCAGCACGAGGAAGGCGTCGGAGCGGGCGTCCATGACGCCCTTGCGCTCGCGCATGTCCTGGGTGACGACCAGTTCGTCCGACTCCTCGTCGGCGATCTCGATGTCCACCAGGACCTGCGGGATCACGCCTATCGTGCGCCCGCCGGCCGCGCGGGCGGCCGAGGTGACGGCCCCCATGCAGGAGACGGTGGCGCCGCCGCTCACCAGCGTGTGGCCCCGCTTGGCGAGCTCGGCGCCCACGTTCGCGGCAAGGTCGAGGTATTTCCTGTCGATGTTCATGCTGGAGGCGCAGAAGACGCAGATGTTCACATCGAGGAAGCCTATTGGGGCTCGGCGATCTGGGCGGCGGCCGCCTCCAGTTCCTCCTCGCGCTGCTGGGAGCGGGCCCGGTCGGCGTCGAGGATGATGCGCACGGCCTCGTCCACGTCGTCGGTGACGGTGATCAGGTCGAGGTCCTTCGCCGCGATCTTGCCGGTGTCGAGCAGCGTGCTCTTGATCCAGTCGAGCAGGCCGCCCCAGAACTCCGAGCCCATCAGCACGACGGGGAAGGAGGTGACCTTGTGGGTCTGGACCAGCGTGAGCGCCTCGAACAGCTCGTCGAGGGTGCCGAAGCCGCCGGGCAGCGCGATGAAGCCGCACGAGTACTTGACGAACATCGTCTTGCGGACGAAGAAGTAGCGGAACTCGATGCCGAGCTCGACGTAGTCGTTCATGCTCTGCTCGAACGGCAGCTCGATGCCGAGCCCGACCGACACCGAGCCGTCCACGTCGCACGCGCCGCGGTTGGCGGACTCCATGACGCCAGGACCGCCGCCCGTGATCACGGCGTAGCCCGCCTCGGCCAGCGCCCTGCCGAGTTTGCGGCCCGTCTGGTAGTCGGGGGAGTCCTCCCGCGTGCGGGCCGAGCCGAACACCGTCACCGCCGGCGGCAGCTCGGCGAGCTGGCCGAACCCCTCCACGAACTCCGCCTGGATGCGCAGCACCCGCCACGGGTCCATGTGGACCCAGTCGGACGACCCCTGGCGGGCGAGCAGGCGCTGATCGTGGGTGGAGGTGGGGACGAGGCGGCCGCGCACCACCGCCTGCCCTTGGCGGCGTTCCGGACGTGTCTGTTCCATGCGAGTCACGCTAGCCCCCTTGTGTCGCGGACGACCCCAGCAGCACCCTCGAACACCGAAACCCCTGCTCACAGGGCCGATCGGGCCCGCCAAAAAAACTTGAAAAAGTGGGGGAACCGAATTTCGACCCCCTTGCGTCTAACTGGCGAGGGTGCTGCTCGGGACTGAAAGTGGTCTTCCCCGCCAAATGGCCGGCGAGGAAGGCCACTTTCATATTGTGAGCCAGTCCAGCATCGCCCGCTCGCTCTCGACGATTTTCGACAGCGACACGTACTCCCCCTGCTGGTGCGCCAGGTTCGGATCGCCCGGCCCGTAGTTCACGGCGGGGACGCCCAGCGCGGAGAAGCGGGCGACGTCCGTCCAGCCCAGCTTGGCGCGTGGGGTGCCGCCCACGGCCTCGGTGAACGCCGCCGCCACCGGGTGCGTCAGCCCCGGCCTTGCCGCGGGCGCCGCGTCCACGAAGGCCACCTCGAAGCCGTCGAAGACCTCGCGTACGTGCTGCTGCGCCCCCTCGATCGACAGGTCGGGCGCGAAGCGGTAGTTGACGGTCACCACGCACTCGTCCGGGATGACGTTGCCCGCCACGCCGCCGCGCACGCCGACCGCGTTCAGCCCCTCGTGGTATTCGAGCCCGTCGACCACCGGCCGGCGCGCCTCGTAGGCGTTCAGCCTGGCCAGCACCGGCTCGATCCCGTGGATGGCGTTGACCCCGAACCACGAGCGCGCGCTGTGCGCCCGCTTGCCCCGCACGGTGACCTCGGCGCGCAGCGTGCCCTGGCAGCCGCCCTCGATCACGCCGTCGGTGGGCTCCATGAGCACCGCGAAGTCGGCGGCCAGCCAGTCGGGGTGGTCCCTGGCGACGCGGTTGAGGCCGTTGCGCTCGGCTTCGACCTCCTCGCAGTCGTAGAAGACGTACGTGACGTCCTTGCCCGGCGCGGGCACGATGGCGGCCAGCTTGAGCGCCACGGCGACGCCGGCCTTCATGTCGGAGGTGCCGCAGCCGTACAGCAGGTCGCCCTCCACCCGGCTGGGCAGGTTGCCCGCGAGGGGGACGGTGTCGAGGTGGCCGGCGATGAGCACCCGCTCCGAGCGGCCCTGCTGCGTGCGGGCGATGACCGTCTCTCCCGATCTGTCCACCTTCAGGTGCGGCAGTGCGGACAGAGCGCGTTCGACCTCGTCGGCCAGCGCCCGCTCATCTCCGCTCACCGACTCGATGTCCACGATCGCGGCGGTCAGCGCGCGTACGTCCTGTGTCAGGTCCAGCATCAGGCATTCACTCCGTGTTCTCGCAGCACCTCGTTGAGCGCCGCCTTGTCGTGCCGTTGTTCGGGCTCCAGGCGCTTGATCACCAGCACGCAGGGCAGGCCGAACGTGCCGCCGGGGAACTCCTTCTGCCGGGTGCCCCCGACGGCCACGCACCAGTCGGGCACCTGGCCCCTGGCCAGTTCCTCTCCCGTCTGGGCGTCGATGACCGGGATCGAGGCCGAAAGGATCGTTCCGGCTCCGACGACCGCGCCGCGCCCTACTCGGGCGCCCTCGACGATCATCGAGCGGCTGCCGATGTACGCCTCGTCCTCCACGACGACGGGGACCGCGTTGGGCGGCTCCAGCACGCCGCCGATGCCCACCCCGCCCGACAGATGCACATTTTTCCCGATTTGGGCGCATGAACCGACCGTCGCCCAGGTGTCCACCATCGTGCCGGAATCCACGTACGCGCCGATGTTCGTGAACGACGGCATCAACACCACCCCAGGCGCCAGGTACGAACCCCAGCGCGCGATCGCGCCCGGCACCACCCGCACCCCGTCGAAGGAGCTCTTCAGCGGGTGCCTGTCGTGGTGCTGGAAGTCGCCCACCTGCGAGCGGGTCAGGCCGAGCACCTTGAAGCTGAGCAGGATGGCCCGTTTGACGCGCTCGTCCACGACCACCTCGCCGCCGACCAGCCGCGCGGCCCTGGCCTGCCCCTTGTCGATCAGGTCCACCGCCGTCATGACCTGGTGGCGCGCCTCGGCATCGGCCGGCGACAGCTCGGCGCGGCGCTCCCACAACTCGTCCACCACCGGGGACACCGGTGAAGAGGTGCTCACGTGACTCATGGCCACGGAGCCTATCCGGCCAGGTAGGTTCTTCAGGGTGCGCCTGCGCTTCTCCCGTGGAGTCATCACCATCGCGATCATCGTCGTCGTGCTGGCCGTCGGCGTTTCCGTGGTTCTGGTCAACCTGCTCAAGCGCGCCAAGCCGCTGGCCGTGCCCGAAGCCCACTGCACGGTGCGCACACCCGAGGGCACCCGCGGTCTCGACCCGGAGCAGGCCCAGGTCTCGGCCACCATCGCCGCCGTGGCCGCCCGCCGCAAGCTGCCGGAACGGGCCGTGGTCATCGCCTACGCCACGGGAATCCAGGAGTCGAAGCTCTACAACCTCGAAGGCGGCGACCGCGACTCGCTCGGGGTGTTCCAGCAGCGGCCGTCGCAGGGCTGGGGCACCAAGAAGCAGATCATGGACCCGGTCTACGCCACCAACAAGTTCTTCGCCGCCCTGGTCAAGGTGAAGAACTACCAGAAGATCCCGCTGGCGGAGGCGGCCCAGGCCGTGCAGCGCTCCGCCGGCGGTTACGCGTACGCGCCGCACGAAGAAGAGGCAAAGATCCTGGCCGCCGCCTTCACCGGGCGTGTCCCCCAGGCCGTCCACTGCTGGTACCCACCGGGGGCGACCCCCGCGCCGCAGCCCCAGGCGTCGGAGGCCCGCAAGCAGCTCGCGCGGGCGCTCGGGAGCACGGCCATCACCACCAAGAAGCGGGGGTGGCTGGTGGCCGCCTGGTCGGTGGCCTACGCGCAGAAGTACTCGCTGCGCCAGGTGGGTTACGCGGGAGCCACGTGGTCGAACGACATCGAGCTGGAGGGGTGGCAGGCGGGCGGCAAGGCCGGAACCTCCAAGGTCGAGCTCTCCTGATCGGGCCCGGGCTAGGAGGCGCGGCGGACGATGGAGATGGAGCCGGGCGGCAGGGGCTGGGCGTGGCTGGCGGTCCAGGCGTTGCCCTGGATGCGTTCGAAGGACAGCAGCCGCCCGTCCGAGGCGCGGTAGTCGGCGAAGTCCAGGAGCCCCCGGTCGGGGTTGCCGGTGTCGCCCTCGCTGCGGAAGGCGGCCGTGCCGCGTTCGACGGGGAAGAACTCCACGCCCTCCATGATCAGCATGCTCTTGGCGGGCACCATCCCCTGGGTGGGCACCTCCGTCCAGAGCTGCACCTCCAGGTGCGGCGGGTCGTCGGCGTGGAGCTCGACGGACAGCCACTGGTAGCGGCGGGAGGCGTCACGGAGCAGGTATTCGGTCCACTGCATCCCCTGCCAGGAGATGTACATGGCGCCGAGCACGCGCGCCGGCGACCCGTGCACTTCGATCCGGTCCCCCACCTTGATCGTGCGTGGGTCGGTGTAGTCGGTGCCTGCATGCGCCGCCGGGCCGCTCACCGGCGCCGGCAGCGGGGTCTCGACCGGAGTGACCTCAGCCGGTGGCGCGCTCGGACGGCCCTTCCTGTCGGAGCGCAGGGTGGCCAGGAGGACCCCCAGCAACAACAGGACGGTGGCGATGCTCAGCCCGAGTACGACCATGGAGGTCATGCTCATCGATCAGCTCGCTCCACTCGCGGTCTGCCTCGGCAAAAGCCCTTATCAATTTATGCGTGTCAAGCCGGATTGCCCCGCTCTGAGCGGCGATCCTACTGGAGGCGGCGCACCGCCGCATCGATCCGCTCATCAGTGGCGGTAACCGCGATGCGGATGTGCTGCCCACCTGCTGATCCGTAGAACTCGCCCGGCGCGACCAAAATCCCGATTTCGGAGAGCTTGCTTACCTGATCCCAGGTGCCCTGCCCGTTCGACGCCCAGAAGTACAGCCCGGCCGTCGAGTGGTCGATGGCCCATCCCGCCTTCTCCAGCGCGGGACGCAGCGCGGCACGGCGGGCGGCGTAGCGCTCCCGCTGCCGGTCGGCGTGCTCGTCGTCGCCGAGCGCGACCGTCATGGCCGCCTGTACGGGCTGGGGCATGAGCATGCCCGCGTGCTTGCGGATCTCCAGCAGCCGCTTGACCAGGGCGGGGTCGCCCGTCACGAACCCGGCCCTGTAACCGGCCAGGTTGGAGCGCTTGGAGAGCGAGTGGACCGCGAGCAGCCCCTCGTGGGAGCCGCCGCAGACATCGGGGTGGAGGATCGAGATCGGCCGCTCTTCCCAGCCGAGCTCGATGTAGCACTCGTCGGAGGCCACGATCGTGCCGCGTTCGCGCGCCCAGGCCACCACCTTGCGCAGGTGGTCGGCGGGCAGCACCCGGCCCGTCGGGTTGCCGGGAGAATTGACCCAGATGAGGTCGACGCGCTCGGGGCCGGCCGCCAGTGTGCTGTCGGAGGCCGTGCCCACCGCCCCGGCCAGCCTGGCGCCCACGTCGTAGGTGGGATAGGCCAGCTCGGGGAAGATCACGCGCTTGGCGCCCAGGTAGGTGGGCAGCCACGCGACGAACTCCTTGGAGCCGATCAGCGGGAGCACGTCCCGCTGGTCGACGGTGACGCCGTGCCTGCGCCCCAGCCACCCCGCCGCCGCCTCCCGCAGCGCCGCGGTGCCGTGGGTCAAGGGGTAGCCGGGGCTGTTGGCCGCCTGCGTCAGCGCGTCCTGGACGACCTGCGGCACGGGGTCGACGGGCGTTCCGACCGAGAGGTCGACGATGCCGTCGGGGTGTGCCAGCGCGCGTTCCTTGTACGGCTCAAGCCGGTCCCAGGGGAAATCAGGCAGGGTGTTCACAGTTCTCCAGGGTTTCGCATCAGCCGTGCCGGGCGCGGGCGCACGCCGGGCGTACGGGGCGCATCCGGCCTGGATGCCCCCCGTGCGCGGCGTGGCAGGACGCGCTAGTGGTCTTCGCCCTGCGGAGGCAGGACGGACACCACCGGGTGGTCCTTGTCTATCTTGCCCACCTTCGAGGCGCCACCAGGCGAGCCGAGTTCCTCGAAGAACTCAACGTTCGCCTTGTAGAAGTCCTTCCACTGCTCAGGAAGGTCATCTTCGTAGAAAATCGCCTCGACGGGGCATACAGGCTCACACGCGCCGCAGTCCACGCACTCGTCGGGGTGGATGTAAAGCATGCGCTCGCCCTCGTAGATGCAATCGACGGGGCACTCCTCGATGCACGCCTTGTCCAGGACGTCCACGCAAGGCTGCGCGATGACGTAGGTCACCTCGAGCTCCTTCTTCTCCGCACCATGGCATGAGTCTGACCGCGGTTTGCTACGCCCTAGTATTGCCGTGCTTGCCTGCTGGCCGAAACGGAGGGTGGCAAACTCATGGCCGGACGCCTGGTTGTCGCCATCACAAGTCAGGACATAGGCGCACGCATCACCACCCGCAGGCGCGTTCCTGAAGGCTTTCGCGACACGGTCGGCATCCTCGTGTCGTGGGAGGACGGTCTTCTCAAAATTCAGAAAAGGGACGGCACAGTGGTGGAGATCCGGGAGGAGAGCCTGGTCGCCGCCAAAGTCGTTCCGGCCGCGCCTCCTCGACCTGGGCGGATGTAACAGTAAGTATTCATTCCGTGACTGTACGTACCTGCGCCGCCGCAGCAGCCATCATCGCCAGCGCCGGATGCGGCGCGTCGTCCACGGAGTCCACCGCGACCCAGGCCGCCAAGGACCTGCCGCCGATCAACACCGGGGCCGCGTCGCTGCGGGCCGGGTTCGGCACGATGGACCGGCTCGTCGAGGCCGCCAAACACGAAGGCGCGCTCAACGTGATCGCGCTGCCCCGCCAGTGGGTCAACTACGGCGAGGTCATCGACACCTTCGCCGACAAGTACGGGCTCAAGGTCAACGAGCTCGAACCGGGCGCCAGCAGCAAGCGCGAACTCGACGTCGCCACGCAGCTCAAGCCCGACGTGTTCGACCTGACCATGGACATGGCCGTCTACGGGGCCGACCGCTTCGCCCCGTACAAGGTGCAGGGCTGGCAGGACCTTCCCGACGACGTCAAGGACCCGGCCGGCGCCTGGTACGCCGCCTACGGCGGCTACATGTCCATCGGGTACGACCCGCGCGAGGTCAAAGCGCCGGCCTCCTTCGCCGACCTGCTCCAACCCGGCTACCGCGTCGCGCTCGACGGCGACCCGCTGCGTTCCGCGGGGGCGTTCGACGGCGTGATGGCCGCCTCCATGCGCTCGGGCGTGCCGCGTCCCGAGCAGGGGGTCGAGCTGTTCGCCAAGCTCAAGCAGGCCGGCCGGTTCACCGAGCCGGCCAAGGCCAACACGATCGTGGCCTGGGACCACCTGAACGCCGCCCGCGGCGCCCAGCACCCCGACGCGTGGAAGGTGGCGATCCCCCGCGAGACCCCGCTCGGCGGCTACCACGTGCAGGCGATCAACAAGGCGGCCCCGCACCCGGCCGCGGCCAGGCTCTGGCAGGAGTTCGTGTTCTCCGACGAGGGCCAGAACCTGCTCCAGAAGGGGTACGCCCGGCCGGCGCGCGGCGAGGCCATGCTCATGAAGGGCACGCTCGACGCCGAGCAGGCCGCGAAAATGCCCAAGGCGCCCGGCCCGCCGGTGCTGCTGACGATTCCGCAGGCAGACGCGGCGAAGGCGTACCTGAAGCAGGAATGGACGAAGAGTGTGGGATGAGTCCGATGTGACTTGATATGTCGTAGGGACGTTCAGGCTCTAAAGTGAACGGACAGCACGGCCACGGGGGCCCGATGTCTGACGAATGAGAGCTGATCGTCTTGCGATACGACACACCGAGCTTGGAGCGGTGGAACAGTCGTGCCTACGACAGCAGCTTCGGCTACGTCTCCACGCAGGGCGCGCCGCTGGTCGACCTGCTGGATCCGCGCCCTGGAGAGCGCGTGCTCGACCTCGGCTGCGGCACCGGGGTGCTGACCGCCCAGGTCGCCTTCAGGGGCGCGGAAGTCCTCGGCATCGACGGCTCGTCCGCGATGATCGAGAAGGCGCTGGCGCAGTACCCCGGGATCAACTTCATCGTCGGCGACGGGCACGACTTCAACATCGTCAACCCCTACGACGCGGTCTTCTCCAACGCGGCCCTGCACTGGATGAGCCGCGAGCCCAGCACCGTGATCGCCAACGTGCGCGAAGCGCTCAAGCCCGGCGGGCGCTTCGTCGCCGAGATGGGCGGCGCGGGCAACTGCGCGGAGCTGACCGCCGCGATGCTGACCGCCTGGCGCGAGCACGGCCTGCGCGAGCCGGAGCTGCCGTGGTACTTCCCCACGCCCGCCGAGTACGCCAGGCGTCTTGAGCAGGAAGGCTTCGTGGTCCGGCTGCTCGAATACTTCGACCGGCCGACCCCCCTCGACGAGTGCCCCGGCGGGGCCGCCGACTGGGTGCGCATGTTCGCGGCCTCGGTGCTCGAAGGGCTGCCCGCGGAGATCGTGCAACCCCTGCTGAGGCGGGTGAACGAGTTGGCCGCGCCGGCACTTCGCAGGGAGACTGGCTGGATGGCCGACTACGTGCGTCTACGCTTTGCCGCAGTCCGGCGTTGATGCGTCGTGCATGATGCGTAGGGCTGATTTGCCGGACTATGGTCTGTTCCGTGGGCGGCGAGATTATGGCTGCACCGCTGCGGCGGCGTGAGGGGCTGGTGAACGGAACGGGATGAACTTCTGCCTGAGCGACCTCGTACCACCGTTGAGGTGGAGCGACGCGTCCACGATCACGCTACTCACCGGGCAGCCGGATCTGCCGGATGCGTGGTGGCGCAGCCTGCCCATGCCGCGCGTCCTGGCGACGATCGGCCCCGAGTCGCTGGGCGAGCTGCTGACGGAGATCGCCCTGGAGCACTGGCCCGCCGCGTCGGTGGGCGACGTCCTGCCGGCGCTGCACGTGCTCGATCCCGAGGAGGCCGACGAGCCCGCCGTCGCGATCGCGCTCGACCGTGCCGGGTCGTGGGCGGGGCTGCTCGCGCTGACCGGCAGGGAGCTGGTGGACCAGCCCTTCATTCAGGCTCGGCCGGTGCTCAACACGCTGTTCGCCGCAGTCCTGGTACGTCTTTCGCACCCGCCGCACCAGGAGGCCGCCGCCGAACCCGTCGTAGGCGCGCACCCGCGCGTCGCCGCCGAGGCTGAGCCCGTCCGTCGCGAGCCCGAGCCCGCCCCGGCGGCTGAGGAGCCCGTCCAAGAGGCGGTCGCGGCGGAGCGTGCGGCTGAACCCGCCGACGAAGGCGAGGCGCCCGAGGAAGCCGCGCCGGTCCTGAACGCCGACGCCGTGGAGGAGACCCACGAGCCCGAGTCCGTGCCGGACGCCGCCGAGAAGGCCGCACCGAAGGCGGCGGCAGAAGAGGCGGCGCTGAAGGCCGAGGGCCTCGACGAACCGGCCGAAGCGGACCACGTGGACGCCGAGCAGGTCGCCGAGGTCCCAGAAGTCGAAGGGGCGGACGCCGAGGCTCCAGAAGTCAGAGGGGCGGACGCCGAGGCCGAGCCGGCAGAAGCCGAGCACGCCGAAGTGGGCGTTCCCGAAGCGGAGCACGCCGACGCGGGGGTTCCCGAAGCGGAACGTGCTGAAGGGGAACACGCCGAAGCGGCGGACGCCGAGGCGCAGCACGCTGAAGCGGATCGCGGCGCGGAGGCCCCTGACGCGGAGCACGCCGCCCAGCAGGCCGAGGATCAGCAGGTCCAGGAAGAGCACGACGAGCCTGCTGAGCAGCAGGAGCCGGTGGCCGCGTCCGCCGGTGACTCCGCGTCCCAGGACCACCAGCTCACCGACCTCATCGAGGCCGCGTTCGCCGGTCTGGACGACAAGAGCTGGGCCGTGGCCCAGAACCGCGTCTTCACCGACGAGCCCTCCGCCGTGGACCAGCTCGCCAAGCTGTTCGCCGTCCCCCCGGCCGAGATCTCCGCCACCGAGGACGAGCTGCGCGCCCGCCTGGAGGAGTGGCTGGCCAGCGACGAGGCGGCCCCGTACCGCGCCCACCTGGACGAGTTGGGCAGGAAGCTGGGCCCGGCGGTCCCCAAGGATCAGCTCATAGGCGCGGCCGACTGGCACAACGTGGAGATCCGCGCCCTGGAGGTGCCCGCCTGGCAGTTCGTCCTGGCGACCCTCCAGCCCTCGCCCCCGCCCCAAGCTCAGCCGCAGTCGGCGTTCGGCCCGCTGCCGGGGCCCCCGCCCCCGCCGCCCGGTCCCCCGCAGTTCCAGGCGTTCACGCCGTCCGAGCCTCCGGCGCACGAGGCGAACGGCGGTTCCGAGGAGCCGCAGGGCTACCAGCCGCTGAAGGACGTCTCCCAGACCAGTCGCTGCTTCAGGCAGCCGGACGGCCGGTGGTGGCTGCGCATCGACGTGACCGCCGAGCAACTGGCGGGCGGCGAGTGCGCGCTGCCGACGGGGTTCGCCTCGTACCTGGGCCTGTCGCCCGGTGAGGGCAGGGCTGTCAGGAGCGCCGCGGGCGAGCTGACCATGACGTGGCACGGCAGGCCGGTGCTCGAGTCCATCGAACGCCTCCTCGTGGACGTCGGCGCCCGGGAGGGCGGCCACCTGTTCCTGACCCTGTCGGACGAGGGCGTGCTGCGCGCCAGGCATCTCCCGGTCGCCGCCCAGGGGGCCGAGAAGATCACCAAGGCGTTGCGCCTGGTCGGCTACACGGCTCCGGGAGGCACCCGAGATCAGGCCGCCCGGGTGATCGCCACCCGGATAGGGATGACGGGACCGGTCAACCTGCCCGACCTGCTCAACAGGCTCCGCGAACGCGGTGACCGCGACCTGCTCGAACTCTTGGACTGAGCCCCGGTGCCGCGGCTCGCGATCGGCCCTGAGTTTCCCGGGGAGCTCAGCGCACTGGCCCAGCCGGTGCGCAGGGACGCCGTGGTCGCGCTGCGCCGGTTCCTGCTGAACGTGTCGGGCGCTCCGCACCCGGAGAAGGTGCGGGGCGGCCGCGATCCCAGGGTCGCCACGCTGCGCCTGGCGGACGGGCACCGCGGGGTGGTGGTGCGGCAGCGGGACGTGTTCTGGTTGCGGACGGTCCTGCCCGACCCGGACGCCTGGACGTACGCCCAGCGCCACAGGTTCGGCGTCAACCCGGTGATCGGCGTCGTCGAGGAGTGGGACGCCGAGTCTCTGGAGCGCGTCGAGCCCGCGTTACGCCGGTCGGTCAGGTCGCAGGGCCTGTTCGAGGCGATCTGCGACGGCGACCTGATCGCGCTCGGCATCGACGTGCGCGCGCTGCCGCTGTTCCGGCTGATCACGACCGAGGCCGACGTGGCCGCGCTCGAACCTCTGCTGCCGCCCACCCAGCATGTCCCGCTCGCCGTGCTGGCCCGCGGCGGCACGCTGGCGGAGGCGTGGCGGGAGCTGGACGGCTGGCGCGCCTCCGAGGAGGAGACGGGGCCGTTCAACCCCGACGACCTGTACGCGGCGTTGCGGCGCAGCCCCGACCGCGCGGTGTTCGTGGCCGACAAGGTGGCGCTGGACCGGGTGCTGGAGGCGCCTGGCTGGTGCACGTTCCCGCATCCGCCGCAGCACCGGCTGGCCAGGGCCGTCCGCTACGAGCGCCCTGTGCTGGTGCTGGGCGGGGCCGGCACCGGCAAGACGATCACGGCCCTGTACCGGGCGGCCCACCTGGCCGAGCGCGGTTCCGGTCCTGTGCTGCTCGTGACGTTCTCGCAGGGGCTGGCCGAGGATCTGTCCGCGCGGCTGGATCTGCTCATCCAGGACGACGTGCTGCGCAAGCGGGTCGAGGTCGTCAACGCGGAACGCCTGGCGATGCGGATCGTGACCGACGCGGAGGGCCGCCGTCCGACGCTGGTGGGCCCGGGGGCGCGGTCGCTGGCCGAGTTGACCGACGACGCGTTGCGGCTGCTGTCCCTCACGACGGGTGACCTGCTCGACGACGTGGAGCCGGGGCGCAAGCCGTACCGTCACATCGTCGTGGACGAGGCGCAGGACATCAGCCCGGCGCAGTGGCGGCTGCTGCGGGCGGCGGTGCCGCACGCGCACGACGATCTGTTCATCGTGGGCGATCCGCACCAGCGGATCACCGACACGCGGGTGGCGCTCGGCGCGCTCGGCATCCCCACCAGCCAGCACACGCTCAGGCTCTCTTACCGCCTGTCGCAGGAGATGCTGTCCTTCGTGGTACGGCTGCGCGGCGGCCCCGCAGCCGGTCTGGTCAAGGGCATGACCGACATGTACGGCTTCCACTCGACGCACAACGGCGAGCGGCCGACGGTCAGGGAGTACGACACGCCGGAGGCGGAACTGGCCGGGCTGCGCAGCACGGTCGAGTCGTGGCTGGCGGACGACGTCCCGGCGGGCGAGATCGCCGTCGCCGCCCGCAACCAGCGGTTCGTCCGTGCGGCCAGGGCGGCGTTGAGCGGCCTGGACGTGCGGACCTCAACGTTTCAGCAGCTCAAGGGGCTGGAGTTCGAGCGGGTGGCGCTCGTCGGCGTGGCGGAGGGCGTGGTGCCCGAACCGCCGCCCGAGGATCCGCACGCACGGGCTCGTGCCCTGCAACGCGAACGGAGCATACTGTTCGTCGCCTGCACCAGGGCGCGTGCGATGCTCTATATCTCCCATTCCGGAAGAGGCAGCCCATTTTTGTCACTCTGATCACATAGTCTGAACTGCGGAATTTTCCCATTGCCGGTTGGACCTCAATGAACCTCAGCCTGAGCGACCTCGCTCCCCCCCTGCGCTGGACCTCCCCTGGTCAGATCGCGCCGATCGTGGAGGAGCCACAGTTGCCCGAGGCCTGGTGGCAGGCGATTCCCCTCGACCGCGCGTGCGCCATCGTCGGCGCGCAGACGGTGGCAGGCCACCTGGCCGACCTCACCGTGGCCTGCTGGGGCCATCTGATGCTGGGCGACGTCCTGCCGCTCCTGCGTTTCTCCGACCCCGCGGAGTCGGAGAAGACGCCGGAGACGCTCGGCAAGGACGTGGTGCAGAAGCTGTTCATCGGCGTCTTCGAGCGGCTGCTCGAACCCGCGCCGGAGGCCGCGCCCGCCCCGTCCAGACCGGACAGGCCGCTGCCCGAGCTGATCGACGAGCTGTTCGGCGCGATGGACGAGCGGCAGCGGGCCATCGCGCGCGACCGGCTGTACGCGACGCAGCGCGCCACGCTGGACGAGCTGGCGCAGCGCTTCTCGGTGACGCGCGAGCGGATCAGGCAGATCGAACGCGACCTGCGCGACCACGTGGAAGCCTGGCTCGGCAAGCCCGAGGCGGGCGCCCTGGCCGCGCACGTCACCTGGCTGCGCGGCCGGCTGGGCTCCGCGGTGCCCGCCGACGACCTGCAGGCGGCCGTGCCGTGGCACGGCGCCGACCTGCGTTCGCTGGGAATTCCCGCGTGGCGGTTCGTGCGGACGCTGCTGACCGGCTACGAGCAGTCCGACGGCTGGCTCGTCGCGGGCGGGGCCGACGAGCTGAGGGAGAAGACCCGCCAGCTCTTCGCCGACGGACCGCGCCCGCTCGGCGAGGCGGTGACCATGGTCGCCCAGCTCGGCGTGCGCGAGGACGTCGCCGAGCGGTGGATCCTGGCCGTGCCGCAGCTCCGCGTGCTGGGCACGCACGTGGTGCCGTGGCCGCGCAGCATCAACGAGAAGGCCGAGGCGGTGCTGGCGGTGGCGGGCTCGCCGCTGTCACCCGAGGAGATCCAGGAACGCATCGGCGAGGACTACAGCCTGGTCGGCATCCGCAACCAGCTCACCGCCGACGACCGCTTCCTGCGGCTCGACAGGAACAAGTACGGCCTGACCAGGTGGGGTGGCGACGAGTACCTGGGGATCAGGGAGATGATCGCCAGGGAGATCGAGCGGGCCGGCGGCGAGGCCTCGGTGAGCACGATCGTGACGAACCTGACCTCCCGCTACGACGTGAGCGAGAGCTCGGTGCGGGCCTACTCCGGCGGGCCGGGGTTCGAACGGACCCAACGGGGCTGGATCAGGGTGGCGGGCACCTCGCCGAGCGGGGAGGCCGAGCCGTACCAGCCGCGCAAGGACGTGTCGGAGACCCGCCGCAGCTTCCGCTCCCGCGACGGGCGCTGGTGGCACCGGGTGGACATCAACGCCGAGCACCTGCGCGGCTCCGGGTCGCCGCTGCCCACGGGGTTCGCGGCGTACCTGGGGATGGCGCCGGGCGGGCAGCTCACCGCCTCGACGCCGTCCGGCGACGTGGTGATCAGTTGGCACAACCAGCCCACCATGGGGTCGATCAGGAACATACTCGCCGATTTCAAGGCGAACGACGGCGACCACGTGTTCCTGACCGTTTCGGACGCAGGCGAGCTGCTGACCCGCTACCTGCCCGCCGCGCCCGCCGGGATGCCGCCCGTGAACCGGGCGCTGTACCTGCTCGGCTACACCGCTCCGGTGAACTCCGAACTGGAGGGGCTGCGGCTGATCGGGGCCAGGATCGGGCTGTCCGAAGTGGCCTCGAGCGAGGAGGTGCTGGCGCGGCTGCGGGAGCGCGGCGACAGGGACATCCTGGGCTTCCTGGGCGCCTAGTTCTCTGCCGGGCAGGTGGTGCCCGGCTTGGGCAGGGTCAGGTCGGTCAGATATGCGGTGGCGTGCGCGATCGGGCACTTCTTCCCCAGCAGGTACAACGCATGGCCGGGCGCGTCATAGGCGACGGTCACCGACCCGGGGATCATCTTGGTGAAGGTGTCGGTCCACGCGTAGTCGCCCCACGTGCTGCCGACCCCTAGGACCGGCGGCAGGCCGCGGGTCGGCAGCGGGCGGGACGGGTTGACGACCTTCAGCGGCCAGCCGGCGCATCCCAGCGCGTCCTGCGAGGGTGCTCCCCCGAAGTTCGGCGAGAGCTCGCGCGCCTGGGCGCGAAACTTCTGGAGCTGGGCGTAGCCGGTGTACCCGCGGTCGTCCCCGCAGCTCATCGCCAGGACTCCGGGCATGGCCCAGACTCGCGAGTTGCCGAGGATGAAATCGGCGAACCCGGACCCGTCCCCGCGCCTGGCCTTGTTCACCGACTCGGCGAAGGCCAGCCACAGCGAGTTGTCCGGTCCCGGGTCGTTCATGAAGCCCAAGTTCCGCAGTTGCCATCCGGTGAGCTCGCCCTTGCCGAGCTCGGATGAGGTGACCGGGATCGGCTTGCGGTCGGCGTCCCGGGTGAGCTTGCGCCAGACGGCCGCGGCGTCCTGTCCGTGCAGCGCGCAGGCGGGGGTGGCCGCACACCAAGTAGTAAACTTCGAGAACACCCGTTCCCTGCCGGGCAGCGTCCGCAGGGCCTGGTCGGGCCACCCGAGGACCTGATTGACCACCCCGTCGACGTACATGGCGCGGATGCGCTGCGGGAACAGCCGGGCATAGGCGGCGGCAGTCACTCCTCCGTAGGAGTTGGCCATGAAGCTCAGCCGGTCCTCGCCCAGGGCCGCGCGAACCGCCTCCAGGTCCCTGGCCACCGACAGGGAGTCCAAGTGGGCGAACAGACCCGTCTTGTCCGCTTTCTGGCAGGCGTTGAAGGCCTTGGTCATCACCGTGGCCTGGGCCGTGTACTCCTTGCGGTTACGGGGGTCGCGCAGTGTTGTCGCCGACTGCATGCAGGATGGCGGCACCTGATTCAGCCACACCCTGGCGCGAGAGTCGTAGGCGACGATGTCGAACCTGCGCCGCAGTTCGGTGAGGCCGGGCGCGGCGCGCTTCAGATCCTCGATCCCGTCGGCCCCCGGACCGCCGGGCATGCCCATCACGCTGCCGATCCGGCGCGCGGGCTCGGTGGCCGGGAGCCGGGCCAGGTCCAGCTTGATCTTCGGGCCGTCCGGCGCGGCCCAGTCGACGGGCACCTCGATCCCGGCGCACCGCATGCCCGTGAGCGCGCCCTGACCCGCGCAGTCCCGCCAGGTCAGTCCCGTGTCCCGGCCGGCGTCCGCCGCCAGAGCCGGTCCCGCCAGGGGCGGCTCGGCCAGAGCCGTGACCACCGCACCTATGATCAGCCAACTGGTCCTACCGCGCGACTGCTTCGTCTTCATCATGGTGATCACGATGGCGAACCAGGATGGCCCGCCACCACCGGGACGTCCTCCGTCCCTGCTTCGGGATATCCCGGGGGCGGCCCCGGCCTCCCCGGCGGTGACCGCCCCTCGGGCTAGGATCGGGAGATGTTGCGGATCTACGACACGCGCGCCAGGCAGGTCGAGGAGATCGCCGCCGGGCGGGCACTTCGGATGTACGTGTGTGGGCCGACGGTCTACCGCTACGCGCACGTGGGCAATCTCCGTACCTACCTGCTGTCCGACTTGACCAGGCGGGTGCTGGAGCGGCGGCGGACGCGCATGCTGGTCTGCCAGAACATCACCGACGTGGGCCACCTGGCCGACGACGGCGGTGAGGACAAGGTGCTCGCCCAGGCGCGGGCCGAGGGGCGGTCCGTGGCGGAGCTGGCGCGGTTCTACGAGGACGCCTTCGTCCGCGACACCGCCGCGCTCAATCTGCGGCCGCCGGAGCACATGCCTCGGGCGAGCGAGCACATCGACCTGATGATCGAGCTGATCGCCAAGCTGGTCGAGCAGGGGAACGCGTACACGGTTCCGGATGGGTCGGTGTACTTCGACGTACGCACATTTCCGACTTATGGCGAAATTTCTGGAAATCGCCTGGATTCTCTGAAGCCTGCCCATCGCATCGACGCCGTCGACCCACGTAAACGTTTCCACGCCGACTGGGCCCTGTGGAAGCCCGGTACCGGCGAGCTGAGCTGGGACGCCCCCTGGGGACAGGGCTTCCCCGGGTGGCACGTGGAGTGCTCGGCCATGTCGCTGCGCTTCCTCGGGTCGCGCTTCGAGCTCCACACCGGCGGCATCGACCTGCGCTTCCCCCACCACGAGGACGAACGCGCCCAGTCCGACGCCGCCGCGGGCCACGAGGTGGTGCGGCACTGGGTGCACGGGGAACACCTGCTGTTCGACGGGCGCAAGATGGCCAAGTCCACGGGGAACGTGGTGCTGCTGTCCGACGTGACCTCGGCCGGTCTCGACCCGCTGGCGGTACGGATGGCCTTCCTCGAACACCGCTACCGCCAGCAGATGAACCTGACCTGGGACACCCTGCGCGCCGCCGACCGCACGGTGCGGCGCTGGCGGACCCGGGTGGCCGAGTGGTCGGAGTCGCCCAGCGCGCCCATGGCCCTCGACTACGTCAAACGGGTGGAAGCGGCCTTCGACGACGACCTCGACACGCCGTCCGCCCTGCGTGTCCTGCGCGAACTCGAACGGGACGACGGCGTGGCGCCCGGCGCCAAGTTCGAGACGTTCCTTCATGTGGATCAGGTTCTGGGGCTGGATCTGTCCACGGACATCGGAAAGGCCCGGGTGCTGCCGGCCGGGGCCGGGGAACTGCTGGAGGCGCGGGCACGGGCGCGCGAGGCCGAGGACTGGACGGCCGCGGACCGGCTCAGGGACGAGCTGGCCGAGATGGGGGTCCGGGTGTCGGACACCGCCGAGGGACAATCCTGGCAGTAGGGCGCCGCATGCACCCGTCCCCGTGACGTCGCCAAGGACGCCCCACCGCGTGGCAATCCGGGACCTGGCGGCAAACCCCTCCCCCATCCCAATACGGCCTATGAAGGACCTGGGCGAGGTCGTCGTTCTCGCCCGTGATCACATTCCTCCAAGTCCCCTCCCAAGCTGCTGAAGGCGTCCGGAGGAGTGATCGCGGGCTGCCAGACTTAGTTGCCGTTGCGGGCGTAATGCGAGATTTAGGCGGTGGAGGTGTCGGTGAGGCCCTATGCGTGGATGCCGTGGCCGTTGCGGTGGTTCGCTCGGGTGTTGACCGTTGTCCTCGCACTGGCCCTCGTGCTGACAGGAGTCGTCGTCTACACGGTGCGGAAGTCGTTCCCGCAGGTGGACGGATCGCTACGACTGCCCGGATTGAGCGGGAACGTGGAGATTTATCGTGATAAATCCGGAATCCCGCACATCTATGCTGACACCGCCAAAGACCTCTTCATGGCCCAAGGCTTCGTCCACGCCCAGGACCGCTTCTACGAGATGGACGTCCGCCGCCACACCACCGCGGGACGCCTCTCGGAGCTGTTCGGCAAGACCACCCTCTCCAACGACAAAGCGCTCAGAACCATGGGCTGGCGCAAGGTCGCGGAGCAGGAGCTGCCCGAGCTGGCCCAGGAGACCAAGGACTACCTGGACGCGTACGCCAAGGGCGTGAACGCCTGGCTCAGCGCCAACCAGCGGGCCTCCGACCGCAGCCTCGAATACTCCATCCTCAAGCTCCAGAACGGCGACTACCGGCCGGAGCCGTGGACCGCCGTCGACTCCCTGTCCTGGTTGAAGGCGATGGCGTGGGACCTGCGTTCCAACATGGGGGACGAGATCGACCGCGCCCTCTCCCTCACCAAGCTCCCCAAGGAGCGGGTCGACCAGCTCTACCCCGGCTACCCGTACGACCGCCACGCCCCGATCGTCACCGAGGGCGCGATCGACCAGAACCGCTTCGACCAGCGCGCCGCGCCGAGGCTGGGCCCCGGCAGGGGCGAAAGGGCGCTCACGCAGGCGGCCAGGACGCTGGACGCCATCCCGAACACCATGGGCACCGACGACCGCGACGGCATCGGATCGAACTCGTGGGTGGTCTCCGGCGAGCACACCGCCAGCGGCAAGCCGCTGCTCGCCAACGACCCGCACCTGTCCCCGCAGCTGCCGTCCATCTGGTACCAGGCGGGGTTGCACTGCCGGAAGATCACGGAAGATTGCGGGTACGACGTCACGGGGTTCACCTTCTCCGGCTTCCCCGGCGTGATCATCGGAGCGACGGACAAGATCTCGTGGGGCTTCACGAACCTGGGGCCCGACGTGGCCGACCTCTTCCTTGAGCAGGTGGAGGGGGACACGTACCTGTACAAGGGCGAGCAGGTGAAGCTGGAGACCAGGCAGGAGCAGATCAAGGTGGCCGGGGGCGCCACGGTCACGCTCACCGTCAAGAGCACGCGGCACGGCCCGCTGATCAACGAGGTCATCGAGGACGCCAAGCCCAGCGGCGAGGCGAACGCGGTGGCCCTGCAGTGGACCGCGCTGACGCCCGGCAGGACGGCCGACGCCGTGTTCGCGCTGAACAAGGCGGCTGACTGGCAGGAGTTCAAGGCCGCGGCGGCGCTGTTCGACGTACCAGCCCAGAACCTGGTTTATGCCGACACCACGGGCAAGATCGGATACCAGGCGCCCGGTCGCATCCCCGTACGCGAGAAGGGCGACGGCACGTACCCGGTGCCGGGCTGGACGGGCGAGTACGACTGGAATCTCGCCCCCATCCCCTACGACCAACTGCCCTCGGTGGAGGATCCGGCGGAGGGGTTCATCGTCACGGCCAACAACGCCGTCATCGACCCCGAACGCTACCGGCCGCTGCTGACCAAGGACTGGGCGCACGGCTACCGTTCAGAACGCATCCGCGACCTCCTCAGGGCCGCGATCGAGAAGGGGCCGATCGACGCGACGACCATGTCCCGGATCCAGCAGGACACCCGCAACGGCTTCGCGGAGACGCTCGTTCCCGCGCTGATGGGGGTGGACCTGGCCGGGCCGAGCACGCGGGCCAGGGAACTGCTGAAGACATGGGACGGCACGCAGGGCCTCGACTCCGCCCCCGCCGCCTACTTCAACGCGGTGTGGCGTCAGCTGCTCGCGCTGACCTTCCACGACGAGTTGCCGCAGGCCGCCTGGCCCAGTGGCGGGGACCGCTGGTACGAGGTCGTCAGGCGGCTGCTCACCCTTCCTGACGACCCCTTCTGGGATGACGTGACCACGAAGAACCGCAAGGAGACCCGCGACGACATCCTCCGCCAGGCGATGGCCTCGGCGCACCAGGAGCTGGCGGAACGGCTCGGGGACGACGTCAAGGCATGGCGTTGGGGGGACCTGCACCAGTTGGAGCTGGTCAACGGCTCACTGGGGACGTCGGGCATCGGACCGGTGGAGGCCCTGTTCAACCGGGGGCCGCTCGCGGTGCCGGGGAGCAAGGACGCGGTGAACGCCACCGGCTGGAACGTTCAGAGGGGGTACGGGATCAACGCCGTACCGTCGATGCGCATGATCGCCGACCTCTCGGACACGGACAAGTCCCAGTGGATCAACCTGACGGGCGCCTCCGGGCACGCCTTCCACGACAACTACTGGGATCAGTCCGAGGCGTGGGCGAAGGGCAGCCTGCTGCCGATGCACACCAAACAGGAGTCGATCAAGAAGGCCGCCACGCACACCCTCAAACTCACGCCATGACGCTGAAACAACGTCCGACCTGGCCGTACGGGCGTCGAACGTGACATGAGTCGGGTGGGAATCCGGGCCGAAGCATGCACCGGACCGCCCCGGCTTGTCCCTGCGGCGACCTCCTTTTACCGCCGCCCCGGCGTTCCTCAAGCCATCACGCTCATGTACTGATCGTGTTCAGAATCCAAGACGGGCCGGGGCGGCGCACGAGACGGTCACCGGCCGATCTCGGCCCACTACAACCACGGTCGTATTCGCGATCCAAACCTCAGGCTGACGCCTTCCCCCCACCCCACCTGCCAACATGACCGCATGAACCGCCTCTGGTATCTCATCGGAGTCCTGCTGGTGCTGGCGGGCCTCGTCCACCTGGGCGTCCTCGTCGTGGGCGGCGGGCCTTGGGAGGGGGCCGTGTCGTGGCGCAAGCCGTTCACGTTCGGCGTGTCGTTCGGCCTGAGCGTCCTGACGCTGACCTGGGTGGCTCAGTCCGTACGCGTGCGCGGCCGCGCCATCCTCGTCGGCGCCTTCGCCCTGGCGTCCACGGTGGAGGTGGCGCTGATCACCGTACAGGCGTGGAGAGGCGTCCCCTCCCATTTCAACATGGAGACCGCCGTCGACACGGCCATCGCACGCACCCTGGCGGCGGGCGGAGGCGTCCTGATCGCCATCGCGATCACCATGACGATCGCCGCGTTCCGTCCCAACCCCGACCTCACCCCCAGCCACCGCCTGGCCGTCCGCGCGGGCTTCGCCACGTTACTGGTTGCTATGGCCTTCGGCGCGGTCATGATCGCCCGCGGAGTCGTCGAGGTCGTGACAGGCAACCAGCAGCTCGCCTACACGGTGGCCACCACCCTCAAACCGGCCCACGCCGTCTTCATGCACGGCGTCCTGCTCCTGCCGGCCCTGTCCTGGTTCGTCGCCCGCGCCGTGCCCACGGAAGACCTCCGCCTTCGCCTGGTACGCCTGGCAACCTGGGCTTACGTCGCCGTGGCCATCGCCGTCTCGGCGTTGGCCCTGACCGGCATCACCGTCGTGGACCCGTCAACCGCGTCCGTCCTCTGCGCCGGCGCGATCTCCGGCCTGGCCCTGACCGCCCTCGCCCTGGGCCGCATCCAACGCGCGAAACCCATCGAACTCACCTGACGCGTGAATCACCGATACCGATTCTCATCCACATGAGCACGTCCGAGGCGCTGCCAGGTCGCATCCAACGGGTGCATCCAACCCTCAAAAGAACCTCATCCCGCATATCCCGCACTTCGCGCCACTCTCGCCCCAGCCAGCCCCCAACTGATTCGCAGCACGTTCACGGAGGCAAGCACGACTCCGACGGCCACCAGCCCCGCGAGTATCGCATCCGCCCACGCACCCCCGACAAAAACGGCTGGGAAAACGGCCAGGCCAGAACTCCACGCGAGCAGGAGGACCCCCACCGCCCACCAGCCCGTCAAAATGACATCGTCGGCAGCGTGATGACTCGGAAACCTTCCGTGACCATTGCACTGCAACAAGCCGTGCCGGAGCGCATTGAACAATCGACCGACCCGCCCACGACCAGATCCGGGAATCCAGAACCCCACCGCCAGGGCGACCGCGGAATGGGCGCGCGCACAGATGGCCGCCTCGCGCGTGGCGCGGACCAACCGCACGTGCCAGGCCAGGAACACCCCTGCCGCCACCACGGACGCGGCAACCAGAGCGTTGAAGAGCCAGAAAATATGCGGCCTGAAACCGTCGGGATTCGGATCAGTCCAAGTGCTCTGGAGATAAACGAAAAGCAGCCCACTGGCCGCGTTGATCGCCAAGCTGACAGCCACACCGAGACCGCGCATTGAGCACACCCTTCGAGCACGATTATCGGCTTATTTGGATCGCGATACGAAAGTGATCGACTCACCTCTGGCGCATCCTATCAGAGGGATCTCACCGACGATATCCCGCCAATATCTGCCGTTATCCTGCAAGCCATTATCCGAATCAACGCAGCGCAATGAGGAATCCCCTTCATAATTGCCTGAACAAAGGCTCCGGAAAACACACGACGGCCGTCCTATCCCACCTCCCAACAACAAAACATCTCCGCTCCCACCCGATCAGCTGAATTGCTCGAAGACCACCGCCGGACTCGGTAGCGCACGCTGGGTTACCACGACTCGACACACCTGTGCGCACATCGGGATCACTGTGCGCATGTTGCAGTCACCGTGCACTCAGCTACGCACACGGGACCACACCCATCACGACCCGTCACCCACCGCCCCGGAACCGGCGCCACCACGGCGGGATCCGGGGGTAGCCGCCGTCCTCCAGGTTCGCCAAGCGCTCGAAGACGTTGCATGAAGCCTGATGCCCGCAAACGACGACCGACACGAGCATGGCCAGTAGGTAGAGCGGCAGCATCGGCAGGCCGGCGCACCAGGCCCACTGCGTGGCGTGACGGTCCTCGTGGAGGATGAGCCGCTCGCTCAGCGAGTCCCGCTTGGTCAGGACGACGTTCCCCACCGTGAAGGCTCCTGCGATGGGGAACCGGTACCGGTAGCCGAAGGCAAGGATGAGCCCGTTGGGCCCAGATTGCCTGGTCGCGCCGCCGATGACCGAGATCAACAAACCGAGCGGAGTGGCGAGATTGATGTAGTTCGCCGCTCGCCGGAACCGAAACCGCCTGTTCATGCGTCTCAGTCTTGACCAATCTTGACAAGTCGGAATAATGGCCAGGGTCCTGAAATCTCCCACAAGAGCAGGATTATGAGATTCTCCATCCTGGGCGCGCTGCTCGGCACCGTCGCATTGACAGGAGTCGGCGGACTCGCTATCACCCAGACGTCAGCGACCGATCCCCTACGAACCACTGACACCTCCTTTAGCGCCGCGGGTGCACGGGTGGCGTTAACCACCGAACCGACCACGAGTCCCGCTCCGTCGGAGACTCCCACGGTTGGGGAGTACGACGCCACGACGGAGGTAGTGAAGAGGCGAGGCGTCTCGTATCTGAACGTCTCGATCACGTACGGCGAAGCGGCCCTCTTCTCAGTTAAACAGAGGGTGTGCAAGCGCAAGTCCTGTAAGACGACAAGCGTTAACATTCCGGTCACCGCAGGGTCAGGAGAGGCAACAAAGAGACTCGGCTGGGGCACGTTCAAGAAGAAGGGCGAAGCGGACATTGCCGCGGCGCCTCTGCCCACGGCGACCGTGACCGAGACGGTCACCGCCACGGTGACGGCGCCAGGGCCGACGGTGACGTTCACCTGTCAGCCGGCCGTCGAGCCGACGGACGTCCCCACGGAGACGCCCACCGACACGCCGACTGAGACTCCGACCGAAACCCCCACAACCACACCGACCGAGACCCCGACGGAAACCCCGACTCCGACGGCCACCGAGACCCCGACCGAGACGCCGACCGACACACCGACGGAGACTCCCACCGGGACCCCGACGGAAACTCCGACGGAGACCCCGACAGACACTCCGACCGGCACGCCGACCGACGACGTGACGCCGACCGTGGATCCGACGGAGATCCCGACGTGCCCACCGCCGTCGGAGATCCCGCCTGAGACTCCGCCAGAGTCTCCGACGGACACGGTGACACCGACCGACACCAGCGCCCCGACGAATACCGCGACCACCGCGCCGTCGGCGACGCCCAGCACGCCCGTTCCCCCACAGTAACCACCAGAACGACCGATGATCGATCGGGCCAGGCCGCATCGGCCTGGCCCGACTCATGGGCCGGGGTGAAGGCGTCGCGGTCGAACAGTCCGGCCAGAGCCCTTGGTCGAGCTCGCGCCCATCCCCGCGCTCCCGGCCCGCCCCGCTAGATCCCCGCACTCCCGGCACAGCCCGCTAAATCCCCGCACTCCCCGTACCGCCCGCTAATCCCCGCGTTCCCCGTCCGGGCCGCTAAAGGGTCTTGTACTGGCCTTCGTGGTAGAGCAGCGGCGCCCCGTCCGACGGCGTCCCCAGCCCTGTGACCCCGCCCACCACAATCGAGTGATCGCCGCCGTCGTGCACGGCCGTGGTCAGGCATTCCACCGTGGCGATCGCCTCGTCGAACAACGCCACCCCCGACTCACCCCGATGGTGCGGCCGCCGCTGGAGCTGCCCGTTCAACGGCCGCCCCCGATGGGCGAAGAAGCGTGAGGCGTCCTCCATGGAGGCGGGCAGCACGGACACCCCCCACACTCCGGCCTCGATGACGGCGTCGTGGAAGCGGGCCACCTTCTCCGCGCAGAACAGCACGAGCAGCGGGTCCAGGGATACGGAGGTGAAGGAGTTCACGGTCATCGCGTGATCGACGTCGCCCAGCCGGGTCGTCACGATCACGACTCCGGTGGCGAAGCGGCCGACGACCTTGCGATACGTTTCGGTGTCCGAGGGCCGCTCGATAGAATGCACGAACTTTACTTTATGCCGTTACATCGGGTTTTTTGGAAGAGTGATCGTGCAAGAGCCACGATCCCCCGCTCGACGGGGCCGACATCAGATAGGCCGCCAGGAGGGCCGCGAACCCTCCGTACAGGTAGATGTAACCGGGCGCGCCCGTCGCGATCACCAGATCACCCGAGCCCAGCTGCAGGGTGAACGGCATCGTCACCAGCAGCCAGCCGATCGCCGTCACGAGGGCGCCGAGCCGGGTGCGCATGAGCTTGCCCGCGCCCAGGCACACCCCGAACAACGCCAGCACCCAGAGCACCGCCACGATCGGCACGGGCTTGGCAGGATGCGTGAACCCGCCCACGATGCCCATGACGAGCCCCAGCACGAACAGCATGCCGTACGCCGCCCCGCCCAGCGCCGACTCGGCCTGGCTGCGATGTTCCATGGCCAACGAGGTTAGTGGATGCCCGCGAAAAGATCGTTCTCGCGGTTGTGTGGCTCGCCGAGGCCACCGGACTCGACGGGCGGGCCGGGGACGGAGGGCCCGCGTACGCCCATGGCCAGGATGTAGTGCTCGACGCCGAGCGCCTCCTGGCCGATGTTGTTGGACAGGGCGAACCACGGGTCGTCCACGCTGATCTGCGTGGCGTGCGCGCGCATGGCCTCCAGCTTGTTGCCGATCCACGGGCGCGCGTCGATCTCGGTGGTGACGTCCTCGTCGAGGCTGCCGAACGGCATGTCATCGACGTTCTCGGTGATGAACTCCACGTTGGCCGCGTGCAGCGCCTCCGCGGAGCGGCGCATGACGGACTTGGCGGTCGCCGTGTGGTAGAACTTCGCGATCTGCCACGGGTCGCCCTCGCCGAAGTCGGGATTCGCGGCCAGCTCGAACGCTCTGCGCGAAACCCGGTGGGCCTGGATGTGGTCGGGGTGACCGTAGAAGCCGTAGTCGTCGTAGGTGATCAGGACCTGCGGGCGTACCTCGCGGATGACCTTGACCAGCTCGCCCGCCGCCTCGTCGAGGTCGGCCCGCCAGAACGCCTTCGGGTGGTCGTTGGAGGCCACGCCCATCATCCCCGAGTCGCGCCAGCGCCCCCGTTCGCCCAGGAAGCGCTGGTCCTCGACACCGAGCGCCTGGCAGGCGGCGGCGAGCTCCCCGATCCGGTACGGCCCGAGCGCGTCGTCCTGGTCGGCGGCCAGGTGGGCGAGGTCCGCGGGGATGACCTCCCCCTCCTCCCCGAGCGTGCAGGTCACCAGGGTGACGTGGGCCCCCTCTGCGACGTATTTCGCCATCGTCGCGCCCGTGCCGATCGACTCGTCGTCCGGGTGGGCGTGCACGAGCAGAAGCCGTCGGTCAGTCATGGCCATGAGCCTAGCAATGGCAGGATTGGGGCCATGAGCGAGAGCTTCCCGCGTTTGTCTGCCAGGACCCGCCGGTTCACCCTGGGGGTGCCCAGGGGGTTCACGATCTCCCCTGATGGCGGCAGGGTGGTGTTCCTGCGGACGAAGTCGGGCGCCGACCCGGTGACCTGCCTGTGGGAGCTCGACACGGAGACCCACGTCGAACGCCTGGTGGTCGACCCGCGCACGCTCCACGCCGACGACGAGAACCTGCCGCCGGAAGAGCGCGCCAGGCGCGAGCGCAGCCGCGAGGCGGCGGGCGGCGTGGTGGCCTACGCGACCGACTCGACGGTGACGCGGGCGGTGTTCGCCCTGTCCGGCGGCCTTTATGTGGTCGATCTGCCGAGCGGGCAGGTGCGGAGACTGGAAACGCCGGGCGCGGTCATCGATCCCCGCATATCCCCCGACGGGCGAAATGTCGCCTATGTCACTGGCGGGGCGCTCCGCGTCCAGGACCTGGTCACCGGCGACGACCGCGCGCTGGCCACACCCGAGTCCGAGACGGTGACGTACGGGCTGGCCGAGTTCATCGCCGCCGAAGAGATGGACAGGATGCGCGGCCACTGGTGGGCGCCCTCAAGCGACGCCCTGCTGGTCGAACGCGCCGACGAGGCCCCCGTCCACGTCTGGCACATCGCCGACCCGGCCAACCCCGAGCGGCCCGCGACGTCCCAGCGCTACCCGGCCGCCGGCACGCCCAACGCCGTGACCGAGCTGTACGTGCTGGGGCTCGACGGGTCGCGGGTCGCGGTGCCGTACGAGGAGGAATACCTCACCACGGCCTCCTGGGACTCCCACGCGCTGTCGATCGTGACGCTGACCCGCGACCAGAAGACGATGCGGCTGTTCACGGTCGACCCGGCGACCGGGCGCTCCACGCTCGTCCGCGAGGACACCGACCCCGCCTGGGTCGACATCGTCACCGGCGTGCCCGCGCACCTCGACGACGGCTCGCTGGTCTGGGTGGCCGCCTCCGAGGGGGGCCACCGGCTGATCGTCGGCGACCGCGCCGTCACCCCGCCCACCCTGCAAGTTCGGGCCGTGCTCGACGTCGATCACGACAGCGTGCTGTTCAGCGCGAGCGGTGACCCGACCGAGGTCCACCTGTGGACATGGGACGGTCATTCGCTGCTGCCCGTCTCGACCCGTTCCGGGGTGTTCTCCGGGCGGATGGCGGGCGGGGTCGGCGTGCTGACCGAGCAGAGCCTCGACGCGGAAGGCGTCTCGACCACGGTCGTCAGGCGCGACGGCATGGCCGTGCCGATCCCGTCGTTCGCCGAACGTCCAGGGCTGGAGCTGCGGGTCTCGCTCGGACGTTCAGGGCGCCGCGAGCTGGCCACCGCCGTGGTGCTGCCGACCTGGTACGAGCGGGGCTCGGGCAGGCTGCCCGTCCTCATGGACCCGTACGGTGGGCCGCATGCGCAGCGCGTGCTCAACCGGCGGGGCGCGTTCCTTGAGAGCCAGTGGTTCGCCGAGCAGGGCTTCGCCGTGATCGTCGCCGACGGACGCGGCACCCCCGGCAGGGGCACCGACTGGGAACGCGCCGTGCTCAACGACCTGGCGACCCCCGCGCTCGACGACCAGATCGAAGCCCTGCAGGGAGTGGCCGAGCAGCACCCCGACGACCTCGACCTGACGCGGGTGGCCATCCGTGGCTGGTCGTTCGGCGGGTTCCTGTCCGCGCTGGCGGTGCTGCGGCGTCCCGACGTCTTCCACGCGGCGATCGCGGGGGCGCCCGTGACGGACTGGCGGCTGTACGACACCTGCTACACCGAGCGATACCTGGGCCATCCGGACGAGCAACCCGACGTGTACGAGAAGTCGTCGTTGTTCATCGACGCACCCAAGCTCGAACGCCCGCTGCTCCTGATCCACGGCCTGGCCGACGACAACGTCGTGGCCGCCCACACGCTGCGCCTGTCCTCGGCCCTGCTCGCGGCCGGGCGGCAGCACAGCGTGCTCCCGCTCTCGGGCGTGACCCACATGACGCCTCAGGAGGTCGTGGCCGAGAACCTGCTGCTGCTCCAGGTCGACTTCCTGAAGAAGTCACTCGGGGCGAGCGCCGACTAGTCGAGCAGGCACGAGACCGCCAGGCCCAGGACCACCACGAATCCCGTGATCAGGGTGACCAGGGCCGACGGCGGCGGCGGTGACGACATCGGACCGGCGCGACAAGACCCATGTCCGGCCACGGTCTGTCAAACCCTGGTCGGACTTCTCCACCTCCCAAAACCAAACCGTGGTCCGACGCGATCCCGCCCTCCGTTCCACGATGCTGAACGCCATGTTGAAGCCCTTCGCGATCACGCTGGCTTTGCTGGGAGCAAGCACCATCAGCACGGCTGGCGCCGTCAACACCGTTGGCGCCGTCAACACCGTTGGCGCCTTCTCCCACCCGGCCAAAGCCGTCACCGCCGACACCCTGGAGTGGTCTCCCTGCCCCAGCGACAAGATCGGCATGGAATGCGCCGACCTCAAGGTCCCGGTCAACTGGCAGAAACCCGACGGCCGCAAGATCACCCTCAAGCTCGGCCGCCTCAAAGCCACCGGCACCTCGAAAGGCTCGGTGCTGGTCGCCTACGGCGGTCCGGGCGGCCCCGGCATCGCCATCACGCAGGCACGCCCCGAAATCTGGGCCAGCCTCCGCAAAACCATGGACTTCATTACGTGGGACACCCGCGGCTACGGCGAACAGTTCCAGGGCCTCAGCACGGGCCTGCCGTGCGCCTGGACCCGTGTCCCCATCCCCGACGTCCCTCGGAACGACGCCGACTTCGGCCGCCTGTCCGACACCAACCGCGGCTACGCGGAGGCCTGCCGCCTCAAAGACCCTGAGCTGTTCGCCAACATGAGTTCGGCGGACCACGCCAGAGACATGGAGGCGATCAGAAAGGCCCTGGGCGGCGACAAGCTCAACTACTACGGCGCCTCCTACGCCGGTTTCTACGGCCAGGTCTACGCCCGGCTCTTCCCCAACCAGATTCGCACGATGGTCCTGGACGGCACCATGAGCCACAGCTTCGCCGATTGGGAGGCCGAACTGGAGAAGACGGCCAGGGTCAACGAGGAATCCCTGGGGCGCTTCTTCACTTGGTGCGCCAAGAACGACTGCGAGGACGTCCCCGGCCTCTGGCGCAAGGTGATCGCCCGCGCCGACCGCACTCCCGTCCCCACCTCGACGCCCAACGTCGCCTACAAGGCCCGCGACCTGCAGTCCTTCGTCCTGGGCCGCGCCCGCCAGGGCACCCCGGCCTGGCCGGGGCTGGCCGAGGCGATCCGCAAGGCGAGCAAGGGCGACGCCTCCGGCTTCGTCCCGCCCCGCGGCGCCCGTTACCCCGACCAGTCCACAGGCGTCACCGAATGCACCGACTGGCCCCGCTATGCCAACCTCAAAGAGCTCACCGCCGCCACTGCCCGCCTACGCAAGATCGCCCCCAACGCCGGCACAGCCAACACCCTGGCCTCCGCCAGTCTGGGTTGCATCGGCTGGCCCGTCCCGGTGACCAGCGCACCCGCCCCGCTCCCCAAGGGCCTGCCACCCATGCTCGGGGCAGGCGCATGGGGCGAGTCGGACGCGGTGGCAGACGTCCTGACCCAGGTGCCCGGCAGCGCCGTCATCCACCACGACGGCCCCGGCCACACCCTGTACATCGACAACCCATGCGCCCGAAACCACATCGACCGCTACTTCACGGACCGCACCCTGCCCGCCAAGCAAACCCAGTGTTGACCTGAGCTACCGCAGGAAAGCCCTCACGCCACCCGCCGAGCGAACCCAGCGCTGAACAGCTCGCACCCTGCCCACCAAACCAACAACCCAATACCGGCCTCAGCGGCGGAGTTACTGGTGGGTGGCGGGGCTGGGGGTGCCGTGCCAACTGCTCCAGAGGGCCGCGTACGAGCCGCCCTCGGCCACCAGTTCTTCGTGCGACCCCAGCTCGATGATCCGCCCGTCGTCGACCACGGCCACCCGGTCGGCGTCGTGGGCGGTGTAGAGGCGGTGGGCGATGGCGATCACGGTGCGGCCTTCGAGGACGGCCGCCAGCGAACGTTCCAGGTTCCGGGCGGCCCGGGGGTCGATGAGGGAGGTGGCCTCGTCGAGCACCAGAGTGTGGGGGTCGGCGAGGACGAGCCGGGCAAGCGCGAGCTGCTGGGCCTGCGCGGGTGAGACCGCCAGCCCGCCTGAGCCCACCGAGGTGTCGAGGCCGGCGGAGAGGGTCTGGACCCAGTCCAGCGCGTCCACGGCCTCCAGGGCCTTCAGCACGGCGGTGTCGGAGGCGTCGGGACGGGCGATCAGCAGGTTGTCGCGCAGCGTGCCCTTGAAGATGTGGTGTTCCTGGGTGACGAGCGCGACGTGTCCCCGCAGGTCGTCCAGCGGCAGTTCCACCAAGGGCACCCCGCCTACGGCCACCGAGCCGGTACGCGGCCCGTGGATCCCCGCGAGCAACCGCCCAAGGGTCGACTTCCCCGCCCCGGACGGCCCCACCATGGCCAGCCGTTCGCCGGGCCGGACGGTCAGCGACACGCCGTGCAGCACGTCGCGCCCTTCGCGGTAGGCGTAACGGACGTCGGACGCCCGGAGCAGTTCGCCGGAGGGGCGGGAGGAGGAGGCCGTCCGGTCGTCGGGGACGTTCGCCACGCCGAGCAGCCGCGCCATGGCCGCCCCGCCCACCTGCAGTTCGTCGATCCACATCAGGAACCGGTCCAGCGGGTCGATGAGCTGCTGGGCGTAGAGGGTGGCGGCGGTGACCTGCCAGAGGGTCACCCATCCGTTGGTGTAGAACAGGCCGCCCACCAGCAGCGTGGCTACGACGGGGATCACGTAGCCGAGTTCGACGGCGGGGAACCACCTGGTGCGGAGCCCGAGCGTGTACCGCTCGGCCGCGTACGAACGCCGGATGTCCCCGTCGGTACGGGCCCGCCGCCGTTCCTCCAGCCGGAGCGCCTCGACGGCACGGGCGCCTTCGACGGTTTCGGCCAGCCCTTCGGTCATGTCGGCGTAGGCGGCGTTCTCGCGCAGGTACCCGTCGCGCGCCCGCTTCAGGTACCACCGGGTCGAGACCCAGAGCACCGGCCCCGCGATCAGCATCGGCAGCATGAGCAGCGGGCTGACCAGCAGCATCGCGCCAACGGTGATCACGAACGTGACCAGCGCGATCAGCGTCTCCGGCACGGCGTGCCGCACGGTGCGCGACAACGAGTCCACGTCGCGGGAGGTACGGGTGATCAGGTCGCCGGACCCGGCACGTTCCACAGTGGACAGCGGCAGCGCGAGCACCCGGTCCACGAACTCCTCGCGCAGCTCGGCCAGCACCTTCTCGCCGAGCCTGGCGGAGGCCAGCACCGCGTACCGCACGAGCAGGCCCTGCAGCAGCAGGAAGCCGCCGATGGCGGCGGCCACCAGGGCGATGTTGACAGGCAGGCCGTACTGGACGTCCTGGACCAGCGCCCCGAGCTGCCACGGCACGACGAGCCCGGCGACGGCGGCCAGGCCGTGCAGGGCCAGGGCGAACGTGAGGCGGCGCGGGTACTTCAGCGTCAGCCGCCTGGCGTAGGCGCGCACCTGTTTCTGGTCGGCGACCGGGAGGATCTCTCGGGCCATCGGTCAGAACCCCCTCAATCGGATCAGCACCCGAAATCCCGAGTGTTGGCGGGTCAGGAGCGGCGACTCCCCAGGCCGCGTCCACAACCAGGACGGGAGAGGCTCGTCCGGGTGTGTCGGTAAGGGTGGTGTTTCGTGGTGGGGCATCGGTCAGTCCTCTCCGCGGGTCACGGCCGCGGCGTACTGCGGCGACCCGTCCAGCAACTGCCGGTGCGTCCCCTCGGCGAGCACCCGCCCGTCCTCGACGTAGATGACGTGATCGGTACGGTCCAGAACGAGAGGGCTGGTGGTGCAGATCAGCGTGGTTCTGCCGGCCCTGGCCTTGGCAAGGCGTTCGGCGATGCGGGCCTCGCTGTGGGCGTCGACGGCGCTGGTGGGTTCGACGAGGATGAGCACCTCGGGGTCGGCCAGGAGCGCGCGGGCCAGGCGCAGGCGCTGCTGCTGCCCGCCGGAGAACTCACGGCCCGCCTCGTTCACCACAGTGGAGAGCCCGTCGGGCAGGGCCTCGACGATGTCGGTGGCGCAGGCCGCTTCCAGGGCCCAGGTCACCTGTTCGTCGGTGGCGTCGCCGCGTACGTCGAGTTCGTCGCGCAGGCGGCCGGCGAAGAGCCTGGCGCCGTTGTCGGCGACCAGGATCCGGGAGCGGACCTCGGACAGGGGCAGCGTGGACAGGTCGGCGGGGCCGAAGGTGACGTCGCCGCCGGTGTAGCGGCCGAGCCGATCGGCGATGGCGATGGCGTCCTCGGGTGTGTCGGCGGTGACGGCGGTCAGGGCTCCGGGTTGGACGGTGACGCCGCTGTAGGAGTCGCGCAGCACGCCGCCGTCGCTGGTGCCGGTGCCTCCGCCGACTTCGGGCTCCATGGACAGGATGCGGATCACCCGGCCGGCCGCCACGTGTCCTTTGGTGAGTTTGTCGGCGGTCTCGGTCAGGGTGCGCAGGGGGCCGATGAGGAACACGGCGTACAGGTAGAAGGCGACGAGTTGGCCGGTGGGGATCTGGTCGGCGACGGCGAAGGAGGCGCCGATGCCGGTGACGATCGCGATGAGCACGCCGGGCAGGACGATCTGGGCGCCTTCGAGCACCGACTCGACGCCGGCGACGCCCACCCCGGCGTGGCGGACCCGCTGTGACTCCTCGCGGTAGCGGTCGGTGAAGACCTGCTCGCCGCCGATGCCGCGCAGTACCCGCAGCCCGGCCACGATGTCGGCGGCCCTGGTGGACAGTTCGCCGGCCAGCTCGCGCTGTGTGCGCTGGCGCCGGTGCAGGGGCCGTAGCAGCGGCCCGACGGCGACGGCCATGACGGGGACGCCGAACAGGACGAGCAGCCCCAGCGGCAACGAGGTCGAGATGAGGATCACGGTGACGGTGACGATCGCCACGACGGAGCCGGTGCCACGCAGCAGGATGTCCATGGAGTTGCCGATGTGGGCGATGTCGGAGTTGCCGACGCTGACGACCTCACCGGTGGAGAGCCGCTTGGGGAGTGTGGCGCCGAGTCTGGCGGCCTGGCGGGCGGTGACCTGGACGGTGCGGTAGGCGGCGGCCAGCCAGTTGTAGACGGCCATGCGGTGCCGCATGATCCCGGTGAACGCCTGCAGCAGGCCGAGCACGAACAGGACGGACGCCCAGAGCAGCAGGGCCCTGGAGTCCTTGGCGGTGATGGCCTCGATGCCCTGCCCGAGCACGGCCGGCATCAACGCCTGCACCATCCACCACAGGGTGGCGAAGCCGATGCCGGCGAGCAGGGATGGCCCCTGCCGCCGCGCGTTCCACCACAGGTAACGCAGCGGGCTGCGGATGTCGGGCACACCAGGATCGGCCTCAGGAAGGGAGCGCATAGCGTCTTCGGCTCTCTGTGTTTACCTGGGTAAAACGGACATCGGCGTAACCTCGTCGCATCCCGGCTGAGGCTGGGAAGCGATTCGGTGGAAGCCAGCGCCGCGTCCGTCCGGTGAGCCGGGCGGACCGTGGGTGAAAGCCGCGTTGTCGGGGCCTGACTTCGCATTCCTGGATGGAGTGCGGCTCTTGGGCCACCGCCCCGCCGGACGCTGTCCCGTTGGTGCGGACACCAATGGGGGCGGGGACCGGGCGCCAGTCGGGCACCCGGCGGTGACTGAACATTACCACATGATTACCTTGAGTAGCAGCCGACTGGGGCGGCGAACGCCAGCAACGGTTCATAACCCGTCAAGGTTGACAAGGCGCACCCGCGCCCCGCAAACCATTTTCAAAGCGCCCGGAATGCCCGCTTTGCGAAGAAGGGCGGACGAGCGCCGCCACCAGGGCGAGGTTCCGCATCCGACCTTTACGAAGCTCAGACATACACCCTGTGTAACAGAGAGTCACTATGTGTGATGAAGTGGGGGCATGAGCGCCGAAGACCTCCTCCTCAAGACCGGACGCTTCCTCCGCAGGGCCGTCACGAGCGACGACCTGCACACCCTCCACCTCAAAGGGGGCACGGAGGGCGACTTCTTCTACCGTGACCGCTGGAGTCACGACAAGGTGGTCCGTTCGACGCATGGCGTGAACTGCACGGGTTCGTGCTCGTGGAAGGTGTTTGTCAAGGACGGCATCATCACGTGGGAGACGCAGCAGACCGACTACCCGAGCGTGGGCCCCGACCGTCCCGAGTACGAGCCGCGCGGCTGCCCGCGCGGGGCCGCGTTCTCCTGGTACACCTACTCGCCGACCCGGATCCGCTATCCGTACGCCCGGCGTGTTCTGGCCGAGATGTACGCGGAGGCGAAGGAGCGGCTGGGCGACCCGGTGGCCGCCTGGGCCGAAGTCACGACTGACCCGGAGAAAAGGGAGCGGTACCAGAGCGCCCGCGGCCGCGGCGGCCTCGTCCGCGTCCCCTGGAGCCTGGCCACCGAGATGATCGCCGCCGCCCACGTCCACACCATCATGACCTACGGCCCCGACCGCATCGCCGGCTTCTCCCCCATCCCCGCCATGTCGATGGTCTCCCAGGCCATCGGCTCCCGGTTCGTCTCGCTCATCGGCGGCGCGATGCTCTCCTTCTACGACTGGTACGCCGACCTGCCGATCGCCTCGCCCCAGGTGTTCGGCGACCAGACCGACGTGCCGGAGTCGGCGGACTGGTGGGACGCGGCGTACCTGATGATGTGGGGCGCGAACGTCCCGGTCACCCGTACCCCCGACGCCCACTGGATGACCGAGGCCCGTTATCGGGGCCAGAAGGTCGTGGTGGTCGCGCCCGACTACAGTGACGCCGCCACGTTCGCCGACGAGTTCCTGGCCGTGCGTCCCGGCACGGACGGCGCGCTGGCCATGGCCATGGGGCACGTGCTGCTGAAGGAGTTCTTCGTCGAGCGACCGGCGCCCTACTTCACCGACTACGTCAAACGCTTCACCGACCTGCCCTTCCTCGTCCGGCTTGAGCGGCACGAGGACGCGTACGTGCCCGGTCGTTTCCTCACGGCCGCCGACCTGGGTTCGCGGGAGGATGCCGCCGCGTGGAAGACGGTCTTCGTCTCGGAGGAGAGCGGCGAGCCGGTGGTGCCGAACGGCTCGGTCGGCTTCCGCTGGGCCGAGTCCGGCGCGGGCCGCTGGAACCTGCGCCTGGACACCGACCCGAAGCTCACCCTGTACGGGGAGGAACCGGTGGAGGTGCTGCTGCCCCGCTTCGACGGCGGCCATTCGGTACGCAGGAGCGTCCCTGCACGACGCGTCGGCGAGCACCTGGTCACCACGGTGTACGACCTGCTCCTGGCCCAGTACGGGGTGGCACGGCCACAACTCCCGGGAATCTGGCCCACCGGCTACGACGACGCCGCGCAGCCGTACACGCCGGCCTGGCAGGAGCCCATCACGGGCGTGCCCGCGCAGCGCGCCATCAAGATCGTCAGAGAGTTCGCCAGAACGGCGGAGACGACCCGGGGCCGCTGCATGATCATCCTCGGGGCGGGCACCGCGCAGTGGTTCCACGGCGACGCGATGTACCGCGCCTTCCTGACGCTGCTCATCCTGACCGGCTGCCAGGGACGCAACGGCGGCGGCTGGGCCCACTACGTCGGCCAGGAGAAGTGCCGCCCGCAGACCGGCTGGGCGCTGCTGGCGGGCGCCCTCGACTGGTCGCGGCCGCCGCGCCAGGTTCCCGGCACGCCCTACTGGTACCTGCACACCGACCAGTGGCGCTACGAACGTTTCGACGCCGGCGAGCTGACCTCGCCGCTGGCCCCCGGCGCCTTCCGCGGAAAGCACACCGCCGACCTGGTCACCGAGGCCGTCGCCAGGGGCTGGATGCCGATGGCCCCGGCTTTCGACAGGAACCCGCTGGAGCTCGGCGAGGCCGACGACCCCATCGCCTACACCCGCGACGAGTTGCGCGCGGGCAGGCTCGCCTACGCGGCCCAGAACCCGGACGACCCCCGCAACTGGCCCCGGGTGCTCACCCTGTGGCGCTCCAACCTGCTGGGCTCCTCGGCCAAGGGCAACGAGTACTTCCTGCACCACCTGCTGGGCGCCGCCGGGAACCTGTCCGAGGCCGACGAACGGGCCCCGAAGGGCAAGCTGGACCTCCTGCTGACCCTCGACTTCAGGATGACCTCATCGACGGTCTTCTCCGACATCGTGCTGCCCGCCGCCACCTGGTACGAGAAGCACGACCTGTCGGCCACGGACATGCACCCGTTCGTGCACGCGTTCAACCCGGCGATCAATCCCCCGTGGCAGACGAAGACCGATTTCTCCGCCTTCCACGCGATCGCCCGCGCGTTCAGCGCGCTGGCCAAGAAGCACCTCGGCGTGCGCAGGGACGTGGTCGCCACCGCCTACCAGCACGACACGCCCGGCGAGATCGCCCAGGCGGTCGAGCCCGTGCTCCAGGTGGTCGAACGCGACTACGGCGCGGTCGCCGACAAGCTGGCGGCGCTGGGCCCGCTGACGGAAACGCTGGGCCTCCAGGTCAAGGGCGTGACGTTCCTGCCGGACAAGGAGGTTGCCTGGCTCGGCCAGCGCTGCGGCCTGGTGCCGTGGGGCGTCGCCAAGGGCCGTCCTGAGCTGGACACCGACGCCAAGGCGTGCGAGGCGATCCTGGCCCTGTCGGGGGTGAGCAACGGCAGGCTGGCCGCGCAGGGTTTCCGGCAGCTGGCCCACCGCACGGGCGCGGACTTCGACGAGCTGATCAACGAGGACCACCGGATCGTCTTCTCCGACACCCAGGCCAGGCCGGTCCAGGTCGCCGCGAGCCCCGAGTGGTCGGGCAAGGAGGCGCACGACCGCCGCTACTCGCCGTTCACGGTCAACGTCGAGCAGGGCAAGCCGTGGCACACGCTCACCGGGCGCATGCACTTCTTCCTCGACCACGACTGGATGCACGAGTACGGCGAGGCGCTCCCGATCTACCGTCCGCCGCTCGACCTGGCCACGCTGGACGGCCAGAGCGGCGCCCTGCGCTTCCTGACCCCGCACAGCAAGTGGTCGATCCACTCCGAGTTCCAGGACAACCTGCTCATGCTCGCGCTGTCGCGCGGCGGCCCGACGATCTGGATGTCGGTCGAGGACGCGGCCGAGCTCGGGGTGGCCGACAACGACTGGATCGAGGCGGTCAACCGCAACGGCGTGGTCGTGGCCAGGGCTGTCGTCTCCCACCGCATGCCGAAGGGCACCGTCTACATGCACCACGCCGAGGACCGCCTGATCAACGTGCCGAAGACCGAGGCGACCGGCCGCAGGGGCGGCATCCACAACGCCCTGACCAGGCTGCTCATCAAGCCCACGCACCTGATCGGCGCGCACGCCCAGCTCTCCTACGCCTTCAACTACTTCGGTCCCACGGGCAACCAGCGCGACGAGATCACCACCATCCGCCGCCGGTCCCAGGAGGTGACGTACTGATGCGGATCATGGCCCAGGTCGCCATGGTGATGAACCTGGACAAGTGCATCGGCTGCCACACCTGCTCGGTCACCTGCAAGCAGACGTGGACGAACCGGCCGGGGGTCGAGTACGTCTGGTTCAACAACGTCGAGACCCGCCCCGGCCAGGGCTATCCGAGGCGCTATGAGGACCAGGACCGCTGGCGCGGCGGCTGGTCGCTCACCAGGTCGGGCAGGCTCAGGCCCAGGGCGGGCGGCCGGCTCCGCAGGCTCCTCGGCATCTTCGCCAATCCGGTCATGCCCTCCATCGGCGACTACTACGAGCCGTGGACCTACGACTACGAGAACCTGACCAGAGCCCCGCTCTCCGACGACGTCCCCGTGGCGCCGCCCAGGTCGCTGATCAGCAACGAGCCCATGGAGATCCGCTGGAGCGCCAACTGGGACGACGGCCTCGGCGGCGACCCCTCGCCCGACCCCGTTCTGGCCAAGGTGTCCGACGAGGTCAAGCTGGCCTTCGAGCAGGCGTTCCTGTTCTACCTGCCGCGCATCTGCGAGCACTGTCTCAACCCGTCGTGCGTGGCCTCGTGCCCGTCGGGCGCGCTGTACAAGCGGGCCGAGGACGGCATCGTGCTGGTGGACCAGGACAGATGCCGTGGCTGGCGCATGTGCGTGACGGGTTGCCCGTACAAGAAGGTGTACTTCAATCACAAGACCGGCAAGGCCGAGAAGTGCACGTTCTGCTATCCGCGTGTCGAGGTGGGCCTGCCCACGGTCTGTTCGGAGACGTGCGTCGGGAGGTTGCGCTACCTCGGCGTCCTGCTGTACGACGCCGACCGCGTGGCCGAGGCCGCCTCGGTCCCGGACGAACGCGACCTGTACGAGGCGCAACTCGACCTCTTCGTCGACCCGGACGACCCGGCCGTCGCCACCGCGGGGCTCCATCCGGACTGGGTGGACGCGGCCCGCAGATCGCCCGTGTACGCCCTTATCAAGAAATATCGCATAGCGCTGCCGCTCCACCCCGAATACCGGACCCTCCCGATGGTCTGGTACGTCCCCCCGCTCTCCCCCGTCGTCGACGCCCTGTCCACCAGCGGCCACGACGGCGAGGACGCGGGCAACCTGTTCGCCGCCATCGACTCCCTGCGCATCCCCGTCGGTTACCTGGCCGAGCTGTTCACCGCGGGCGACCCGGCGCCCGTGACCACCGCGCTGCGCCGCCTGGCCGCGATGCGCTCGTACATGCGGGCCGTGAACCTGGGCGAGGAGCCGGTCCTGACGGACACGGACCTGGCCGAGGACGACGTCCGCGACCTCTACCGCCTGCTGGCCCTGGCCAGGTACGAGGAGCGCTACGTGATCCCCACCGCCTACGGCAACGTCCCGGGGGTCGTGGAGGAGGGCGGCTGCAGCCTCGACTACGACGGAGGGCCCGGCATGCAGGGGCCGTTCGGCGAGGCGTCCGGCAGGCCGGTCCCGGTCTCGATCGAGAGCTTCCACGGGCTGAAAGAGCGCCAGACCAGCGACGAGACCACCCGCGACCGGGTGAACCTCCTCAACTGGGACGGCCGAGGCACTCCCGCGGGGCTGTTCCCGCCCAAAAGAGGAAAGTCATGAACGTCATGAACAAGGCCGTCATCTGGCAAGCCGCCGCGCACCTGCTCGCCTACCCCGACGAACGTTTCTGGCACCGCCTCCCGCTCATCGAGGAGGCCGCGGAGCCGCATTTCGGGACGTTCCTGCGACTCGCGTCCGACCTCGGCCCCGGCGAGCTGGCCGCGCACTACGTGGAGACGTTCGACCTGCACCGCCGCTGCTGCCTCTACCTGACCTACTACACCGACGGCGACACCCGCCGCCGCGGCGAGTCGCTGGCCGCGCTGAAGGGCCGCTACCGGGCGGCCGGCTGGGAGCTGATGGACGACGAGCTGCCCGACTTCCTGCCGGTGATGCTGGAGTTCGCCGCCCTCGACCCCTCGGGCATGGCCCTGCTGCACGAGCACAGGGCGGGCCTGGAGCTGCTGCAGGCCGCCCTGACCGACCGCCGCTCGCCGTACGCGCACGTGATCGGCACACTGTGCGCGTCCCTGCCGCCGCTCGGCGCCGCGCAGCGGGCGGCGGTGCAGCGCCTGGCCGTCGCAGGCCCGCCCGCCGAGAGCGTCGGAGGCTATCGGTGAGCTGGAGCGAGGGCCTGCTCTGGACGGTCTCGCCGTACGTCGTCCTGGTGATCTTCGTGGGCGGCCTGATCTGGCGCTACAGGTACGACCAGTTCGGCTGGACCACCCGCTCGTCCCAGCTCTACGAAAGCCGGCTGCTGCGCCTGGCCAGCCCGGTGTTCCACTACGGCCTGCTCTTCGTGATCATCGGTCACGTCACCGGCCTGCTCATCCCCGTGAGCTGGACCGACGCCATCGGCATCGGCAACGACGTCTACCACGCCAACGCGCTCGTCTGGGGCGGGCTCGCGGGCCTGGCCACCCTGGCGGCGCTGGTCCTGCTGATCTATCGCCGCCGCGTCAACGGCCCCGTGTTCACGGCGACCACGGCCAACGACAAGACGATGTACGCGGTACTGGCCGCAGCCATCGTCGCCGGCGTGGTGACGACGGTCGCGGGGTTCATGCCCAGCGAGGTCAGTTACCGCACCACGGTCGCGCCCTGGTTCCGCGGCGTCTTCGTCCTCGCCCCGGACGTCGAGGCGATGGGGCAGGCGAGCGCCCTTTACAAGGTGCACACGCTGACCGGGATGGCGCTGATCGTACTTTTCCCGTTCAGCCGCCTGGTGCATGCGCTTTCCGCGCCGTTGGGCTATTTGTTCCGTCCTTACATCGTGTATCGGAGCCGTTCGGACAGCGCGCCGAGGCGCCCGGGACACGTCCGGTTGCGCCAGAATCGACCCTTGTGAAGCACGGGTACACCAACAGCACGATCGGCGACGGCGCCCTGGTCGTGAAGTGCTACCAGGGCCCGGAGGCGGCCTTCCGGCTGAGCACGGAGAGCCGCTACCTGCGGCGGCTGCGCGGCCGGCTGCCCGTCCCCCGCGTCCACCAGGTCACCTCCACGAGCCTGACCACCCGCTTCGTCTCCGGCGCCCACGGCCAGGAGCTGCTCGACGAGGGCCGCGCGGTGGAGGTGCTCACGGAGTGCGGCCGGATCCTGGCGGGCATCCACCGGCTGGGGATCGTGCACGGCGACTACGGCCCGCAGAACATGCTGTTCGACCCGGCCACGTTCGAGGCGACCGCGATCCTCGACTGGGAGTGGGCGCACCCCGGCCGCCCGGTCGAGGACCTGGCCTGGTGCGAGTGGATCATCCGCAGCCACCATCCGGAGCACGTACCCCTGCTGCCGCACTTCTTCGCCGCCTACGACGGCCTCGTCCCCGAATGGGACGAACGCCAGGCCGCCATGGTGGCCCGCTGCCGCGACCTGATCGACTTCTGCGCCCGCTGGGAGCCGGGCGGGGGCGGCGAGAAACTCTGGCACGAACGCCTCGAAACCACCGCCGCCTGGGCGGAGTGAGCTCACGCACCAGCCGCCTTTGACGGGTTCTGTCGGTGCCCTTTGCCCCGTTCAGGGCATGACCCACCCGTGATCCTCGTTCTCGGCGCGACGGGCTCCACCGGGCGGCGCGTGACGGAGTTGCTGCGGGCCGACGGCCATCCCGTCGTGGCCGCCTCAAGGAGCGGCGAGACCAGGTTCGACTGGTCCGACGCCGGCACGTGGCGGCCCGCGGTGGCCGGCGCGTCCGCCCTCTATCTCATGGCGCCCGACGGCACGGCGGTCGATCCCGCGTTCGTCTCCGTGGCGGTCGAGCAGGGCGTGCGGCGCATCGTGCTGCTGTCGAGCTCCGGCATCGAGACCATGGGCGACGGCCGCCTGCCGGCCGCGGAGCGCGCGGTCCGCGACAGCGGCGCCACGTGGACGATCCTGCGGCCGAGCTGGTTCGACCAGAACTTCGACGAAGGCTTCTTCTGGCCCGCGATCATGGCGGGCGAGGTGGTGATCCCGCTGGGCGACGTACGCCAGGCGTTCGTGGACGCGGGCGACGTCGCCGCCGTCGCCGCCGCGGCCCTCACGGAAGACGGCCACGCGGGGCGGACGTACGAGGTGACCGGCCCCGACACGCTGACGTTCGGCGAGGCCGTCGACCTCATCGGCGGGGAGATCGACCGCTGCGTGCGCTATCGCGGCGGCGACGAGGACTACATCGCGGCGCTGGGCTTCTCCGAGGAGGCGATCCGCGACGCCAAGGCGTTCGCCGCCCTGCGCGGCCTCGGCGACCAGCCGATCTCCGACGTGGTGTGCGAGGTGACGGGCCGCCCGCCCAAACCCTTCGCGATGTACGTCCGCGAGGCCGCCGCCGCGGGCGCCTGGCGCCCCTGAGCCGACTTGCCTCGGCCACCTGCGGTCTCCCGCGCTACGCCCGCAAGCCTGGCGCCCCTGAGCCGGCCCGCCGGTTTGCCTTGACCGCCTATGCCCGCACCAGCGCCACCGCCGAGTCCAGCAGGCCGAGCTCTCGCACCGTCATCGTCTGGTCCGCGCCGCGCCGCCGTCTGGCCTGCTCCAGTCCGTCGCCGCAGTCGATGGCCGCGCCGAGCCCCGCCAGCAGCGCCCCGAGCACCAGCCGTGCGGGGGCGGCCAGGTCGCTCTCCTCGTCCACCGCCACCTGGGCGACGATCAGCGCCGACATGGCGCAGTCCTGCCCCGGCGGCCCCTCCCGGGAGTTGCACCAGTCGATCACCATGGGCCCGTCCGGCGTCAGCAGCACGTTGTCCGGATGCAGGTCCAGATGCAGCACCCGGTCATGGGGGTCGCCGGAGGTCCTGGCCGGGATCTCGTGCAGCCGCAGGAGCAGCCGCGCCAGAATCTCGCCCGCCTCTTCTGGCGCGATCTCCCCTGCCATCAGGGCCCGTAACATCGTCGGGCCCGTCAGGCGCCGCATCACCAGGTCGGTGGGCCGCTCGGCCCCCGGATAGACCTCCGGCACCGGGTACCCGTGCGCGCCCACGTACTCCATCACCGCGATCTCGCGCCCGGCATCGACCGGCAGGCGGTAGCGGCGCAGGACCCGGTCGTCGTCGATCGCGTACACGTCCGCGCTGCGCCCCGAGCCCAGCAGTTCCCCGAGCCTCATGCCGCCCAACCTATCCGGCGGCGACGCCGATCCCGTCGAGCGCCGCCAGCTCGGCGACGTGCGCGCGTTCCATCGCGGCGGCCAGTTCGCGCGCCGAGGACGCCCCGCCCGCGCTCTGCTCGCCCCGCGCCACGAGCACGAGCTGGTCCAGGTAGACGCGCAGCAGCGCGGAGAACCGCCGGTCGAAAGCGTCGTTTCTGAGCCCTTTCAGCGCTCGCAGGTCGGCGGCGGTCGGCATGCCGGGCATGTCGTGCGTGGCATGCGGGTTCTCGCCGCCGACGCGGGCCTCGGCGAGCAGGGCGCGAAGCCGGCCGCGTCCCGTCTGGTGTTTCCTGCCGATCCGGACGGCCAGGTCGGCGAGCGGCCGGCTGGCCGTGCGGCCGGGGGCGAGCTCCAGGAGCGGCAGCGCGCGGGTGTGCAGCGCCTCGGCGAGCTGCAACCACGCCACGTCGGTCCCGTTGAACCGCCCGCCCACGGCTGCGCCTGAGCCCGGCCGATGGTGCTCAGGGGCGGGGGCGGCGGCCGTACACCCGGAGACCAGGACGGCCACCAGCACGAACGCCACGAACCGCGGACCGGACACGGACGTCGTCAGGACGGACGCCCGTCGGCGCCGCACTTGATGACCGGCCGGATGCAGTCACGCACCCGCCGCTCCATCTCGGCCGGCGGCCAGGCGTTGAAGAAATCGCCGTGCATCGTGAACCCGCCTCCCGACGCCAGCCGGAAGTGCGACGGGTCCCCGCTCACCGGGTACCTGATCACCTGCCGCAGCTTCGGCACGGGCACCGGATGCGTGCTGGGACAGGCCCCTGCCACCGGGTAGGCCATGTGGCTCTTGTGGTCGGCGGAGTCGAGGTCGCGCCCGTTCCAGCACTGCGGGAAGTCCAGGTACGACTCCAGCATCGTCCCGGACGGGCACGTGACGAAGTCCTTCGAGGCGGGAACCTGCCCCGCGTGCAGGCACGACCACCGGGAGATCGTCGTGTTGTCGGGGCCTGTCGCCTTGGCGTTGCCCGCCACGATCCGCAGCCCCAGCGGCAGCGGCTGGGTTCTGGCGACGATGTCGTCCCGCACTCCCTCGCCGAGGTAGTAGAACGTGATGATGGCCGGCTCCACCGGCGCGCCGTCCCGGTAGAGGGTCGGCACCCAGTAGGACGATCTGTCGACGGCCGGGTTGCAGTTCGTGGCGCCGTTCTGCAGGTCGGTGAGGGTGGTGTGGGCGTTGGTGACGCGGCTGCCGAAGAAGCTGTGCATGTGCGAGGCGCCGGGCAGCCCGGGGAAGACGATCGGGTCGTCGGGCAGGCGGTGGCTGAACGGGCAGTCGGCGAGGAACTCCGCCACCCGTACGGGCTCGGCCGCCGCCGGAGCCGCCGCGGGGACGGCGACCAGGCCGATCAGCACGGCCAACAGGGGGACGAGCATGCGGGCGAGGCTGGGGGGTGAACTCACGACGTCTCCGTCACGACGAGGGGCGATGAATTGGGGGAGCGCTCCCTGACACGGAGGCTCCTCGCGTCCGCAACCCGTGTCAAGGCCCTTGTTAATCGTCGTCATGCAACGCACCAGCCACAGTTCACAAACGTCCAGCCCTCGAACCGTTCCGGAGTGAACACGACAAGTCACCCGTTGAGGGAGCGCTCTCTCACCATGTCGTCCCCAGTGGTGCCACTGATCCACTAGAGATTTGCACATGTCTCAAATCGATCCGCCCCAAAGCCTGAGCAGACGACGGCTGCTGGCGACAGGCGCCGCGACGTTACCCGCGATCGCCCTCGGCTCCCCGCGACCGGCGTTCGCCGCCACGGTCCAGACCTCGGGAGTGGTCCCGGCCGCGCTCGCCCAGTACGACACCGTACTGAAGACCTACATCACCGACCGCAAGATCTCCTGCGCCCAGCTCGCCATCACCAAGAACGGCAAGCTCGTGCTGGCCAGGGGTTACCGCTACAGCGACGACCCGTCCGTGCCGGCCGTGTCGCCGACCTCGCTGTTCCGCATCGCGAGCCTCAGCAAGCACATCACCGCCATGGCGATCATGCGCTTGGCGCAGGACGGCAAGCTCAGTCTGGGCACGTCCGTGGCCACCCTGCTCGGCCTGTCCACCACCGCCGACCCCCGGCTGAAGAACGTGACGGTGTGGCGGCTGCTGCAGCACACCGGCGGCTGGGACCGCGACCTCTCGGGCGACTACCTCTACAGGGACCACGTCATCTCCACGTCCCTCGGCGTCTCCCTGCCGATCACGCGGGACCACATCATCCGGTACGCCGGCGGCCGCCCGCTCGACTTCGCCCCCGGCAGCAAGTTCGCCTACAGCAACTACGGCTACCTGCTGCTCGGTCTGATCGTCGAGAAGGCCTCGGGCATGTCCTACGAGTCGTACGTCAAGCAGCGCATCCTGACCCCCGTGGGCATCACCCGGCTGCGGCTCGGCCGCACCCTCAAGGCGCAGGCCGCAACAGGCGAGGTCATCTACGAATCGGCCGGGACGAGCAAGACCGTCACGGACGCCTCCGGCGCGATCGTGCCATCGCCCTACGGCGGCTTCAGCATGGAGAACCGCGGCCCGGGCGGCGGCTGGCTGGCCTCGGCCGTGGACCTGGTCCGCCTCGCGCGGGTGCTCGACGCGCCCGGCACGGTGCTGAACTCGACCTCCATCGGCAGGATGACGGCCAAGCCCGAGATCGGCGTCTCGCCCGACGGCTCCTGGTACGGCGCCGGCCTGTACGTCCGCCAGGTGACCGGCCACCTCAACACCTGGCACAGCGGCGGGCTGCCCGGCACCTACACCTACCTCGCCCGCCTGCAGAACGGCTTCACCTACGCCGCCCTGTTCAACCGCACGGAGGAGACGGGCACGCCGGACTTCGACGTGCTGAGCTCACTGATCAACAACACGACCGGCAAGATCACCTCCTGGCCGACCACGGACCTCTTCCCCCGCTACTTCTGACCAGCGGGAGGGCGTCAGGCGCGCCCTCCCGCTTGTTTCCCGAGCAATTGGATGAGATCGTCGGCGGTTGGCTTGTCGAGCGTGTTGTAGAGCGTCTTAATGAATTTGGGATCACCCAGCAGCGCACGCTGATGACCCAGCAGGTGCAGATCTGGAGTGACATCACGCCCCAGCCGCCGATGAAGGGCGAAGCTTTGTGCGGCATAGTCGAATCCGATCATCAGATCGTTGATTTCGGTGTGGACCACCCCCAGATTTCGAAGCGCCTGAGCGGCTCCGGCAGTATCGCCGATCTTGTGCGTATGGGCCAAGACCCGGCGATTATATTTAACGATCTTGTTTTGCGGGCCTCTGATTCGAGGGCCCGCGATCAGCATGATGAAAAAGAGAATCATGCCGACAACTGCGATATCAGAAAACAGGGTGCCGGTGCTTAACTCTACGCCGCCGACGGTGACGCTCCACAAGAACAGGAAGCAGACCAGCAGGCCAACGGCGGCTACCGAACGCCTCATAAGACCCTCCGCCAGGACCTCGGTGAATTCTGGAGAGCCGGTCAGGGGAACCAACCCCTCTCCGGCAAGGGCAGGAACATGCTAGGCGGCGGCGCCGGGACCGGTCCCGGGTTATCAACGGCGACTGGCACGACAGCCGACGCGCCGGTCCACACCCGCAAATTCCTCGAACGATCCCGCCTATTCTCAGCTCAAGCTGTCGCGCTAGAAGAGCCACATAGCAATAAGAGCCGGCGGCGCCGGCCAGAGGCCGCTATATCTCCGCAAGAGCGTAAAGCAGAGCATTCATGCTGGTCCCACCGACGATGTCGCGCGTGTCGATCAGGCGGCGGATGTCCGCAAGAGGGACCCACTCGATCCGCTCCGCCTCCCATGCTTCCGTGGGCGAGCCAATGTGCCGGGCGCTGTCGGCGCGGAAGATGTAGTGCTCTGAGTCGGAGATGCCGTTGGTCGGCTGGGTGTAGAGCATGGGCCGCAACGGGCCAGGTCGCCAGCCGGTCTCCTCTTCGACCTCGCGCGCAGCGGCCGCGATCGGCTCCTCGCCCTCGTCGACCTTGCCCATGGGGATCTCCCAGCCCCAGGTGTCGGTGATGAAACGGTGCCGCCAGATGAGCAGTACACGGTTCTGGTCGTCGGTGACGACGGCACCCGCTCCGGGCGCGGTACGAATCAGTCGGTGGTCGAGATGCCTTCCGTCCGGAAGCTCCACGTCAGCCACCCGAACGTCAAGCCAGCGGTCACTGTAGAGCGGCTCTTCCGAGTGAACCTGCCAACGCATGCGGCTGCTCCCGTGGTGGATGCCTGGACCGGCCCCACGCTACAAGGGGATGCCTGCTTGCTGCCTCGCACGAGCGACAAATGACTTGACCGGTTGCGCGTCGTACGCGCTCAGCGCCGTCGTCACCGACTCGATGCGTTCGGCAAGACGCTTGGACTCCATGCCCTCGGTACAGTCGAGCATGCTCTCCGCGGTGGATGCGGCCTGTTCCAGTTCACGCCGTTCGGCAAGGATCAAGGCGAGAGTCGCCTGTCTGTGAGCCTGCCCGCGCAGATGGCACGTACCGGCCAAACGGAGAGCTTCCTCTGCGTACTCCTGGGCAGGTATCAGGTCGCCGAGACGTCGCAGGGCCTCGGCGTGTTGGCACTCAAGCAGACCCGGTTGTACGTAGCCGGTTTCCGGGGGCTCCTCACCTTGTCGGATCTGTCCTGCCTTGACCTCCGACAGCCGCATGTGCGCGTGACAGCTCGCCCGATCACCAACGCGTGCGTACGCCTTCGCCTGGAGAGTGTGCAGGTCCGTCGCAAGAGCGGGACTCAAATGACCCCGCGCTCCCCGCAGAGCCGTCTCGCAATACTGGATGACGCGCCGGTACTTCGCCTGCGCCATCGCCTGGTTCGCCAGCAACGCAATCACGTAGCCGCCGAACGCCCGGTTACCCGACGCCTTGGCCATCCTGAGTGCGTGGAACAGGTAGCGCTGCGACAGCGCCTGCCTATCGGAGTCGTACGCGCAGATGCCCGCGAGCGCGACCAGCCCACCAGCGGCCCGGAACAGTCGCCTGCCGATCTCGTCGTCATGGCTGCCTCTGAGCAGCGGCGTGACACTGGTGTTGAGGAAGGCCACAAGGCGAGGCCGTACCGGGACGCCGCCTACCCTGCGGTACATCTGCTCATAGCGGCCACGCGCGTCCTTGAGCACCTGAACCTCGTCCATCGACACAGGGCACGGTCCTCTCCGCGAGATGTCGATCTCGTGCGGCGGGTTCTCCCACTCGAAGATCGGTGCGATGGCCGCCGGGCCCTCGATCAACGACGCTCCCACGGGGAAGACCTTGTTCCCCAGGTCCCCTCGCCACAGGGCTATGGCCTGGTCAACGGCCTTGGGCAACTCCATCTCACAGTCATCGCCCGTCATCCCGATGTCTGCCAATGTGAGGACCCGCCCGACCTTGAGGCCGATGACCTCGCAGATGATCTCCGGAACGTCACCCCTCGGGATGGCATTGTCTCTGACCCATCGCGCCACGGCCGTGTGGTCGTACCGCGTAGGGCGGCGGGCGGTCGCGGTGGCCTTATTGATCCGTACGGCCAGTCCCGCGTGCGAGATGCCCGCCTCCGCAAGCAACGCATCCAGCAGAATGTTCGGCTCACTCACTTCAGCCCTCCGTCGAGCGACGCCATATCCGGAGTGTAAGCAGAGCGTTACAGTACGGCCAGGCGGCCTGGCGGACGAGCACGTCACAGCTTCATCGCATTCACACGGGGGGTGAACCGACTCCCACCGCCCGTCTCGATCACGCGCTTTTGGCGGCGGTCCCCAGCCGAGTCCACTGGCTCCATGCCCCGGAACCAGCCGAAGATCACAGCCCCGCCGCACCCATTGCGTGCCGCCCGCGACATAGGCCAGGCCCTTGAAGAGCTCGGCATTCCTGCCGACATCCACGACGGATACGGGCTCGCCCTCGTGTCCGTCTGGGTAGGCCTGGTGATCTGGTGCGATGGCGATCGCTATTGGTGGCGTACCGGCTGGGACCCGCACCGTAAGCGGGTCATCTACGCCTACCATCCCGCGCTCGACCCTGAGCGAGCCGCCCGCCGCGTCGCCTCCCGCTACGCCGACCTCCGCAGGAGCCATCCCCTGCCCCAACCGATGAGCTTGCAGACGGGGCCCTCAGGGCCGGTCAGTTGAGCATCGATGCCCGACAGGCAGGAAGCCGCGTCACAATCACGGAACTCCTGCACAGCCACCCAAGAACCCGCGCTCACCGTGCCGGCCTCATCGGACGCAGTGGAACCGTGATCAGCATCCTCAACCACGGAACCAACGCCTTGGTCCGGCTTGAAGGGGACCGCTTCGACCTTCCCGCCGGTATCCGCCGTTGGCCTGTTCATTGGGATGATCTCACCATCGAACCCGTCGCCGATGCGGATACAACGCCCACTCCTGAGTACCGGACGGGCATCTCCGGAAACAGGCAGGACGCCGTACTGCACGCCGTGCTCCCCGGCACATCCACCGGCCTGTGCGCGGAGCCGGTCAGCCCTCTGCCCATCTGCGGCTGGTCTCTGCCGTTCGCGCCGACCTCTCGCCGCGCCTGCGTCCGATGCGTGGCCTTGCTGGTGTCTTCATCTTGAGCACCGACACCTCCTGATCGACTGGCGCCCCTTCGATAAAATGGATAGGAAAATCCTCCTTGGTCACGCCAGACTGATCACGACCCAGTGAGGAGATTCCTTTCATGCCGAACCAGCCCGCACCGAACCTGCTGTCGTGGGCCAGCGAGATCGACGAAGGTGCGATCATGCAGGCCGCACGCGCCGCCCGCCTGCCGTTCGTCTCCGGCCACGTCGCTCTCATGCCCGACGCGCATGTCGGCATCGGTGCGACGGTCGGCTCCGTGATCCCCACCGAGAACGCGATCATCCCGGCCGCCGTCGGAGTGGACATCGGCTGCGGCATGGTCGCCACCGAGACGACGCTCACGGCCGCCGACCTGCCCGAGACCCTCGACGCCCTGATGCCGATGGTGGAGCACCGCATCCCGGCCGGCGTCGGCAAGGGCCACGACGACCCGACGGTCGACCAAGCCCTCAGCGACCTCGGCCTGCCCCACACCAGCCTCGACCCGAAGCAGACCAAGAAGGTGTCCGACCAGTTCGGCACCCTCGGCTCCGGCAACCACTTCGTCGAGGTCTGCCTCGACGAGCGTGACCGGGTGTGGACGGTGCTGCACTCGGGCTCGCGCGGCATCGGCAACCAGCTCGCCCAGATGCACATCACGGGCGCCAAGAAGCTGATGAAGCGGCAGGAGACCAGCCTGGAGGACCCTGACCTGGCCTATCTCGTCCAGAGCACGCCCGAGTTCTCCGCCTACATCGAGGACATGCTGTGGGCGCAGCACTACGCCATGGCCTCGCGGGCCCGGATGGACAGGGTCCTCATCGACGCCCTGTTCCGGGTGGTCGGACAGGGACAGAGGGTACGCACCATCAATTGCCACCACAATTTCACCCAGCAGGAGACCCACTACGGCAAGTCTCTCTGGATCACCCGGAAGGGTGCGATCAAGGCCGACACCGGGGACGAAGGCGTCATCCCCGGCTCGATGGGCACCCAGTCGTACATCGTGCGTGGCCGGGGCAACCCTGAGTCGTACAACTCCTGCTCGCACGGGGCGGGTCGGCGCATGTCCAGGACGAAGGCGAAGAAGGAGCTGTCCGCCGCCTCGCTCACCAAGGCGATGAGCGGCCGTACGTGGAACATGAACCGGGCCGCCGCCCTCGTGGACGAGCACCCGGAGGCGTACAAGCCGATCGACCAGGTCATGGCCGACCAGCGTGATCTGGTGGAGGTCCAGCACACCCTGCACCAGATCTTCAACTACAAGGGCTAGTAACCGCGCCGATCAGTTCCTCGGTCACCTCGTGCAGCCGGGCCGCCGCCGGCGGGTCGAAGGACGGGTGATCGAGGCTGATCCGCTGCTCCAGCACGAAGGCGCTGAGCGGATCGGACGGGGGATCGTCGATGCGGGCGACGATCGGTTTGATCCCCTCCTCGACCGGCCGTCCATACCTCTTGAGCGCGGCCACGTGCGCCAGCGTCGCCGCGTCGTACTCCCCCGCCACGCTCGTGGACACGCTCCCCGGGTGCAGCAGCACGTAGCGGGTACGGCTGCGCCGCGCCGCGAACGCGACCCCGAGCAGGTCGTTCGCCTTCCCCGCCTGGAACTGGGCCGTCATGCCGTCGTAGCGGCGTTCGAGCATGAGATCGTCCCAGTGGACGCGCCCGTCCGGCTGCCCGGGGCCCGACACGTTGACGATGAGGCCGGGCTCTGCGAGCCCGTAGGAGAACAGGAACCGGCTCAGGTAGTCCAGCGCGAACGTGCCTTCCAGGCCCTCGGCGGTGACGAACCTGTGGGTGCGGAAGTACCGCGCGCACAGCACCAGCGCGTCCACGGCCGGGTACGCGGCGTTGATCTCCTTGATCACCCGCCTGTTCTCGCTGATCAGGCTCAGATCGGCGGCGATGAAGGCGGCCCCGTGGGGCGCCTTGCGCCCGTCTCGGCCGACGATGACGACGGTGTCGCCCCGGTCGAGGTAGGTGCGGGCGAGCGCTCTGCCCATGCCGTCGGTGCCGCCGGTGATCACCAGTGTTTTCATGAGATCCTCGCAGGTTCTTCGTCGGGTACGGCCGGCGTGGCAGCCGGTTTGCCGGGCAGGAGCGGGATGCAGGCCAGGACGACCACGATCAGGCCGAAGGCGAACCAGAAGACGCCGTGGACGCCCGTGATCGTGTCGGCCGCCCCCTGGACGATCAGCGTGACGAGGGCGACGCCGAGCGCCGCGCCGAGCTGGTTGAGCATGTAGAGCACCGAGCTGCCCTGGGCGACCATGGCGGGCGGCAGCGTGCGGTAGAGGGACCCCATGGTGGGCGCGCTGAAGCAGCCGCTGCCGAGACCGGTCGTGAACGCCGCCAGCGCCGGCCAGATCTCCGGTGTGTCCGTGCCGACGCGGGTCAGGACCGGCAGGCTGAGCAGGACGACGATCGCGCCCGCGGTGGCCAGCCCGCGCGCGCCGATCCGGTCCGACAGCCGCCCTGCCAGCGGCATGGCGACCGCGCCGCCGAGTCCGACCGGGGCCATCAGCAGCCCGGCCGCGAGCACGCCGTACCCATGGACGTGCTGGTAGTACAGGGGCAGGGCGAACAGGGTGGCGAAGAGCACCAGCCCGCTGAGCCCCATGATGGCCACGCTCGCGCTGAAGCCCCGGTTGGCGAACAGCCGCAGGTCGATCAGGGGTTCAGTACGCCTTCTCAACCCGTAGCCGGCCAGCAGCACGACGCCCGCGGCCAGCGGGATCAGCACCTGCCAGGCGGCGAACGCCCCCTGCTCCCCCGCCTGCGACAGGGCCAGGACGACGGCCGCGAACCCGGGCCCGAGCAGCGCCAGGCCGATGACGTCGAGCCGCGCGGGGGAGGTCCCCCGCTCCTCGTCCGCGGGCAGGGCCCGGATCGCCAGCAGCAGCGCGACCAGCCCGAACGGCACGGTGAGCAGGAACATCCAGCGCCACGAGAGCCCGGCGAGCACTGCGCCTCCGACGATCGGGCCGAGCACAGGACCGAGCGACAGGACCACCCCCATCAGTCCCATCACCCGCCCGGCGCGGCGGGGCCCGGCGGCGCGGGCGAGCAGGATGAGCACCAGCGGATCGAGCAGCCCGGCCCCGAACCCCTGCAGCACGCGGAAGGCGATCAGGCTGCCCACGTTCCAGGCCAGCCCGGCGCCCAGCGAGCCGGCTAGGAAGATCAGCAGCCCGGCCAGCCACAGCCGTTTGCCGCCGACCCGGTCGACGGCCCAGGTCGTGAACGGGATGGTGGCGGTGACGGCCAGCAGGAAGCCGGTGGAGGTCCAGCCGATCGTGCTGAGCGAGGCCTCGAAGGTCGTGGCCAGGGTGGCGGTGGCGACGGCGGCCATCGTGCTGTTGAGGATGCCCAGCAGCCCGCCCAGCAGGATCACGCCGATCATCCCCAGCAGCCGGGGATCCAGTCGATCGTCCGGCGTATTTGAACTCATGGGTTCAAAGTAGTTATCTCATGCGTTCGTATGCAACTCATCTGTCAAACAAGGTGAACCCGCGAGTACAATCGACGGTATGGCGACCATCTCGCGCGGGCGCATCGACAAGCGGCAGGCGATCCTGGAGGGGGCGTTCACGGTGTTCGCCCGGCTGGGCTACGCGCAGGCCTGCGTGCAGGACATCGCCGACGAGGCGGGCGTGGCCAAGCCCACGGTCTACAACCACATGACCGACAAGGCGACCCTGTTCCGCCACGCGCTCGAGGCCGCGGCGCGCACCACGCTGGACGAGCGCCTGGCCGCGCTGGAGCCGCTGTCCGGCCCCGGCGACGACCTGCGCGCCACCCTGGACGGGGTGGCCCACGAGTTGCTGCTCCTGCACACCGACGAGCGCTCGTGCGCGCTGCGCCGCCTGCTCTACTCGGAGATCACGACCTTCCCCGACGTCCTCGACATCGTCGTGGGCAGCGGCCCCCACCGGCTCAACCAGGCGCTGGCCGAGCGGTTCGCCCGGCTCACACTGCTGGGCCGCCTGCGCGCCACCGACCCCGACTCCGCGGCCGAGCAGTTCATGGCCCTGCTCACCGGGCCACTGGAGGCCCGCACCCGGATGGGCACGAGCCCCATCTCCGACGAGGAACTGCGGGAGCTGGCAGAAGCCGCCGTAAGGACGTTCCTGCGGGCCTGGGAGGCCCCCGACACGCCATAGCGGATCATGCCGACAAGGTACCTTGTCGGCGCTAGGCAAGGGATATAGTCTGCCGCGTGTGGTGGAACGAGACGACTACGCGACCATCCGCGATCGGATCATCGGGCTCTCCCACACCCATGGCTTGCGCTGCGACTGGTTCGAGAACACACGACGGCAGCGATTCCTCCTGCTATGGGACGTCGAGGGCCGCGTCGTGGCCCGCGCCATCGTCCCGCTGTACCCGAAGGAGACCCCGCACCTGGTGGACTCCCTCGAACGGGGGCTCGCGCACCTGTTCGGCGACGACTGGCTGGAGGATCGATGACCGCAGACCGCGTTGACGTCCACGTCACGATGGCCGGCAACCTGTGGCTGGCCCAGGTGGACGGCGTGGCCGGCGGCCTGTCCGCCCGCACGCTGAAGGAACTGCACGGCGACGTCGCCGAAGGGCTGCCGTTCCTGTTCGCCGACCGCGCCCGGCCGCCCGCGCCCGTCTTCCACTACGCCCTGCCGGGCCTGTCGGAGCAGGACCTCGACGACTTCGCCGCACTCCAGCGCCAGGCCGCCGCCATCGCCGAGGACTACACGCGCACACTCAAGAAGCGGGTCAAGCACATGCACGAGCTCGGCCTGTCCGACGGCGACATCGGCGAACTGCTCGGCCTCACCAAGCAGCGCATCCAGCAGATCCGCGCCAACACCAACGACGAAGCCCGCCAGAGCGGCTGAACCCGGCCTGACGTCGGTCCAGCCCAGGCGCCCGCGTCGCCTCAGTCCCCGGAATACATCCGATCCAGATCGACGAGCTCCACGTCCGCGCGCCCGCGGGCGGCGGCGACCAGATCGTCGGCGAACCCCGACCGCCCGAACAGCAGCAGTTTGGGCCGCTCATCCACGCGGGCGGCCGGAAGCAGCTCACGCAAATGCTCCAACCGGTGCAGCTGGGAGACGTCCACGGGCGCGAGGGTCCCCTTGGCCTCACCGATGGCGATGATCCGATCGGCGGTCTCCGTCACGACGACATCGAGTTCATGCCCCTGGCGATGCGCACGGCAGGCGACATCGCTGGGCCGCACGGCACTCGCGATCCCGCCCAGCGGGTCACTGGAGGCGTGCAGGAAGCACCATTCACGCGCGAGGTCCTCAAAGTGGGGTCCGTAGATCTTCGAGTTGACCGTGTCGGAATTGGCTCGCCAGACACGGACGAGAATGATAGCTACAACTATGATAGTTGCAGCTATCATTCCGCAGGGGCTACTACCGGTTCACCCGAACCGAGCAGCACCGGCAGGTCCACCAGCAGCACGTCTCCCCTGTGACGTGCGCGCTCCACGAGGTCCGGCTGGAACCCCTCCATGGAGAAGAGCGCCAGGACCGACGACGCGGCGTCATGCCCGTGCTCCACCAGGAGCGCTTTGAGCCGGTCCAGTCGTTCGAGGTCCGCCGCGCTCCGCCGGGTGAGGGTCGCCTTCGCTTCGCCGATGAGGCCGATGTCCGCCCGCCCCGACCGTTTGTCCAGGGCGACGACGTCGATCTCGTGCTTGGCCCGCCCGGTGCTGTCGTTGACGACCGTCGCCGTCACCTGACCGGCGTTTCTTCTCAAAGCGGGGTCGGCCTGGGATCGCAACCACTGTCTCGCACAGCTCTCGAAGTGGGGTCCGAGAACGCGGGAGGCGAAAGTGGGTCGCGAACGACGCCACGCCTCCTGCGAGTGCCCCGTCTCGACGAGGTCGCGCTGCGGCACCGTGATCAGGTTGTGGAAGCGGATGATGGGATCGGCAACGGTGATCACGGGACGTCTCTCCCACAGCGGATCGGCGTCGTATCGGAGGTATCCCGCGCTCACCAGCGCCCCGATGGGCCGGTTCAGCGAGGAACGCGACTGTTCCAGGAGCGCGCCGATCTTCGCCGGACTCGTCGCACCGTTCGCGACCGCGTTGATGATCCCGTAATGCAGGGAACTGCCGGTGAACCTTGGATCCTCGCGCAGCAGGTACTCGGCCTCGCTCCCGGAGAACAGCGCCTGCCGCGGGTCCAGGACGGTGGCGGAAACCCACTCGTCCAGTTCGGCGGAGGTCTGAGGGGGAGGGACGTTCGCGAGATTGCGATAGCCGGGAGCTCCGCCGAGGATCGCGTGTACCCGCAAGGCCGCCGCAGGATCGCCGATTTCCCAGTGACGCGCCGTGGTGGCCAGGTCGAACGGCTCCAGGCGGAGGTCGATCGCCGCGCGTCCGCGTAGCGCCTTCGTCCCGGAGAGCAGCTCGTTCATGACGGACATCGCAGAACCGCAGACGATCAGGCGCCCGCCCGGCGCGCCCTGGCCCGCCTGTGACTGGTCGTAGAGCAATTGGAGCAGGCCGGGCAGCTCTGGAGAGTGGGCGAGCCAGCACGGCAGCTCGTCGATGACGAACACGCCCGAGCCTCCGCGACGGACTGTCAGCTCGATCGCGGTACCGAGAAGGGACTCCCAGCTCGCATCGGCCAGCAGTTCGGGTCCGATGCCCGCGTATCGCGCGATCTCCGCGGCCAGCCGCCGCCGTGCCGGGACAACGCCCTCCTCGGCCACAGCCGTCACATACAGGCCCCCGGCGGCCTCGGCGAGAGCCCGGAGCAGAAAACTCTTCCCCACCCGGCGCCTCCCTGATACGACGCCCAGCCGGAGGCGGGAGTCGGGGTGCTGGACGAACTGCGCCAGCGCGGACCACTCGGCGTCCCGCGAGAGCACTCTCGAAGGTTTCTGCATGATCGCGACCTAACTTGTATGCTTGCAAGCTTACTAATTAGGTTACATGCCAGGGACGCATCGCTGTAACTTGGGTCACAGCTTTTAAATACGTCACTTTTGAGGTGCATTGCCTGTGATATCCCTGTGATCTGACTCGATCTTGTTCGGGCGGGGGTGACGGGGAGTCTGCACATCGGCACGTGGGGACGGCCGAGGGCCGCGGATCGCCCGCTCGACCGGCGGGTCTGTCAACGGGGGAACGAGCACACGCGCGATTGCGGGTGATCCGTGCCCTTACATCTGTCCATTTGTCACGATGGGACGTAAATGCGTATTTCTGCTTCGGTAGGCCGACTGGCACTCGGGTTAACCACGATCGCCACGCTCACCGCCGCCACCGGCCTCACCGCCGGTCCGGCCGTCGCACAGACCCCCGAGGCCGCCGCGTCCGCCCAGGCCGCCGAGACCGGCAAGGCCGTGGACGTGCCCAGCCTGACCGACGAGACCAGCACCACCGTCGCCAACCCCGACGGCAGCTACACCGCGACGATCACCTCGGGCCCGTCCAACATCCGGCAGCCCGACGGGCAGTGGAAGCCCGTCGACACCTCGCTCGAGGTGCAGGGGACGGTGCTGAAGCCGCGGGTCTCGCGCGCGAACGTCGAGGTCTCCAACGGCGGCGACGGCCCCGCGGCCAAGCTGGTCGACGACGCCGGCCGGGTGTTCTCGCTCAAGTGGCCCACCGCCCTGCCCAAGCCGGCGGTCAAGGACAACGTCGCCACCTTCGCCGACGCCGCGGGCCCCGGGGCCGACCTCGTGGTGACGGTGCTGCCGACCGGCTTCCGCCACGACGTGGTGCTGCGCGAGAAGCCCCAGGGCCCGCTGGAGCTGCGCATCCCGGTGCAGACCGAGGGCGTGGACCTGGTGCGGTCCGCCGACGGCGGCCTCCAGCTCAAGAGCGCCGACGGCCAGGTCGTCGCCTCGTCGGCCCAGCCGGTGATGTGGGACTCCAGCCGCCACGGCAAGCCCCGCGGCGACGCCGTCGCCAAGATCGACACCAGGGTCGAGACCCAGAACGGCGCCAAGGTCCTGGTGCTCAAGCCGGACGCCGCGTTCCTGTCCGACCCCGCCAGGGTCTACCCGGTGACCGTCGACCCGACGATCACGCTGCCGTCGGTCGTCACCGACACCGACGTGGCCACCTCCTGGGCGTCCCACCCCGGCGACGTGATGATCATCGCCGGCACCATGCCGTGGGAGAACGGCGAGGGCGGCGACGTCATGCGCAGCCTGGTCACCTTCGACACGGCCAAGCTCAAGGGCAAGCGCGTCATCCTGGCCGGCCTCGGGATGTGGAACCTCGAGACCAACGCCTGCGGCATCAAGGTCGGCTCCGGCCTGACCGCCGAGCGTGTCACGAGCTCGTGGGATGAGAACAACCTCAACTGGGACAACAAGCCCACCACCACGAAGGAAGGCGCCAGCGTCAACCAGATGGGCCGCGGCCGCACCTGGACCGAGCCCTGCGCCGGTGGCGCCGGCTACCTGGCCTGGCCCGTGACCGGCATCGCCAAGGCCTGGGCCTCGGGCGCTCCGAACTACGGCATCCAGCTCAGGGGCACCGACGAGAACGAGAAGACGAACTGGCGGGCCTTCGCCGCGTCCGAGAACAAGGACGCGGGCGTGAAGCCGCCGACCCTCACGGTCATCTACTGGCGCTGACGGAATGAGACAGGCCCCCGCCCGACCGGGCGGGGGCCTGTTCTGGCCTACTTGGCGTTGGCCTTCAGGTAGTCGCTGTTCATCTGCGCGATCGTGTCCAGCGGGATCCCCTTCGGGCACACCGCCGTGCACTCGCCGGTGTTCGTGCAGCCGCCGAACCCCTCCGCGTCCATCTGGTCCACCATCGCCTTGGCCCGCGAGAGCCGTTCGGGCTGCCCCTGGGGCAGAAGGCTCAGGTGGGTGATCTTGGCGGCGGTGAACAGGGAGGCGGAGCCGTTCGGGCAGGCCGCCACGCAGGCGCCGCAGCCGATGCAGGTGGCCGCGTCGAAGGCGTCGTCGGCGTCCTCCTTGCGTACGGGCACGCTGTGCGCGTCGGGGGCCGACCCGGCCGGGACGGAGACGAAGCCGCCGGCCTGGATGATCCGGTCGAAGGCGCTGCGGTCCACGACGAGGTCCTTGACCACGGGGAACGGGGCGGCGCGCCACGGCTCGATGGTGATCGTGGCGCCGTCCTCGAAGTGGCGCATGTGGAGCTGGCAGGTCGTCGTCGCGCGCTGCTCGCCGTGGGCGACGCCGTTGATGACCATGCCGCACATGCCGCAGATGCCCTCGCGGCAGTCGTGGTCGAAGGCGATCGGGTCGTCGCCCTCCAGGATGAGGCGCTCGTTCAGGACGTCCAGCATCTCCAGGAATGACATGTCCGGGGAGACGTCCTCGACCTTGTAGGTCACCATTCGTCCGGAGTCGGAAGGACCGCTCTGCCGCCAGACGCGAAGGGTCAGGTTCACTTGTAGCTCCGCTGGGTCATCTTGACGTATTCGTACTCGAGCGGTTCCTTGTGCAGAACGGGCCCGTCCTGGCCGAACTCCCAGGCCGAGACGTAGGCGAAGTTCTCGTCGTCGCGCAGCGCCTCGCCGTCGGCGTCCTGGGACTCGGCGCGGAAGTGGCCGCCGCAGGACTCCGTGCGGACCAGGGCGTCCAGGCACATGAGCTCGGCCAGGTCGAAGAAGTCGGCGACGCGCCCGGCCTTCTCCAGGACCTGGTTCAGTTCCTCGGCCGTTCCGGTCACCTTGACGTTGTTCCAGAACTCCTCGCGCAGCTCGGGGATGCGCTCCAGCGCCTTGCGCAGCGACTCTTCGGTGCGCTCCATGCCGCAGTAGTCCCACATGAGCTTGCCGAGCTCGCGGTGGAAGGAGTCGGGCGTGCGGGTGCCGTTGACGGCCATGAGCCGGTCGATCCTGTCGCGGACCTTGATCTCGGCCTGGGCCACGGCCTCCTCGTCCACGTCGCCGAACGGGCCGGCGGCCAGGTAGTCGCCGATGGTGGTCGGAAGGACGAAATATCCGTCGGCCAGGCCCTGCATCAGCGCCGACGCGCCGAGCCGGTTGGCCCCGTGGTCGGAGAAGTTGGCCTCGCCGACGACGAAGAGCCCGGGGATCGTCGACTGCAGGTCGTAGTCCACCCACAGCCCGCCCATCGTGTAGTGGACGGCCGGGTAGATGCGCATCGGCACGTCGTACGGGTTCTCCCCGGTGATGCGCTCGTACATCTCGAAGAGGTTGCCGTACTTCTTCTCCACGGCCGCGCGTCCCAGGCGGTTGATGGCGTCCCTGAAGTCCAGGTACACGCCGAGGCCGCCGGGGCCGACGCCGCGGCCCTCGTCGCAGACGTTCTTGGCGGCACGCGAGGCGATGTCCCTGGGGACGAGGTTGCCGAAGGCGGGGTAGATCCGCTCCAGGTAGTAGTCGCGCTCCTCCTCCGGGATGTCCCCGGGGGCGCGGTCGTCGTTCTTGCGCAGCGGCACCCACACACGCCCGTCGTTGCGCAGCGACTCCGACATGAGCGTCAGCTTCGACTGGTACTCGCCGGAGACCGGGATGCAGGTCGGGTGGATCTGCGTGTAGCAGGGGTTGGCGAAGTACGCGCCGCGCTCGTGGGCCCGCCAGATCGCCGTGGTGTTGCAGCCCTTGGCGTTCGTGGACAGGAAGAACACGTTGCCGTAGCCGCCGGTGGCCAGCACCACGGCGTCGGCCAGGTGGCGCTCGATCTCGCCGGTGACCATGTCGCGTACGATGACGCCGCGCGCCCGCCCGTCGGAGACGATCACGTCGAGCATCTCGTGCCGGGTGTGCATGGTCACGGTCCCGGCCGCGATCTGCCGCTCCAGCGCCTGGTAGGCCCCCAGGAGCAGCTGCTGGCCCGTCTGCCCGCGGGCGTAGAAGGTCCGTGAGACCTGGGCGCCGCCGAACGAGCGGGTGTCGAGCAGGCCGCCGTACTCGCGGGCGAACGGCACCCCCTGCGCCACGGCCTGGTCGATGATGTTCACCGAAACCTGGGCCAGGCGGTAGACGTTCGACTCGCGGGCGCGGAAGTCGCCGCCCTTCACGGTGTCGTAGAAGAGCCGGTAGATGCTGTCGCCGTCGCCCCGGTAGTTCTTGGCGGCGTTGATGCCGCCCTGGGCGGCGATGGAGTGGGCGCGGCGCGGCGAGTCCTGGTAGCAGAAGGACGTGACGTTGTAGCCCAGTTCGCCCAGCGTCGCCGCGGCCGAGCCGCCCGCCAGGCCGGTGCCGACCACGATCACGTTGAGCTTGCGCTTGTTGGCGGGGTTGACCAGCTTGGCGCCGAACTTCCGCTTCTCCCACCGCTCCTCGATGGGCCCTTCAGGAGCCTTGGTGTCCTGAATGTCCGGACCTTCGGTGTACCTGCTCATTTCACAACTCCGAACATGATCGCGAGGGGCGGGGCCAGGAAGCCGATCACCAGGACCGCGGAGACCAGGCCGGAGGTCGCGCGCAGGGCCCGGTAGCGGCCGCGGTTGGCCCAGCCGAGCGTCTGGAAGGCGCTCCAGATGCCGTGGCGCAGGTGCAGGCCGACCATGGCGACGGCCACGACGTAGAGGAGCGTCACCCACCATCGGGACGCGTCGAAGCCGGCGATCATGCGGTCGGCAGGAGCGGAGTCGAAGCCCTTGGGGTTCACCACCCCGAAGGTCAGGTCGAGCAGGTGCCAGATGAGGAAGAGCAGGATCGTCAGGCCGCCGAAGCGCATGATGTGCGTCGTGTAGCCGCCGGCCTGCGACTTCTTGGCCACGTACTTCACGGGCCTGGCCTTGCCCGCCCGCCTGGCCAGCGAGATCGCGGCCCACATGTGCAGGACCAACGAAATGACGAGGCCGATCTCGAGGAGCGTCAGCACCGTCCGGTACGGCGCGATGGGCTCCAGGAGCGTGCGCAGCGCGTGCGCGTACTCGTTGAAGGAGTCTCTACCGAAGAAGATCTTGAGGTTGCCGAGCATGTGGGCGACGAGGAAGATCACCATCACGGCCCCCGTGACGGCCATGACGGCTTTCTTGCCGTTCGACGAGCCCATGAAGCCGCCCGGCTTCTTGGGCGCCCGGGTGGGAGGGGGAACCGGCGCGGTGGCGGCACCGCGCTCTATCGTGGCAGTCACGTCTTCAGACGCTAGGTATCCAGCGATGATCCGTCCAAGTCATCACGAGCCTGGTTTCCATAGCCGTCAGCTATAATGCTTGGTTTGTACGGTTGTCGCCGACGATCCGAAGCTGTCGGTGCGAGGAAAATCACATGCAGTTGCAGCAGCTCGCGTACTTCGTGGCCGTGGCGGAGACCCGGCACTTCACCCAGGCCGCCGAACGCATGAGGGTCGCCCAGCCGTCGCTGAGCAAGCAGATCAAGGCCCTTGAGCACGATCTCGGCGCGCCGCTGTTCTCCAGGGCGCGCGGCAACGTCACGCTGACCCCGGCGGGCGAGGCGCTGCTGCCGCTGGCCCGCAGGATCCTGGCCGACGCCGACACCGCCCGGCAGGAGGTGGCCCAGCTCGCGGGGCTCAGGAGGGGCCGGGTGCGGCTCGGGGCCACGCCCTCGCTCTGCGCGGGGCTGCTGGCCGACGCGCTGGCCCGCTTCCACCGCGCCTACCCGGGGATCGAGCTGCTGGTCGAGGAGGGCGGCTCGCGTGACCTGGTCAAGGCGCTGGCCAGGGGGCAGCTCGACCTGTCGCTGATCATCATGCCGCTGCAGAGTGACGACCCGGCGCTGGTGACCGAGGAGATCCTGCGGGAGAACCTCGTGGTCGTCACGCCCTCCCATGAGCGCTCGAAGGGCCCCTACCTGGAGATCGAGGACCTGCGGGGGCGGCCGATGGTGATGTTCAGGCGCGGCTACGACCTGCGGGAGGCGACACTGACAGCGTGCAGGCAGGCGGGGTTCGAGCCGAGGCTCGCGGTGCAGGGCGGGGAGATGGACGCGGTGCTGCGGTTCGTGGAGGCGGGGCTGGGGGTGGCCGTGGTGCCGTCGATGGTGCTCGACGGGCGGCCCGGACTGTCGGGTACGCCGCTCGCGCCGCCCGGCCTCAACCGGACGATCGCGCTGGCCCACCGCAAGGACGTCGAGCCGGCCACGGCCGCGCAGGCCTTCAGGCAGACCCTGCTGTCGTTCGTCGTCGAAGCCGGACACGAGGGCACGCTTCCGCAAGGGGTCGAGCTCATCGCAGAATGAGCAGCAAAGGTCCGACTACGGCGAGGCGGGTGTGACGGAGAACCTCTCAGAAGCGCTGACGCTGCTCCTCATCGAGGACGACGACGGTGACGCCTTCCTCGTGGAGGAGCTGCTGCGCCAGGCCATGGCGCCGCCGAAGATCTTCCGCGCGCGCAGCCTGCGGGAGGCCCTGTCCAAGCTGACCTCCGAGATCCAGTGCGTGCTCGTGGACCTCTCGCTGCCCGACGCCAGCCGGCTGGAGGCGCTGGAGGCGGTGCTGGAGCTGGCGCCGCACACGGCCGTGCTGGTGCTCACCGGGCTGCGGGACACGCACGTGGGCACGGCCGCCGTACAGGCCGGCGCCCAGGACTACCTCGTCAAGCAGGACGTCGACGCGCGGCTGCTGGCCAGGTCCATCAGGTACGCGATGGAGCGCAAGCGGGCCGACCTGGCCCAGCTCCGGCTGATGCAGGCCGAGCTGACGGCCAAGGAGAACGCCAGGCTGCAGAGCGGGCTGCTGCCGGTCAAGCTGTTGCGTACCGACGCCATCGAGTACACCACGCGCTACCTGCCGGGCAGCGGCGGCACCCTGGCCGGCGACTTCCTCGACACCGTGCAGACGCCGGACGGCGCGGTGCACGTGGTGGTCGGCGACGTGTGCGGCCACGGCCCCGACGAGGCCGCGCTCGGCGTGGCGCTGCGCATCGCCTGGCGCACGCTGGTGCTGGCCGGGCAGACCGGCGACACGCTGCTGCGCACGCTCGACGCCCTGCTGCGGGCCGAGCGCAAGGCCCCCGAGATCTTCACCACGCTCTGCATGGCCACGATCGCCCCTGACCTGCGCCACGCCAGGATGCGCGTGGTCGGCCATCCGCCACCGGTGCTGCTGCGCGACGGCACGGTCGACGTGGTCCCCGGCGCCCCGTCAGGACCGCCGCTGGGGATCTTCGCCGAGGCCGAGTGGCCGGCGATCGAGGTGCCGCTGGGTGAGGAGTGGTCGATGATGCTCTACACCGACGGCCTCATCGAGGGGGCCGTGGGTGAGCGGCAGCAGTTGCTCGGCGTGGACGGTCTGGTCAACCTCATACGCGAGCACGGCGGCATCGACCTCGACCGGCTCCTCGACGACGTCGGCACGCTGAGCGACGACCTCGCGGTGGTCCTGATGAGCAGGAGGAGACGATGAGCATCCACCCTCTGCCGCCCCCGAAGGCGCCGACCGGGCTGGGCAGACTGCCCGTCGCCCGCTGGTTCCTGCTCATCGGGGCGCTGGCCGGCGGCGCGTTCGCGGCGGGGGTCGTGGTGATCCTGGCGCTGCTGGCCCAGATCGTCGCGCTGAACCCGCGTGACGACGTGGCCGCGCAGCTCGGGCGGCTGCACGCGGCGCTGATCGTGGTGTTCGCGGTGCTGTTCGGCTGCGGCATCGGCCTGGCGGTCATCCTGCGTTACGCCGTGCTGAAGCCCATCGAGCAGCTCGGCGCGCAGGTCCGCGCGGTCGCGGGCGGCGACTTCGACCACGCGCTGCACGTCGACAGGCCGGCCGAGCTGGCGGAGTTGTCCAGCCACGTCGACTCCATGCGCCGCAGGATCGTCCTGGCCTGGCGCGCGGCCAGCGACCAGGCCGACGAGCTGCGCAGGTCCAACGGCGAGCTGGAGCAGTTCGCCTATGTCGCCAGCCACGACCTGCAGGAGCCGCTGCGCAAGGTCGCGAGCTTCACGCAGATGCTGGAGCAGCGCTACGGCTCGCAGCTCGACGAGCGGGCCAAGCAGTACATCCACTACGCGGTCGACGGCGCCAAACGCATGCAACTGCTGATCAACGACCTGCTCGACTTCTCCAGGGTCGGCCGGGTCACCGGAGACAGGAGTGTGGTCGACTCGGGCGCGGCGCTGGAGACGGCGCTGGAGAACCTGTCGGCCACCATCGCCGACGCCGAGGCCACCGTCACCGGCGGCGAGCTGCCCGAGGTCGTCGGCAACCGGCTGCAGCTCACCCAGCTCTTCCAGAACCTGATCGAGAACGCCCTGAAGTTCCGCTCCGACGAGGCGCCGGTCGTGCGCGTCGAGGCGCGGCGCGACGACGGCTTCTGGGAGTTCAGTTGCTCCGACAACGGCATCGGGGTCGAGCCGAAGTACGCCGACCGCATCTTCCTGATCTTCCAGCGGCTCCATCCGCGCGACGTCTACCCGGGTACTGGCATTGGGCTGGCTCTGTGCCGCAAGATCGTCGAGTATCACGGCGGACAGTTGTGGCTCGACGGCGACGCGGAGGGCCCCGGCGCGACGTTCCGCTGGACGCTGCCCGCGGCTGGAGACGACGATGACTGACTGGCAACCGATCGACGTGCTCCTGGTCGAAGACGACCAGGGCGACATCCTGCTCACCAAGGAGGCCTTCGACCTCAACAAGGTGCGCAACCGGCTCAACGTGGTCAACGACGGCGAGCAGGCGATGGCCTACCTGCGCAAACAGGACAGCTTCTCCGACGCGACACGCCCGGACCTCATCCTGCTCGATCTCAATCTGCCCAGGATGAGCGGCATGGAGGTGCTCCAGGAGGTCAAGGCCGACCCGCTGCTGCGGACGATCCCTGTGGTGATCCTGACGACATCTGAGGCGGAGGAGGACATCCTGCACAGCTACCGGCTGCACGCCAACGCGTATGTGTCCAAGCCGGTGGATTTTGAGCAGTTCATCCGAGTTGTCCAGCAAATCGATGATTTTTTCGTAACCGTGGTTAAGTTGCCGCGAGAAGGGCAGCGCCTCTGACGGGCCTACGTGACAGGAATCACAGCACGTCATCGAAATTGTGAGTGACCCCGCTCACAAATGTCGATGCTGTCGTCGTAACGTATCCCCCACCAATGCGCGCCCGAGCGGATGCAAGCCGTACGCGCGCCCAGCGAAACGAAACCACGGACCCCTGCGCAAAAGGTCCGCGGGAGGTGGAGAGGTCCGCGATGACCCAAACGATGCCCGACGCCCCGCTCAGAAGGCAACGAGCGCAGATCAAGGTGCGCACCCTGCGCACGGATAGATGGTGGCTGGTCCCCCTACTGACATTCCTGGGGCTCAGCTCATTCCTTGTCTACGGTGTATGGGCGATCCTCGATGAGAGCATCTTCATCGACCCGTACATCGCCCCGTTCTCCTCGCCCTGTCTGGCCGAGGCGACGTGCCCGCCGGGCGCGCGGCTGTTCGGCTGGGCGCCGCTCGGCGAGTGGTACACGCTGCCGCCGGGGTTGCTGATCCTCGGTCTGCCAGGCGGGTTCCGGCTGACCTGCTACTACTACCGCAAGTCGTACTACCGCTCGTTCTGGTTGTCGCCGCCGGCCTGCGCGGTGCAGGAGCCGCACGGCAAGTACACCGGTGAGCGCCGCTTCCCGCTCATCATGCAGAACGTCCACAGGTACTTCTTCTACGCGGCCATCCTGATCGGCCTCGTCCTGGCCTACGACGCCGTCCTGGCGCTCATCCACAAGCCGCTCGGCCTGGGCACCTGGATCCTGGTGCTCAACGCCGTCCTGATCAACGCCTACACGCTGTCGTGCCACTCCTGCAGGCACATCACCGCGGGCAGGCTCAACCACTTCTCCCGTCACCCGCTGCGGTACCGGGCCTGGACGTTCGTCTCCAAGCTCAACGCCAAGCACCAACCCCTCGCGTGGGCCTCGATGTTCTCGGTCATGGGCGCCGACCTGTACGTCCGCCTGGTGGCCAAGGGCATCATCGCCTTCCCGTACGCGTAAGGACCAGCTTCAGTGGAAAACTCGCTTAACACAGAGCGCTACGAGTACGACGTCGTCGTCATCGGCGCGGGCGGCGCGGGGCTGCGTGCCGCGATCGAGGCCCGCCAGCAGGGCAAGAGGACGGCGATCGTCTGCAAGTCGCTGTTCGGCAAGGCCCACACGGTCATGGCCGAGGGCGGCGCCGCCGCCGCGATGGGCAACGTGAACCCCGACGACAACTGGATGGTGCACTTCCGTGACACCATGCGGGGCGGTAAGTTCCTCAACAACTGGCGCATGGCCGAACTGCACGCCAAGGAGGCCCCCGACCGCGTCTGGGAGCTGGAGGCCTGGGGCGCGCTGTTCGACCGCACCAAGGACGGCAAGATCAGCCAGCGGAACTTCGGCGGGCACGAGTACCCACGGCTCGCACACGTGGGCGACCGTACCGGGCTGGAGCTGATCCGCACGCTGCAGCAGCGCGTCGTCGCCCTCCAGCAGGAGGACTACGAGACGCACGGCGACCACGAGGCCTACATCAAGGTCTTCGCCGAGTGCACGGTCACCCGGCTGCTGAAGGACGGGGACGCGATCTCGGGCGCGTTCGGCTACTGGCGCGAGTCCGGAAATTTCGTGCTTTTCGATGCGCCCGCTGTGGTCCTGGCCACCGGCGGCATCGGCAAGTCGTACGTCGTCACCTCCAACTCCTGGGAGTACACCGGCGACGGCCACGCCCTGGCCCTGCTCGCCGGCGCGAAGCTGATCAACATGGAGTTCATCCAGTTCCACCCCACCGGGATGGTCTGGCCGCCGTCGGTGCGCGGCATCCTCGTCACCGAGTCCGTCCGCGGTGACGGCGGCGTGCTGCGCAACTCCGAGGGCAAGCGCTTCATGTTCGACTACATCCCCGAGGTGTTCAAGGACAAGTACGCCACCAGCGAGGAAGAGGGCGACCGCTGGTACACCGACCAGGCCAACAACCGGCGCCCGCCGGAGCTGCTGCCGCGTGACGAGGTGGCCCGCGCGATCAACGCCGAGGTGAAGGCCGGGCGCGGATCCCCGCAGGGCGGCGTCTTCCTCGACGTCTCCACCCGGCTGCCCGCCGAGGAGATCAAGAAGCGGCTGCCGTCGATGCACCACCAGTTCAAGGAGCTGGCCGACGTCGACATCACCGCCGAACCCATGCAGGTGGGCCCGACCTGCCACTACATCATGGGCGGCGTCGAGGTGGAGGCCGACACCGGCGCGGCGGCCGTGCCAGGGCTGTTCGCGGCGGGCGAGGTCTCCGGCGGCATGCACGGCTCCAACCGGCTGGGCGGCAACTCGCTGTCCGACCTGCTGGTGTTCGGGCGCCGGGCGGGCGCGGGCGCGGCCGCGTACGTGGACGACCTGCCCTCCAGGCCCAAGATCGCGCCCCAGCTCGTCGAGGAGGCCCGCGAGGAGGCGCTGGCGCCGCTGGGCCGCAGCGGCGAGAACCCCTACGAGGTCCACCACGAGCTCCAGCGGACGATGAACGACCTGGTCGGCATCATCCGCAAGGCCGGAGAGGTCTCCGAGGCGCTGCAGGCCGTGGAGAAGCTCAAGGAGCGCGCGCAACTCGTCGGCGCGGCAGGCTCGCGGATCTACAACCCCGGCTGGCACCTGGCCATCGACCTGCGCAACATGGTGCTCGTGTCGCAGTGCGTGGCCAAGGCCGCCCTGCTGCGCGAGGAGAGCCGCGGCGGGCACACCCGCGACGACTTCCCGGGCATGGACCCGGAGTGGCGCCGCAAGCTGCTCGTCTGCTCCACCGAGGACGGATCGGCTGTTCAGGTCGAGGAGAAGGTCCAGCCGTCCATGCGCGCAGACCTGATCCGCCTCTTCGACCGCGACGAGCTGAAGAAGTACCTCACCGACGAAGAGATCGCCGAGTTCGACGGGATGGCGAAGTCATGAGCTACAAGGCAAAGTTCAAGGTCTGGCGCGGTGAGGGCGGCGAGGGCAAACTCGAGGACTTCACCGTCGAGGTGAACGAGGGCGAGGTCGTCCTCGACATCATCCACAGGCTCCAGGCCACCCAGGCGCCCGATCTGGCGGTGCGCTGGAACTGCAAGGCCGGCAAGTGCGGCTCCTGCAGCATGGAGATCAACGGCAAGCCTCGGCTGGGCTGCATGACCCGGATGTCCACCTTCGAGGAGGACGAGACCATCACGGTCACGCCCATGCGGACGTTCCCGGTCATCAAGGACCTCGTCACCGACGTGTCCTTCAACTACCAGAAGGCCCGCGAGATCCCGTCGTTCACGCCTCCGGCGGACGTGCGGCCCGGCGAGTACCGCATGCAGCAGGTCGATGTCGAGCGCTCCCAGGAGTTCCGCAAGTGCATCGAGTGCTTCATGTGCAACAACGTCTGCCACGTGATCCGCGACCATGAGGAGAACAAGACCAACTTCTCCGGTCCCCGCTTCCTCATGCGGATCGCCGAGCTGGACATGCACCCGTACGACGTGGCGGACCGGCAGCAGGAGGCCCAGGACGAGCACGGGCTCGGCTACTGCAACATCACCAAGTGCTGCACCGAGGTCTGCCCCGAGCACATCAAGATCACTGACAACGCGCTGATCCCGATGAAGGAGCGCGTGGTCGACAGGAAGTACGACCCGCTGGTGTGGCTCGGCAACAAGATCTTCAAGCGGTCGAGCTCCGCCAAGTAGCCGCACGAAAAAAGGGGCCGGATCTCTCCGGCCCCTTTTTTCGTGCCTTACTTGGATCGGCGGAACCGCTTGCGCTTGGCCTCCGGCAGCTCCTTGGTGGGCTCAGGAGAGACCGGCGGCTCCGGCTGTGGATCCGGCTCCGGCTCCGGCTGGGGCGGCAGCGGCTGGACCGCGGTCGCCTCCGAGTCGGCCGCCAGGTAGGGCGGCGGATCGTAGGGCTGGGACGGCGTGAACAGCGGCGCCGAGCCCGAGTCCGGCCGGTTCTGCCAGGGCTCGGAGTCACCCTGCTCCGCCGACGAGGCCGGGCCGAACGGTTGGTCCGGCTTGCCCTCGAACGGGCTGGAACCGCCCGGCGGGATGTCCGACGGAACCTGGGCCGGCTGCACCGCCGGCTCGAACGGGTCCCGGTACTCCTTGCTCGGGGGCGGCTCGTGGTTGAAGGAGTCGAACTCGTCCGGGTGCAGCACCACCGGGGGCTCGGGGGCCTCCTGGGCGTGGCCCTGAGGCGGGTAATGCTGGGGCGGCTCCTGGTAGACGGCGCCGTACTGGACCTGTCCGCTCGGATACGTCTGGACGGGGACGAAGCTGATGATCGGCGCGTACGCCGTGCCGCCCGGGTAACCGGGGGTGGGGAAGCCCGCCGCGGCGTACCCGGGTCCTGCCGGGTAGCCGCCGCCGACCGGAGGCCCTTCGGGGTGGGCCGTCGGCGGACCCGCCTTGCGCACCGCCGCCGCATGGGCCATGCGGCGCAGCCTGCCCTCGAAGATCAGCACGGCGAAGAGCGCGAGCAGGACCAGGACCAGCGCGGGGATGCTGAGCTTCTGCGTCAGGTCCCGCTGGTCGAACTCGGGCTGGGCGGCACGCAGTTCCACCGGGAGCTCCTCCGAGGAGGAGACCGGGCTCTGGCTCGGCTGCGTGGTCGGCGTATCGGTCGGGGCGACGGCCGGCATCTCGACCGACGCCTCAGGGGACGTAGGCGGCGCGCTCGCGCTCGGCACCTCGACGCTCTGCGAGGGCAGCGGCGCGATGTCCTGGGTCGGGGTCTCCTGCGGGGTGCTCGGCGGGGCCTTGGAGGTCTTCGACTGCGACGGGGTCGGACTCTTGCTCTTCTTCGGCGGGGACGCGGTGACGGTCCTGGTGACCGTCGTCTCCGGTTCCTCTTCTTCCTGAGTCGGCGTGGGCAGCGTCGTGGTGACCGTAACCGTGGTTTCGGGCGTCGTGTTGCACTCGCCCACGTCGCAAGGCTCGACGGGCTCGTACGCCGCGGCCGTGGCGCTGGCGCTCTGCACGATGAACGGGGTCACGCCCGCGCCGGTCAGACCCAGCGCAAGGACGATAGCTGACACGGCTGTCGCGCGTGTGCGTGCCACCGGAGCCCTCCGCGTACTCCCGGAACCATGGTCAAGGGAATACTAGTCGGGTAAAAGCAACAGTAAAGACGAAATTACAACACCTTTTTCCGGTTACGGCCTCGTTGTACCGTGCCAATCAGCCACAGCGGCCCCAGCAGCGCCGCGATCCCCCCTGCGACCAGCGGAAATCCCTTGAGGCCCGAAACCGCAGATTCTGCCCGAACTGGCTGAACCCGTTTCGCCGACAAGGTCATCTCCCACGGCAGGGGCACCGCGCCCCCGGCGTCCAGTGGGGTGGGAGTGGCCGAGGGGGACGGCTGGGCGGTCGAGAGAGCCGGGGTGCTCGTGGGCGCCGAAATGTTCGGGATCACCGACGGGATGCTGGGAAACGCCTGCGGCACGACCTGGCCGAACCCCGTGGCTGCAGCCGTCGGCGCCGGGGCCGCCTCCCCCTCGCTCCCCGAACCCCCTGCGACGGTCTCCGCCCCGCCGCCCCCTGGACGCGCCTTGGCGCCACCGCCCTGGACGCGCCCGGTGGCGACCTCGCCGCCCCGCCCGCGTCCCGTGGCGACCCCGCCACCCCGCACTGTGGCGGTTTCACCGTCTCCTACGGGCCCTGTGACGCCCTCGCCGTCCGTGGTGGCCTCGCCGCCCCGCACGCGCCCTTTGGCGCTCTCGTTGCCCCCGGTGTGCACTGTGACGGTCTCGCTCACCGTGACCGTGCTGTCCTCCGTGGAGGGGGTGTGCCGGCCTCTCGCTCCGACACCGGCCTCGGACGCGGCCGGTGTGGCACTGGCCGAGTGGGTGACCCTCCCATGAGGCCGGCCCGCGACACCGTGTCCCCTGCCCGGCAGGCGTGCTGCGTCGATCGTGGCCACACCGTCCACAATCCGGAAGGTGGCGGTCCTGGTCGTGGTGATCTCCTCGGTGCCCATGGTGGCGCGCGTCCTGGCCACCGCCGCGAGCGCCAGCTTCCCCGCGCCCGCGGGCACGGTGAGCGTCACGTCCATCGTCCGCTGCCCGGCAACGTCGCCGAGCGTGCACACCCGCACCCCCGTCAGAACCGCACCCCCGGCCGCGGAGCCCTCGACACCCCCCGTCGTGGACCTGACGCCACCCGAGGCCCCGACCCCACCTGAGGCCCCGGCAGCACCCGAGGGCCTGACACCACCCGAGGGCCTGACACCACCCGAGGACCCCGCAGCACCCGAGGGCCCAACGCCAGTCGAGGACCCGGCACCGCCTGTGGACCCCGCCGCGCTCACGGCACCGGCTCCCCCCGGGCCTTGGGCGTCCCTAGTGGCGTCGGCCTCGCGCAGGATCCCAGCGTCGCTCAACGCCCGCACGGCGAGCGCCTCGGCCGCCGCGGGGCCGACGCGCGTGGTCGTCCCACCGCCACCGGTCGGGAGCGCCCCGGACGTCCAACTCTTCGCCGACGCCTGCGCCCCGCCCGTCGCAGGGGCGTGCGTCGTGGCAGCCGTACCGCCCGTCGGCAGAGCCCCTGGAACGGCGACCGGCCCCGCGACCACCAGTGCGCCACCGCCGGCCCCAGAGGCCGTCCCAGCGGCCTTCAGGGCGCCGGAAGAAGGCACGAGGCTGGACAACGTCTGTGAAGGGACGCAGATCACGTCGGACAGCGCCGTAACCGGGCTGGCCGCTATCGCCACCCTGGCACCCTTGGCCGCCCCGCTGAGCCGCACCCTGAACCGCTGCACATCCCCCGTCCTGACCCATTTGCCCAGTTGGTCGGACCCGCCGTTGACCCGCTCCAGCACCAGTGACACGCCGGCCGCAGCCACGGGCACGGAAGGAACCGCTGCCAAGATCAGTGCACCGGCGATGATCCAGCCACGCCGCATTTCTCCCACTCCCCCGCTGCGACTGACATATCACGCCTAGTAGTCATTGTGTCACAGAGAGGAATGTCCTAATCATGTGGCAGCAGATTCTCCACGGATTTCATGATGGGCAGGTCCGCCCCCAGCCACTCCACGTCGTAGTACTCGCCCGGCCCGAGCCACCGCAGCGCCAGGTGCTCCCGGGGTTCCGGCGTGCCCGAGGCCAGGGTCGCCAGCCACACGCGCAGCACGTACCCATCGGAAAGAGGCCAGTCCCCGCCCACCCGCTCGCCGACCGCGACCTCCACGCCGAGCTCCTCGCGGCACTCCCGGACCAGGGCCTCGACCTCGCCCTCCCCCGGATCGACCTTCCCTCCGGGGAACTCCCACCCGCCGGCCAGCGCCGGCGGTTCCGCGCGCTGGGCGGCGAGCACCCGGCCGCCAGGGGCGACGATCACCGCTGCCACGACCACGACCACGCTCATGCGCTGAATGTCCTCATAGAGAAGGATTCTGCAGCTTCTTCAACTGATCGAGTACGTCGGGGTTCTGCAGCGGACGGGTGAAGCCCATGATCTTGTCGCGCGCCTGGTAGCTGGTGACCTTGATGGGCCCGCACAGCCGGCAGCGCGCCTCCAGCATCTTGCCCTTCGACACGACCAGCCCCACGTGCCCGGGATTGTTGGCGGAGGTGCCGGGACCCGCGTTGAAGAACACCAGGTCCCCCGGCTGCTCCTGGCCCTCTAACACCTTCACCCCGAACGGCCACTGCGTGAACGTCGTGCGCGGGATCCTCAGCCCCGCCGCCTGGTAGGCCGCGTAGATGACACCGGAGCAGTCGAACGCGTCGGGCCCGGTGCCGCCCCACAGGTACGGCTTGCCGCGCTGCGCCAGCGCGTACTTCATGATCTCGGCGACGATGTCGCTCGGCGCGGCCTCCACCAGCGGGTCGTCGCACTCCTCCGAGGACTGCGGCGGCAGCTTGACCGCACCGGACTTGGCGTACCTCCTGGCGATCTCCTCGACCTGGTCGACGTACCACCAGGCGCGGTTGTAGACGAACAGCGCCCGGCGCACGTTCTCGGGGGCGCCGTTGCGCTTGAGCATCTTCGCGGCGCCCAGGATGGCGTCGGCCGGGTTGTAGACGTCGGCCACGCCGTCGCCGTCGCCGTCGGAGGCGTACCCGTTGACCGTCGACGACGCCGGGATCCTGGCCTTGCCGCCCCAAGTGGAGATCAGGAACTGCATCGGCCCGGCCGCGCCGGCGTAGTTGGTGCCGCTCTTGACGCCGGGCAGGTCGGAACGGCCGTGGTCGGTCTCGCGCTTGCCCACGGCGGCCAGGATGTTCCACTGGACGCCGACCTTCTTGCCATTCTTCTGGTAGAGGTCCAGGTATTCGGTTGGAATGTCGGACGTGCCCGAGTCGGAGACCTCCTCCACCTGCGCTTTGTCATCGCAGTCGACGGACGTGCCGTCGTCGTTGAGGAAAGACGGCATCGAGATCAGCAGCATCGGCGACACGATCACGGCCATGAGGAGCAGCGCTCCGGCCAGGCCGATCAGCAGCGCCAAGCGAGTCCGTGAGAGCTTCACTACTCATCTCCGTACTGGCCGTCGGTCGCCGGCAGCACCTCGAAGATCCTCCAGTCGGCCCCCGACTGGCTCACCGTCACCGCGAGCTCATCGTTGACCTGCTTGTTACCGCTCTTGGCGGTGACCTGCCTGGTCGCGGTGACCACGAAGACGATGGAGGACTTCTCGATCTGCCTGATCTCCTTCAGCCTGGCCGTGGCCGTGGAGACGATCTGGTCGTTGCGGTTCTGCTCGATGGTGCCGGCCGAGGTGACCGTCCTGGTCAGGATGTTGCCGAGCTCGGCCGTCGTGTACGCCTTCAACCGGCCCGCGTACGCCGCCGGGTCCTCGTCGTAGCGGTACGTGCCGTACACGGCCGCGAAGCGTTCTGCCAGGTCGGCCGCCGCGGCGAGTTGCTCCTTGCGCATCGGCAGGTAGGAGTAGACGTCGAACGGCGCCGAGCTCGCGGTCGCCAGCGGCGTGCTCGACACGGGGGGTGCGCCGGTGGTCCGGGCGGCCTCCGGCGCGGACGCGGGTTCGTCCGGTGAGTCCGGCCACATCGTCAGGTAGATGCCGACCGCGGCGATGACCACGACGATGGCGGCGAAGGCCACCCCTCGCTTGTCACCTGGCTGCGCCATGTTCAGTCCTTGTCGGAGTTGTTCGGCTTGAGCCAGAACGGCACGGAGGGACTGTCACCTCCGGAGCCGCCGCCGTTGCCGCTGCTGCGCAGCCAGAGCGGGGGCGCCTCCGAGGTACGGGACGAGGGCTCGCCCGAGCCGAAGATCCGGGAGCCGGAGGAGGACGCGCCGGACGGCCTGGGGCTGCCGCCGCCGGAACGCCCGCCGTTCCTGGACCCGCCGCCGGAGCCACCTGACCCGCCCGAGCCGCCTGAGCCGCCGAACAGGCCGCCGCCGGAACGTCCGCGCGTCCCGCCCGACCTGGCGCCGCCCGAGCCGCCGAACCTCGACGTACGCGAGCCGCCGCTCCGGGAGCCGCCGCCGCGCGAGGCCCAGCCGCCGCCCGACCCCCCGCCGAACCAGCCGCCGCCCGAACCCGCAGAACCACCCGAACCGGCCGATCCGCCGGACGCCGCCGAGCCGCCGGAGCCCGAGCCACCCGGGGAGCCCGCCACCCTGGGGCCGCCGCGCGAACGCGTGGTCCCGCTCAGGTTGAGCGGCGGCGCCGTGCCCCTGCGCGGCTCCTGCCCGCTCCGCCCCGCGGCCTTGCCGCCCTGCTGGTCGGTGTCGAGCGGCGCGGCAGTGGCGGGCACCCGGGCGCCTGACGGCATGCCCTCGCCCTCCTCCGCGCGTACGCGGGCCTGGCCGGTCGCCGCCGCGCCCGCGGCCGCCCCCACCGGGTTGGCCATGCCGGCCGCCCTGATGACGGGCTCGGCCTTGCGCAGCCCCCAACGTCCGATCCTGGCCGAGGCGACCGGCGGCAGCGCGCCCGCCGAGCGTTCGAGCACGGAGGAGCTGGCGGCCTCGCCGAGCATGCGGGTGGCGACCGTGTGGCCGCTCATCGAGGCGAACAGGTGCTGGAACGGCCGGCGGTAGAAGAACACCGCGATCGTCAGCAAGGCCATGAACAGCACCTGCAGCCCCCATGGCATGGCCGTGGAGATGATCAGCGCGTACCCGTACACGAGGACGCTGAGGACGAGCGTCAGCACGGCCTGTCTGAGCAGCGTGCCGACGAGCATCTCCACCCAGCGCATGGCGACGATGCGCCCGCTGCCCGGATGCACGCCGATCAGCAGGAACACCGGCCCGAGGATCAGCAGCAGCAGGAAGCCCACCTTCAGCACCAGCAGCGAGACCGCCACCAGGAAGATGAGCGTCCCGGCCACCAGCGCGGCGATGAACGCGCCGACGGCCACGCCGAGCCTGCTCGACCAGTCGCGGCCGGAGAAGACGGTGTAGACGGGGTCGTTCTTGAGCTTGTCGGCCAGCGCGGCGTATTCCGCCTGGCGGGCGCCCCTGTCGGGCGCCGGTTGTCCCTGCACGGCCATCGGGATCGACTGCATCTCCAGCATCTTGCGGCCGAAGTCGCGGACGATGGGCTGCTGCGGATCGGAGGTGCCGAACACGCCGACCAGCCACGGCTTGCAGACCAGCGTGGACCACAGCGCGTCGGCGTTCTGCTCGACTCCCGGCGTGCCGCCCTGGCCGTAGCCGCCCGCCTTGACCTGCGGGCTGGTGTCGCCGGGAGGCGGCAGGCAGGACGCGCCGCCCGCGCCGGGCAGCCCGGAGAAGGCGGAGTTGACGACCTCGCCGGTCTTGTCGGTGACGACCTTGCCCAGGCCGGTGAAGTCGCCCGGCCGGCTGAAGAACCACACCGCCACCGTGACCGCCAGGACCATCCAGATGACGCCCTCGGCGGTCGTGGTGGCGCGCTTGCGGATCAGCCCGTACCAGGCCAGCCAGATCGCGCCGATGATCACGATCGGACGGAGGTAGGGCCAGTACATGGCGGTGGCCAGGTTCGTGACGATGTCGTCGACCACGTCCTTGATCGACTGGAGCGGCCCCTCTGTCGCCGCCGCCTGGTACGTGGTGATCGTCAGCCTGTCGATGGCCTTGGCCGCGGTGAAGACGCCGTTGGCCCACATGTTGCCGAGCACGGCGACGTAGTCGGAGCAGCCCAGGTCATGGGTCTGCCAGAACTGGCCGCTCATCCCGAACTGGCCGTAGTTGGTGGTCGGCGCCTGCGCCCCGCCCTCGGGGGCCGGCGGCTGGATCATGCCGTCCATGCCGCCGCCCACCATCTCGGGGTTGAGCGGCGGCGACAGGTCACACGGGGCCGCGGCGACGGGGGTGGAAAGGCCGCCCACCACGATCGGCACCACGAGCATGCCGGTGATGAGCGCGAACGCCAGCGCGAGCCGTCGAGACAGACGGATCTTCATGACCGTACCTCCTGCGCTCTGCCTACGCCCCCTTGAAGATCATCATGCCCGGTGCCGTCGGGTTTGTCGTGTGTCGGGTTCGTGTCGAGCCAGCGAAGAAGTTCCTCGGAAATCAGGTCTACTCCGATACGGCCCGCCCTGCCATCCAGATCGCGGAACACGCATTCGCCGTTGCCCAGCGAGCGCAGCACCGCCTTGTGCTCCTCCGACGACTCCACGCCCAGCAGCGACATGACGTGGTCCACCTCCACCCGCTCGGTGGACCTGAACGCGAACACCGACGACAGGCAGTTGGTCACCTGCTCGTTCAGCAGGTCCCCCGCGTTCTGCGAGACCAGCACGAGAGCGGTGTTGCGGGACCGGCCCATGCGGCTGACCTCGGGCACCAGCTTGGCGCCCTCGGGCGTGGAGGTGATCGCCCACGCCTCGTCCAGGAAGATCGCCTTCGGGGCACGCCGGTCGAGGCCGTTCATCAGCCTGCGCGCGAACTGGGAGACCAGGTAGAGCAGCGCCACCGACAGCCGCTGCTCGTAGGAGTAGTCGTCCCTGGTCGTCGCCACGTCGGGCAGGGTCAGCCCGCCCAGCGTGAACACCGTCGTCCAGCCCGCGCTGTCGATCTGGTCGCCGCCGGACGGGTCGAAGCAGAGCCTGGCCAGGTGCATCTCCGACATGGAGCGCAGCACCGCGCCGAGGTTCTTGGAGGCCGGGTCCTCGGCCGCCTCCAGGAAGTCGACGACCTTGCCCAGCGACGGATCCGCCCCGTTGGACACCGCGGCCACCGCCTGGATCATCGCCGACTCGCGCTCCTCCGACATGCGGGGCAGCAGCAGGCGCAGCGTCTCGGTGGCCATGGTCTTCTTGGCGGCGATGTCGTCGCCGAACGAGAACGGGTCGAGCAGCCCCGGCGCCGCCGATCCGAGCGGGATGATCCTGGCCTTGCGCTCGCGCTTTTCCAGAAGCCTGACCAGCGACTCCGCATCGCCCTTCGGGTCGATCACCGCGACCGTCACGCCGCGCAGCGCCATCTGGTAGATCATCAGCAGGGCCAGCGTGGTCTTGCCGCCGCCCGGCTCGCCGGTGATCGCGATGGCGGTCGGCCGGTTGCGGGTGGCCGCGAGCAGCGGGTCGAAGTGCACGATGCTGCGGGCCCTGCCGACGGTCTCGCCGATGTACGGGCCGAGCCAGCCCTCGCTCCCGTCGTCCAGCCGGTCGCCGAGGTCGACGGTGGCCGTGGCCATGCCGCCCGCGATCGTCCGCAGCGGCTGACGCTGGGCGTAGGCGTTGACGCCCACCTTCTCGCCCGGCAGCGACTCGCAGAACAGCGAGAACTGGTCGCCGGTCGAGTTCACCACGTCGATGCCCAGGTCGCGGTAGTGCTCGACGACGGCCTCGACACGCTGCACGCAGATGTCCTCGGTCGGGGCCGAAACGATGAGGCGGTGCCAGCCGTACACGAAGGGCAGCCGCTCCTTGGTGATGCCGTGCTCCAGCATGCGGGCCGCGTCGATCTGCTCGGCCAGCGCCAGCGGCGCCTCCGCGCCCGCCTCCCTGATGTGGTGGTCCATGTCGCGGGCGTGCGCCAGCTTGCGCGCCACATCCTTGGACGCCTTGACCGGCGGGATCAGCCGCATCCGCGAGGAGACCTCCACCGGGAACGGGAGCTGGTCGGCGAAGTGCAGCCACGGCTCGCCGTCGGGGAACGGCATCAGGTCGGGGAAACGGGCGAACGACAGGTAGGCGACGTAGGAGTCGCCCTGCGGCTGCACGATCCGCAGCAGCGACCTGCCGTTGTGAATCTCCCCCTCGACCAGCGACTCGATCTCGCCCCTGCCCCAGCGCCGCCTCGGGCTCGCCGACGACGGCGGATCGCCGACCGCGCCCGCGGCCGCGTGCTGGAACAGCCACGCCACCTCGACGGAGGTGGCATGCCGGGCGTAGAGAGCACTCGACGCCAGCGCCCGGCCGAGACGTTCGGCCTGCTCGGTCCAGCGGCCGATCTCACTGTCGGGCACGTGGTCGTCCTCCATGCCCAGCGCCTTCTCGGTCTTCTGGTAGAAGCCGAAAAGCTGGGCGAGCACGCCGCTGCCGAGCTGCTTGCCGCGCGGGCCGAGCCGGACGCCGAGATAGACCTCCTTCGACCAGAAGTCCTTGGCCCAGACGTGGCGGTACATCTCCTCCAGGTAGTCGCGCCAGCCGGACCCCTCATCGGACGTCGCGTTCAGCGCCATCGCCCACTCCGCGGCCGGATACGTGCGGTGCGCGACTCTCAGATGGACCTCGGCGTCGGGCATCCTGATCGCCGCCAGCGCGATCGTGATGTTGGTGGCCAGTGCCAGACGCTCTTCAGGCGTGACGAACTCGTAGCTGACCGTCGGAAGGCGGAAATACGCCCATGCGCTGGTGTCTGTGAGCAGGATGCGGTCGTCGAAATAACGGACCGCGAGGCGCTGGTGCGCTCGGGACGCCCTGCTCATGCCGCCCCCTCGGCGCATGAACGGGTCAGACCTGCTCGCTTGTTCACTTAACGCTCACCGATTCTCGTGCCCGGGGGGTCACTCGCCAACTCCTCTTCGCTTGGTCGGACGGTCTGTGCCTGGGCCGCGAACCCCGCGACCACGACGCCGGCGAGGGCGAGATAAGCCCTCCGCCCGGCCGCGCGCAACTGCCCAGGGTCGACGACCTCCGCCCCTTCCGGCGCCAGGTCGTCCTCCCAGGGGACCCTGACGATGGCCCGGCACCTGCCCCTGGCCACCGACTCCGCCTGCTCGACGTCGGCCATCGAACGCCTGCTCACGCCGTTGACCACCACAACCGCCCGCCTGCGCAGCTCCGCGCAGCCGTGCCCGTCGAGCCACTCGTACGTCATCGCCACCGACTCCGACGCCTCCTCACTCGCCGGCACCACCAGGACGAGCTGGTCCGCGTACGGCAGGATCCGCGCGGCCAGCGCCGCCGCCGGGTCGATGACGGCCAGCTTGTAGTGACGGTCGAGCAGGCGCATGGACTCACCCAGACGGTGGTCGGAGAAGAACGACCGGTCCGCCAGACGTTGCTCCGCGCCCGCGTCGGTATCCGCGCTGATCACCTCCAGCCCCGAAGCCGTCCGGGTCGTGTAGCCCCTCATCGTGAGGTACCCGCTGACCCGGTCCAGCCCGGACAGCAGCGAGGTGAGAGTTTCGGGGGTCTCCGGCTGGATCCTGCTCGTCAGGGTGCTGCCGCCGGTGTTGGCGTCGACGGCCACGACCCTGTCGTCGCGGTAGGTGGCGAAGGTGTGGCCGAGCATGAGCGCCGTCGTGCTCTGACCGGCGCCGCCGGTGCAGCCCAGGACGACGATCCTGCGGCCGCCCCCGAACACGCCCCTGGCCCTGGCCTCGTCGATCTCGGACCCGTCGGTCCGCACACCGCCCCCGCCGACGACCACCTGCGCGATGCGCCGCCACCCGCCGGAGTCCCGGCCGACCACGGACTCGACCCGCCGCACCCGGCCCTCTCCCGGCCTGGGCACGGGCACGGGCCCCACCCGCTCATCCCGCCCGCCCTTCGCCCCACCACGCTCGTACTCCCGAACCGCCTCCCGCCCCTCAGCCACCGACCGCCCCTCAGCCGCCTCCCGACCACCGGCCACCGACCGCTCATCGGGCGCCTCGTACCCCGAGGCGACGCGCTCGCCAGACACCGGCGCATCGGCCGACTCCCGCGCGCCACCGCCGACGGCGTCACCCGCTGCAGCGGCCGCCCATTCCTCAGCACCTTCCGGCACGCCACGCTCGTCCGGCAGGCCGCCGCCTACGCCAAGCTCCTGCGGGACGCCACCGTCCGCGCCACGCTCGCTCGGCACGCCACTACCCACACCACGGTCGCCGCCGACCGCGCCTCGCTCGTCTGGGGCGCTACCGACGGCACGCTCGCCGGGGAGGCCCCCGGTCGCCCCACGCTCGTCCGGCGCACCGCTCGCCGCATCGCGCCCGTTTTGCGTGTCGTCCGCCGCCTGGATGTCCGGCACGTTGCCTGCCACGCCGCGCACGTTCGGCGCGTTGCCTGCCGTGTCGAGCGTCTTTGGCGAGTCACCTGCCACGTCGGGCTGGTCCTGCGGGTCTTCCGCTGTGGCGGGCCGGGGGTGGATGTCGTCCGCCGGGGGCGTTTCGTCTGGGGTGTTGTGTGTTGAGAGCGGCGGAGTGGTGTCGGTTGTGTCTGGGGTGCCAGGCACGGCACCCGTGGTCGTGTCTGGGTGTGCGGGGCCGGGCCGGGGTTGTGGTTTGGCGTCCGGGTTGAGCGGTGGCCAGACCTGCTGCGTGCCGGGGAGCACCAGCGCGGGCCCCAGCCGGGGCGGTTGCCCCTTGCGGTGCTGGTCCCGTGCGACCTCGTCCTCCCTGCGCGCGTTCTCCGCCTCCGGGCCCCCCACCGCGTCGGCGGGCGCGTCGGCGCTCGCCGCGAGCCTCCTCAGCCGTCGCAGCGCCTCGGTGTCGATCGGCTTGCCCGCGGCGGGCTTGCGGCTCTCGGCGGTCCTGAACGGGACGACGGTGGCACGAGCGGCCTCGGCCTCGCCGACGATCTCTCCACGCTCACCAGCGCCTTCACGGAAGTCAGTCACGTCACGGCCGCCCGCGCCGCCAGCGCCTACACGGTCGCCAAGGCCGTCACGGCCACCCACGCCGCCAGGGACGCCGGCACCTGCGCCGTCACCAAAGCCACCGGGGCCGCCGGCACCGTTGCCAAAGCCGTCAGGGCCACCGGCACCTGCACGGTCGTCAGAACCGTCACGAGCACCGGTGTCCGCACGGTCGCCTCGGCCATTGCGGTGGGCGAGGTCGTCAGGGGTGACAGTGCCTGCGCGGTCGGCATGACCGTTGTGGTGGGCGTCGTCAGGGGCGGCAGTGTCCGCACGGTCGCCATGGCCGTTTCGGTGGGTGAGGTCGTCAGGGGTGACAGTGTCCGCGTGGTCGGCGGTCGCTTTGCGGCTCCCGGTGTTCCTGCGCCGCCCGGCGGTGCCGTTTCCGCTGGTCGTTCCATGCTCGGCGGTCGTGGCGCGTTCGCCGGTGAACTCCGGTACGGCTCGTTCCCGGCCCGCGATCCCATGGTCTTGGGCCACGGCGGGAGATGCGGTGTTCGAAGGCCGGGTGGCGGGGTCGGCGGCCGGTTCGTCAACGGCGGGTCGGCGATCGCCCAGGACCCGGTCTCGGGTGACGTTCTCGCGTCTGACCGTCCCGGAGCCTCCCGGCGCGCTCTGGCGTACCTGGGCCTTGAGGGCGGGGGCGGTGCCGCGGCGGGTGCCCCAGCGTGTGGGCGCCGGCTCGGCGACGGGCGCCTGTGAGGCCGCGGCAGCGGCGGCGGCCACGGCGGGGCGCACCTGCCGGGGCCCGGTGACCTGCTGGTCGTCGCGGCGGCGCTGCGGGCGGCGGGCCTTGCGCGCCCCCTTGGCCTTGGCGCGGGCGGGGCTCGTGCGCCACACGCGCCCGGAGAACGTGATCGTCTCGGGCTCGGACATCGGCGAGAGGCGGTACCAGGCCTTCGGCTGCCCGAGGTAGCGAAGCTGGGACTCCAGCAGTTCGGTGAGTCGCTTGCCCTCGATGACGGGGCGCGTCGACAACCACGTCACGATCCCGGGCGGCACCAGGAACAGCACGTGCCACGGCATCTCCACCGGCACGCCGACCAGGACCAGCAGGAGGGACCACGGCACGAACACCCCGACGAAGACACCGATCCAGACGATCGGCAGCGGCATCGGCAGCCGTAGGTCGTACAGCTTGTAGAGCCGTTTCTCGATGCGCCAGATGTTCGTATACGTGGGCAGGTCCACGCGGTCCTCCTCTCCACCCGCTCGTACATGACCGCCACGCGACGGTCTCAACCCTTACCTGATGCCCAGTGCTCCGGCGATTGCCTTCGCGGTCACTTCGATGATGTTGGGAACGTAGAAGATCACTCCGATGGCTACGGCAAGGATCAGGAACTGCACAAATCGCGTGATCTCTCGGGTGAAGAGGAAGAAGAGCGCGACCACGGAGACGACAACCAGGAACAAGGGGGCAAAGAAGGCACGCAGAAAGTTCGCCAGCCCTCCGGTGTCGATGCCGGTGGGCGTCGGCGACGGTGTCGGCGCCATCTCGATCAAGCTGAGCACTATGGTCTTCAAGGTCACTGTTTGTCCTCCCGGGGGGTACCGATCAGCAGCGCGGCCGCGCGTCTATCCAATGGCCCGGCCGCCGCCGCGGATGTCGGCGACGAACCATTTGTCGCCCTGCTTCTCGACGGTCAGGCGATAGGCCTGCTCCAGCTTCCCTCCGACCGCGGCGGGGTCGGTGGCGTCAGGAGTGGGCTGGGCGCCGCCGTCGGCCACGGACCAGACCACGACCGCCTGAATCTCTCGGGTGGCACCCCCCACAGGCACCACGACTTCTTTGAGCTCCGCGAAGGAGAAGGCGCCGCCGAAGCTCGGCAGGCTCTTGCCCGCGGCGAGGTAGCGCTGGAGCCCGGAAACGTTGCCGGAGGCGTATTCCTTGAAGAAGCCCTCCAGTTGGGGTTTGAGCTCGGTCGCGGTCGCGTCGTCGGTCTCGGGCTCGGCCACCTGGGGCAGCTCGGCCGGAGCCGGGGCGGGCAGGACCGCAGGGTGGCCCGACACGACGAACTTCCTGCCGGCGTCGTCGCCGGAGTAGTAGACCGGCACCGACAGCATCATCCTGCGGGCCTGGGACTGGAAGGCCACGCTGATCACGGCGTTGCGCGCGTCGGTGGCCTCGATGTCGTACGGCTGGATGGCGACGGCCGCGAACTGGCCGTATCCGTCCCAGCCCCATTGCGGGTCGGTGTCGTCGGACAGGAAGGCGGCCAGCTTGCGTGACCTGCTGGGCGCGTCCTGCGGGTTGAAATTCAGATAAACCCCAGCGAACTGGGCGGCGAATGCCATGCCACGTTCGGCGGGGAAACCGTTGTCGGCCTGCACAGCACTGTTGGGCGCGGCGACCTCTTGCTGGGTAAACCGCTCAAATGGTGCACGGACCCCATTCACCACGATTACCATAATAAGCGCCCAGAGAATGAGACGGCCGGTCCACACCAGCCATCGTCCGCCGCCACCCGACCAGCCGCCGCGCCGCGGCCTGCGGGGCGGCGGCGCGTCGAAGTCAGCCGTGTCGAGGCGCGTGGAAAGCTCGGTGTCGCCAGCGATCCGAGGGTCGTGCTGGACGGTAGACCTACGAGCCATCACGCCTCCGCTCGCGCCGATCCCCCCGGCTGGCGCGGTGTCGTCCGTTGCCGATCCCCATCATCCGCGGTGAAGTAGTCACGCTATCCGGTCTCCGCCATTCTTCCAGGAAAGCCACGCCCATGCTGCGGCATGACCGTTCCTCACGGCAAACCGGGCCCGCAGGACAGGCCACAGTGCCGATTCCTGTCACTTCCCGGCGGAAACAGCTTTTGACCAGGCCAGACGCCTAAAGTCGGGTAGCTCGGCAGCCACGGATTCCTGTCCAAAATAGGCATGGACTCCGGTCACCTGCGGATTCGGCATGAGTTTGAACCTCAGGCGGGCTCCGGATCCTGCCTCGTCCGCGACTGGCGCCTGCTGTGCAGGTCGACGACCGTCGGCCGCACCGCGCGCTCCAGCGAGCCGCGCAGGTCCGCCAGCATCTCGGCGGGTTCGAGTTCGCGCATGCGCGTGGCCATCTCGTCGCGCTCGTCGACCTTCCTCCGGAGGTAGGCCTCGCGGTTCACGCGCAGGCCGTACATGAGCTCGACCCTGATCAGGGCCAGCTCCTCCTCGAGGCTGATGCCCGCGAGCGTGGGCGCGGGGCGTCGTTTCCGGATGATGCGACGGATCATGAGGGCCTCCCGAGTCAGCGTGAACGCCGTGACGATTCGACGCGCAAGGGCCCAAAGTGGTTGACGCATCAGTTGTCCCCGCATCAGATATCCGGTCGATCCCCGACCCGACGTCGAAACGGGCTCCACCCAAGCCCACCGTCGGTAACCTACCGTAACGATGGATCGCCCTACGTGATTGGACTCATGACATGCGCCGACTCGCCGCCGCCCTGCTCACCGCCTGTGCGCTCGCCGGAGCCCACCCTGCCGCCGCCGCACCCGCCTGGGTCACCGACAGTGAGTGCACGAAGGGCGGCGGCAAGATCGTCCCGGTCGGTCAGGGCAAGGCGCTCTGCAAGGGCGGCCTGTGGGACAACGAGCAGATCCACTTCGACTGAGCGGCCTCGGACGGGCTCAGACGTTGAAGCGGAACTCCACCACGTCGCCGTCGCGCATGACGTAGTCCTTGCCCTCGACGCGAGCCTTGCCCGCCGAGCGGGCGCTGGCGATGGAGCCGGCCTCGACCAGCTCGTCGAAGGAGACGACCTCGGCCTTGATGAACCCGCGCTGGAAGTCGGTGTGGATCACGCCGGCGGCCTCCGGCGCGGTGGCGCCCTTGGGGATCGTCCAGGCCCTGGTCTCCTTCGGCCCGGCCGTCAGGTAGGTCTGCAGGCCGAGGGTCTCGAAGCCGACCCTGGCGAGCTGGCGCAGGCCCGACTCCTCCTGCCCGACCGACTGCAGCAGCTCGAGCGCCTCCTCCTCGTCGAGCTCGACGAGCTCGGACTCGATCTTGGCGTCGAGGAAGACCGCCTCGGCGGGGGCGACCAGCGTCGACAACTGCTCCCTGAGCGCGGTGTCGGTCAGCTCGTCGGAGTCGAGGTTGAACACGTACAGGAAGGGCTTGGCCGTCAGCAGGTGGAGCTCGCGCAGCTCCTCGCGGTCGAGGCCGCTCTCGAAGATGGTCCTGCCGGTCTCCAGGACGGCCAGGGCGGCCTCCGCGGCCTCCAGCGCGGCCTTCTTGTCCTTGTTGTTGCGCGCCTCCTTCTGCAGGCGCGGTACGGCCTTCTCGACCGTCTGCAGGTCGGCCATGATCAACTCGGTGTTGATCGTCTCGATGTCGCGCTTGGGGGAGATCTCGCCGTCGACGTGGGTCACGTCGGGGTCGTTGAAGACGCGGATGACCTGGCAGATCGCGTCGGTGTCACGGATGTTGGCGAGGAACTGGTTGCCCCTGCCCTGCCCCTCCGAGGCCCCCTTGACCAGGCCCGCGATGTCGACGAACTCGACCTTGGCGGGCAGCACGCGGGCGGAGCCGAAGATCTCGGCCAGCTTGGGCAGGCGGTCGTCCGGCACGCCGACGATGCCCACGTTGGGTTCGATGGTGGCGAACGGGTAGTTCGCTGCCAGCGCGTTGCCGGACTTCGTCAGCGCGTTGAAGAGCGTGGACTTACCGACGTTGGGCAGACCGACGATGCCGATAGAAAGACTCACGGGCGTCAAGTTTACTTCCTGAGCACCTGAGCGCCCGCCCGCGAGCGTGTCGCGGGGATTCTCCCGGCCGAATCCTGCCATCATCCATGGAGTGGACGTGGTCTCGCTTCTCATCGGTCTGGCCGTCGGGCTGCTCGTGGGGTTCCTTGTCGCCAGGACGCGCGCGGCCGTACGGGTGGCCGACTCCGACGCCAGGGCCAGGTCCGCGGCAGAGAAGCTCGTCTACGTCGAGGAGCAGCTCGCCGAGCGTTTCCAGGCCCTGTCCACCCGCGCGCTCGACGCCAACAACCTGCGTTTCCTCGAACTGGCCGAAACCAGGCTGGCGGCCAGCCGCGCGGAGGCCGCCGGCGATCTGGAGCAGCGCAGGCAGGCCGTCGAGCACCTGGTCGAGCCGCTGAAGGACGCGCTGACGCGGGTCGAGACCCAACTGCGCGACACCGAGTCGGGCCGGCGCGCGGCGCAGGCTGAACTGGCCCAGCAGATGGAGTTCGTCAGGCAGAGCCACGAGCAGCTCCGCTCCCAGACCACCGCCCTGGTCAGGGCCCTGCAGCGGCCGGAGGCCCGTGGCCGGTGGGGCGAGCTGCAACTGCGCAGGGTCGCCGAGATCGCCGGGATGCAGCGCCACTGCGACTTCGACGAGCAGGTCAGCGAGGGCTCCATGCGCCCCGACATGGTCGTGCGGCTGGCCGGCGGCAAGAACATCGTGGTCGACTCCAAAGTCTCGCTGGCGGCCTATCTGGAGGCCGCGGAGGCCGCCGACGAGTCGCTGGCCACGGTCAGGCTCGACGCGCACGCCAGGCACGTGCGCGAGCACATCGACCGGCTGGCGGCCAAGTCCTACTGGCAGGGGTTCAACCCGTCGCCGGAGTTCGTGGTGCTGTTCATCCCCGGTGAGGCGTTCCTGGCCCCGGCGCTCGAACGCGATCCGGCGCTGCTGGAGTACGCCATGTCGCGGCGGGTGCACATCGCCACGCCGACGACGTTGATCACGATGCTGCGCACCGCCCACTACGCCTGGCAGCAGGCCGCGCTGAGCGAGAACGCGCGGGCGGTGTTCGAGCTGGGCAAGGAGCTGTACGAGCGGCTGTCGTCCCTGGGCAGGAACGTCGAGTCGCTGGGCAGGGCGCTGACGCGGGCCGTGGAGGCGTACAACAAGTCGGTCGGATCGCTCGAAAGCCGCGTCCTGGTCACCGCTCGCAAACTTAACGATCTAGGCGTAGTCGACGGCGATCTCGACGCCCCCGAGATGCTCGAAGGGCTCCCAAGACCCCTGGCATCCCCAGAACTGCTGGAAACCTCGTCTCTGCTTTCCCATGCGAACGGTAAGTTGGCCAACGGGACGCAGTAAACGGGGGTGGGTCAATGGGTGAGAAAGGCAGGCGTTCAGCGGTCAGGCTGACCGCCCGCGGTGCCGTCGCGCTCGCCCTGGTGGCCACCCTGGCGGGCTACGTCCTGACCGCCCTGCTCGACATCCAGCACGTCGTGGGCGCGGCCTTCGTGCTGTCGAGCCTGCTGGGCGCGCTCATGGTCAACCGGCGCGAGCTGCTGTCGCTGGTGGTGACGCCGCCGCTGGTGTTCTTCTGCGCCACGCTCTTCGTGGAGCTCGGGCGGGCCTTCGGCTCGGTGTCGATCGTGCAGTCGCTGACGCTGGGGCTCTACACCTCGCTCACGCGGGGGGCGCCATGGCTGTTCGCGGGCTCGGCGCTGGTGCTCGGCGTGGCATGGCGGCGCGGGCTCCGCGACAACGTACGCGAGCTGCGCGAAGAACTGAAGGCGGGCGCGGAGGCACCGCGCCCGCGTCAGTCGTTCGTGCCCGAGCCCGAGGGCTACTTCGAGCCCAAGGTGTACGGCACCCCGCGCGGCGAGGACTAACTGGCCCGCAGATCCTTGCGCAGCTCGTGGGGCAGGGCGAAGCGCATGCTCTCCTGCACCGGCTCCACCTCGCTCACCTCGCCGAACCCGTGCTCGGCCAGCTTGGCCAGCACCTCGTCGACGAGCTCCTCCGGCACCGAGGCGCCGCTGGTGAGGCCGACCGTGGCGACGCCGTCGAGCCACTCCTCGCGGATGAACCCGGCGTTGTCGACCAGGTACGCGGCCTTCGCGCCGTAGTCTTTGGCCACCTCGACCAGGCGCTTGGAGTTGGAGGAGTTGTCCGAGCCGACCACGATGACCAGGTCGGACTCCGCGGCGATCTCCTTGACGGCGACCTGCCTGTTCTGCGTGGCGTAGCAGATGTCGTCGCTCGGCGGGTCGATCAGCGTGGGGAAGCGCTCCTTGAGCCGGGCCACGGTCTGGGTGGTCTCGTCGACCGACAGCGTGGTCTGCGACAGCCACACGAGCTTGCTCGGGTCCTTCACCCGCACCTGGTCGACCGAGTCGAGCCCGTCGACGAGCTGGATGTGGTCGGGGGCCTCGCCCGAGGTGCCCTCGACCTCCTCGTGGCCCTCGTGGCCGATGAGCAGGATGTCGTAGTCCTGGTTGGCGAACCTCTTCGCCTCGTTGTGCACCTTCGTGACCAGCGGGCAGGTAGCGTCGATGGTGCGCAGGCCGCGCCGGCGGGCCTCGTCGTGCACGACCGGGGAGACTCCATGGGCGGAGAAGACCACGATCTCGCCCTCGGGCACCTCTTCTGTCTCCTCGACGAAGATGGCACCCCTGGCCTCGAGCGTCTTCACGACGTGGGTGTTGTGGACGATCTGCTTGCGTACGTAGATCGGCGCGCCGTACTGCTCCAGAGCCTTCTCGACCGCTACCACGGCTCGATCGACTCCGGCGCAGTAGCCCCGCGGCTTGGCCACGAGTACTCGGCGGGATGAGGGGGTCTGGGGCTCCATGCTTTCTATGCTACGTGGAGCGACCATCTGGCCCGCGCGTGCATGGTGGCCCGCGGTGCGCCAGACTGGCCGTCCAATACTGACCTCCCAGGGAGACGTCATGTCCCTCAGCGACGTGATACGCAACATCGCCAAAACCGTTACCAACAAGGACGAGATGAAGGAGAAGGCCAAGGATCTTCCGCTCCTCGTCGTCCAGACCACGCTCAGCGCGGCAGGGCAGGCGCTGCTCGTCGTGGACCGGATGAAGAACTCGATCAAGGGGATTGGCAAGAAGGACAAGGGCGAGGAGGAGCAGGACGGCTCCCGGCCCTCCGCGGCTGAGCAGGTTGCCGCGCCTCCGGCGGCGGACAAGAAAGATGCCGACAAGAAGGACGAGGAGGACAAGCCCGCCCGCAAGGAGCCGGTCATCTTCGCCCCGCGTCCCAGCGCCGAGCCGAACGGCGCCGCCAAGACCAAGCCCGACCCGGTGATCTTCGCGCCTGCGGGCAAGCCCGAGCCGGCCGTCGCCGAGCCTGAGCCCGCCGCCAAGAGCACGGCCCCCGAGCCGGAGCCGACGGCCAAGAGCACGGCCCCGGAGCCCGCCGCCAAGGCCACCGCCGCACCCGCCACCCCCAAGACCCCGGCCGAGCCCGCGCTCGCCGAACCCACCGCCGCCGAGACGACGGTCGCCGAGCCCACCGTGGCGGAGCCCGCAGTCGCCGAGAAGCCCGCCGCGGCCGAGAAGCCCGTCGCGGCGAAGCCCGCCGTCACCGAGCCCACGGCCGCCGAGCCCGCCGCCACCGCCGAGGCCACCGTGGCGGAGCCCGCCACGGCCAAGAAGCCGGCCGCGAAGCCCGCCGCGAAGAAGGCCGCGGCCAAGAAGCCCGTCGTGACGGAGCCCGTCGCCTCCCCCAAGGCCGACGAACCCGCCGCCAAGGCGGACCTGGCCGAGCCGCTCCCCGGCTACTCCGAGCTGACCGTCGCCTCCCTGCGCGCCAGGATGCGCGGCAAGACCGCCGAGCAGATCACCGACTTCGTGGCGTACGAGCGCGCCACGACGGCGCGTCCCGAGGTCATCCGCATGTTCGAAAACCGCCTGGCCAAGCTGCAAGCAGGCGAATAGTCGGAGCGAACCCGTAGTCTTCCGCCGTCAACGACCCCCCTCCTGAAGGAGGGGGCTTGAGGTGCCGCCTGGTGCTTTGAAGCCCCGCGTTGACCAGCCCTAGTCATCATCTTTGGAGGTGCAATTCCAGATGGCTATCTTTCACGCAGGACCGCAGACCCACCAGCGAATGCTTCCTCAGTTCGCTGCTCTGGAATCCGTGGGAG